>CAZEJJ010000343.1:0-2542 GCA_964512185.1 uncultured Enterobacterales bacterium | reverse complement strand
ACGACGCGCACCCACACCGGGGTGGAGGACGTGGCCTTGACCAGCGTGGCTGGCCGCGCGGCGTCGCTGCGGTAGGGCGCGGCCGGCCGGCCCTCCTCGGGCATCAGGGCGCGCATCCTGCCGCCAAGCTCGAAAGACGAGACGTTGACGATCTCATCGCAGGGGACGCCGGTGATCTCCACCTCCTGGCCCACGCGCAAGCTCAGCAGGCGCGCCTCCGGATCATGCGAGTCAGAGCCAGCCTCCCGGGCCAGCTCCTCATCGGCGGACGGATCCTCCTCCGAGGTCACCAGCAGCGGCGCGGACTCCAGGCGAACCACCACGGGCTGCTGTCCCTCGGACACCACGGCGAAGTCCACCGCCCGGGTGAGCCTCCGGGGTGGCGTGGATCCGGGCAGCCACAGGTCGCGCACCAGCAGGTCGTCCCCGGCCGGCAGGATGTCGCCCAAGGAGGTAACCCGGCCCCGAAGGGTGACGCGGGCGTCTGCCATGGGGAGCGCCGAGGCTGGCAGGTTCAACCCGCCCAGGGAGATGCCGCCCCGCTCGGCCCCCTTGGCGGAGTAGGGAGGCTCAATACTTGGCCGCCGGGTGGACATGAGGTACGCGCTGGCCAGCAGGAAGACATAGACGATGAGCATGGAGAAGAACACCACCACCAGGCCCACGAAGGCCACGGTGACCACCTCCGATGCCCAGGGCGCGGTGATGGCCAGGGCCGCCCGCAGCAGGATGAGCAGGGGCGAGAGGAAGATGCCCCGCACGCCCCACTTGAGGGGGGAGCGCAGCCAGCCGGTGAAGCGGCGGATCCCCTGGCCGCCCAGCCGCACGGCCACCCAGGGGCAGGGCACCGGGCCGCCGCCTTCTAGCGCCCCATCCAGGGCGCTCTCCTCCCACCACGCGGCGTCCAGGCCGCGGCCCTGGAGGTACTGCTTGAAGCTGTGCACCGGCGCTGCCATGCTCAGACCTCTAATTATTACGCTCAATGCTTCGCTGAGGAAGCGCCATGTTCCGGTTTTTATATCTGCTCGGTGTGTTGGTAGTGACCTCTGTGGGGCTCGGCGTGTCGGGCCCAAGCTGGCCGGAGGCGCCCCCCGCCGAGTCTGCCCTGCCCGTGGAAGTGGAGCCTCTGTTCTGGGGGCTGCCCGCTGTGCGGGTGATGACCGACGAGCCAGCCTGGCTCGCCCTCGGCTCCGGCGTGGGCGTGCTCATGGTGGGCATGGGCGGGGTGGGGGTGATCTCCATCACCCTGTACGGCTTCGGCCTACTCTTCGCCACCGGGCAGCTGGCCGTGGGGCTGGTGGCCATGGGGCAAGTGGGCTTCGGCATCATCCTCTGGCTGGGCCAGGCCGGCGGCGCCTTCCTGGCAGGCGGTCAGGTAGTCGGCGGCCGCCTGGCGTGGGGCCAGGGCCAGCTCGGCGGCGACGGCGAGGAGTTCTTCACCGAGCTGCACAAGGACCTGACCGACCTATTCAAGTTCCGCTGAAGTGTAATAAGAGAGGGTCAGACCCTCTCTCTTTAGACTTTAACCTGCCGTTATCTTTCAATTCACGGTGTAAAGAGAGAGAAAGAGAGAGGGTCAGACCCTCTCTCTTTAGAGATTATGACATGGTCTTCTTCACGACCTTGGGCGTGGCGCTCCCCAGCCCCTTGGCAGCGGCGCCGGCCAGCCAGGTGGTCATGCTGGTGCCCACCGGCACCTTGCGCAGGCTGTTGATGACGCTCAGGGCGTGGGCGTCGATGGCCACCGGATCGGTGGAGAGAAGCAGCTTCCCCGGCTTGTCGGTGGGGGGCCCCACGGGCCCGCCCTGCTTCACCGCGATGAACCCCTCGATGATGCAGAGGCGCACGCTCTTCTTCACCGGGCTCAGCCCGTACAGCTCGGGCAGATCCTTGCTCAGCTCGTTGTGGAAGTCCCCCGGGTTGTCGTTCATGCCATAGACGTTCTTCAACGCCCCGGTGATGCCGCCGATGTCGTGGTCCTTGAGCATGCCCAGGTTGAACGTGATGTCGGTCTTGTCGGTGAGCACCTTGCTCAACCGCGTGGTGCCAGAGCGCACCTTGTACTTGGTCGCGCCGTGTCCCGGGCCGCCGCTGCCCTTGTCGGTGGCCATGACCGTGACCCCCAGGGCCGCCGTGGTCAGCCCGGCCGCGGTGAGCTCGTGGCCCTGCCGGTCCCAAACCACGATGTTCGCCTTCTTGGCGCCCAGGTCCTGGGTCATGGTCTCCACCAGCGCGGTCACCAACTCCGGAGAGTTGGCGGCCTTGGCGTTGATGGTGTTCACTTTGAGCCCCACCCGCATGCTCGCCTTGAAGCCAGGCACCAGCACCTTCCAGGCCGCGGCCAGGGTCGTGGTCCCGGCCAGCTGCATCAGCCCCGCGCGCAGGGCCCCGCGCACCCGCGCCTTGTCCAGGGTGACGCCGCTGGGCACGCTCTTGCTGTCGGTCACCTCCGCGACCCTGCCCACCAGCGAGATGGAGCCGCCGTCTTTGCCCACGCCGGCCTCCTTGCCCACGCCGGCCTCCTTGCCCACGCCGGCCTCCT
>CAZEJJ010000342.1:0-2573 GCA_964512185.1 uncultured Enterobacterales bacterium | reverse complement strand
CCTGCTACTTTCTACCGACCTAGGCGGCATATCCGCCTAACTGGACACGGATGGAGCAGGCGCACACAGCGCGAGGTCCGGTTCTCTTTGCGGGCCATGGGTCTCCACCCGGCTTCATCCACTGGCACACTACCACGTTCGGTCCACCAGATTCTGGCCTTGAACACCCGTCCAGCATCGGGATCGCGCCGCTCCCGCTACCGTCAAGGTTGTGTCCCTCGAGCCGGCCCCGTCCGGCCCAGGCGAGAGGCGGCGTGGAGGACCAATGGCCGAACCAACCCTGCCCCCCATCCCCGTCCGGATGCTCAACGAGTATGCCTACTGCCCACGCCTGTTCGCCCTCGAGTGGCTCAACAACGAGTGGGCGGACTCGGCCGACACCGTCCGCGGGCGCCACGTCCACCGGCGGGTGGACAAGGAGAGCCGCCAGGGCCTGCCCGAGCCAGGAGGAGGCGATGAGCGCCCCGCCATCCCGCGCAGCCTCCACCTGGGCGACGCCGAGCTCGGCCTGGTGGCGCGCATCGACCTGGTGGAGTGGGACGGCGAGATCGCCACGCCCATCGACTACAAGAAGGGCACGCCGCCCGATATCCCCGCGGGCGCCTGGGAGCCCGAGCGCGTCCAGGTCTGCGCCCAGGGCCTCCTGCTGCGCGCCCACGGCTACCGCTCCGATCACGGTGTGCTCTGGTTCGATGCCGTCCGCCGGCGCGTGCAGGTTCCCTTCACCGACGAGCTGGTCGAGGCCACGCACAGCTACGCGGTCAAGGCCCGCGGCGTCGCGCAGGCTGGGAAGCTGCCCCCTCCCCTGCTCGACAGCCCCAAGTGCCCTGGCTGCTCCCTGGTAGGCATCTGCCTGCCCGACGAGCACCACCACGTCAAGGGCAAGCTGAAGAAGGTCCGTCCTCTCATCCCTCCCCGCGACGACGGCGTGCCCCTCTACGTCCAGGCCCGCGGCGCCCGGCTCGGTCGGGACCACCAGGAGATCGTGGTCAGGCGTGGCAAGGAGGTGATGGGTAGAGCCCGCATCGAGGACACCTCCCGCGTTGTTCTCCTGGGCAACGTGAGCGTCTCGACCCCCCTGCTGTGGGAGCTCGCCCGCCGCGACATCGCGGTCGCCTACCACAGCTACGGGGGCTGGTTCCACGGCCTCTTCCGCAGCGCCTCGGGCCACAACGCGCTGACGCGCATCGCCCAGCACCGGGCCGCCGCCAAGCCGGAGCGAGCCCTGAAGATCGCCCGCGCGCTGGTCTGCAGCAAGATCCGCAACGGAAGGGTCATGCTGCGTCGCAACGGCGAGGGCGTGCCCGACACGCTGCTCGACCGGCTCAAGGAGCTGAGCGTCGACGCGGCGCGCGCTGAGAGCCTGGCATCACTGCTCGGCCTCGAGGGTGGAGCGGCGCGCATGTACTTCCAGCACCTGCCGCGCATGATCAAGGGCGAGCTGCGCGAGCGGTTCCAGTTCACTGGTAGAAACCGCCGGCCCCCACGAGACCCCGTGAACGCGCTGCTCTCCTTCGTCTACGCCTGCCTCGCGCGCGAGATCACCACCATCCTCCATGGCATCGGCATGGATCCCTACCTGGGCTTCCTGCACCAGCCTCGCCCCGGCCGCCCCGCCCTGGCGCTCGACCTGATGGAGGAGTTCCGTCCCGTGCTGGGTGACTCCGCCGTGATCACCGCCATCAACAACGGCGTGGTCCAGCCCGATGACTTCATCGTGCGCAGCACGGGCGTGGCCATCGACAACCCAGCCCGCAAGCGCTTCATCCAGGTCTACGAGCGCAGGCTCGACGAGCTGGCCACCCACCCGGTCTTCGGCTCGCGCCTGTCCTACCGCCGCATCCTCGAGGTCCAGGCTCGGCTGCTGGGCAAGGTGCTCCTCGGCGAGCTCGATGACTACCCGGAGTACCGTATTCGATGAGACACGAACCCCAGGTCTTTCTGGTCGGCTACGACATCGCCGATCCCAAGCGGCTACGCCGGGTCTACCGGCTCATGCGCGGCTTCGGCGACCACCTGCAGTACTCCGTGTTCCGCTGCGTGCTCTCCCCGGTCCAGCGTGAGCGTCTGTTCGACCAGCTCTGCGAAGAGATCCACCACGGCGAGGACCAGGTGCTCATCGTCCCGCTGGGCCTGGCGAGCGCGAAGCGGAGCTGGCGAATGACCACCCTCGGCCTGCCCTTGACCCACCCCGAGCGCAGCGCCAAGGTATTCTGATGGCGCGGCTCCGCTGGCGCCGCCATCAGAGCCAACCTCGCTCTTTGACAAGCTGCGCGAGCGGTCCGGTGCCGCCCACCAGCCAGGCACCGCTCGCAGACATGGTAGTCGAGTTGATACCTGCATTCTCGCCCCCCGTTCGCCGCGCAGCAGGAACGAAACTCGCCCAGTCGCCACTCCCGCGATACCACCACTCGCAAGCCTCCTCCATGAAGCCGTCACCCACGGGTTCGCAGAGGAAGCTGGTCCCTCCCGGTCCCCAGGGCCGGGCCCCATTGAAGCTGTGTCCAGCGTGTCGGCCCCTGCGAACGTGAGCAGGGTCCCTCCCGGTCCCCAGGGCCGGGCCCCATTGAAGC
>CAZEJJ010000341.1:0-2676 GCA_964512185.1 uncultured Enterobacterales bacterium | reverse complement strand
CCGCCACCCAGTCCACGTCGCCGGTGTGGTTGGCGCTGGTGTGGATGGTGAAGCCCTCGGCGGCCTTGTCGGTGTACCAGGTGCCGACCTCGGCGTCGGGGGAGAGGGTGATGCGGTAGTTGGCGTCGGCGAAGGCCTCGGCGAACACGACGGCCTTGGTCTGCTCGGCGGCGAGGGTGGCGGAGCCGCGCTTGATCTGCGCGCCGATGCCGTCCGCGTAGGACTTGGAGGCGGCGTCGGTGTCGGCGGTGGGGTCGGGCACGGTGACGTTGCCGGTGAAGGTGGGGTTGTCGGCCTTGAAGCTCATGGTGTCCTCTCGGGGTCAGGGGGCGGGGTTGAAGGGAGATGGGTCTCAGTCGTGGATGGCCATCCAGTGGACCTTGGTGTCGCCGTCCACGGGGCCGGAGGTGTTGATGCGGAAGCCGAACTTGGTGCGGTTGCTGATCCAGCAGCTCACGGCCTCGTCCTCGGGGGTGATGACGGCGGTGTAGGCCTGGTTGGCGAAGGGGATGGCGAAGCTCACGTCCACCTGGCTGGCGGTGTCGAGCACGGTGGCCCGACCGTTCTTGCTGTCCTGCACCACGCTGGAGTCGATCACGGCCAGGGCGGGGTCCACGGTCTTGCTGGTGCGGACCAGGCGCAGGCGACCGTTGGAGAGCAGGGCGGCGGAGAAGGTGTGGTTGGGCTTGGGGTCGCCGGTGAGCACGGTGACCACCGCGACGTGACGCAGCAGCCGGGTGGGCTCGAGGACCTCGTAGATCTCGTCCCCGGCTTCGGTGAGCACGGACGAGGCGGCGGCCACGGTCCAGAGCACGCCGTCGTGGGAGGTAAGGACCAGGGCGCGCACAGTGCCCGCGCCCACCTGCTTCAGGTGGATGGACACGCCGTACTTCTGCTGGGCGGATTCCACGTCGTCGGTGGAGGACTCGAGGATGGCCCAGGCGGTGCCGGTCTGGTCGGTGTTGGCGGGGGTGGTGAGCGCCCCGAGCAGGGCGGCGTGGGCGAGGAAGGTGCCAGCGAGGGACATGGGGACCTCTTGGTGGGGGGATGGAGGGGAGAGTCAGCGGTCGTCGTCGCCGCGGTCACGGTCCAGGTGGACCAGCTCGACACGGAGGGTCGGGGTCCAGGAGCGCAGCGCGACGGGCAAGGCGCGGGCGAGCATCCAGAAGCCGACGAGCACGGCCCCGGGGAAGGTCAGGTCGCCGAGGTTCAGCGCGACGCTGCCTCCGGGGCCGGGTATGGCCAGCACGGCGTCGGGGGTGGGCTCCGCCCCCCAGGCCACACCGAGGAAGGCCAGGCCGAGCAGCCAGGCGATGGTGAGGACGATGGGGACCAGGGGGCGGGGCATGGAGCCTCCGTGGGGTGTGGAGGGCGGGGTGGGGCTGGACGAGCGGATCAGGCCTTGGCGGCGGCGAGCTCGGCGGCCTTGGCCTGCAGCTTCTGGATGCGGAGCGCCTTGCGGGCGGTGCGGCCCTTCTTGTTGGTGGCCAGGGACCACAGCAGGCCGAGCACGGCGCGCAGGACGGGGCCGTCGATGGCCTCGAGGGCCTCGCCCGCGGGGCCAGGCACCCAGGTGTCCATGGGCAGGGCGTCGTCCAGGAGCTGGGCCACCAGCTCGATGGCGGCGTCCTTGTCCCAGCCGGCCTCGGCCAGGGAGTCCAGGGTCTCGAGGATCTCGTTCCAGGGGAGGTTCTTCAGGATGGCGAGCTTGGGGGTCATGGGGTCCTCGCGGGGATGGTGGGGAGGGTCAGGTGGTGGAGGGCCACGCGAGGTACCCTCCCCCCGCAGGCGCATGGAGGACCTGCAGGCGGTTGGCTCGGCGCGTGGTGTAGGAGAGATGGACGTGGCCCCCGCGCTCCGGCGCGTACCAGATGGCCTGGTCGAAGGGCAGGCCGGAGCGAACGATGGCGGCCACCACGTCACGGCTGTGCATCCCGGGGACCATGAAGTCCACGGCCTCGCCGTGCATGTGCTGGCTGGTGGGCGAGCCGTCGATGGCCTTGTTCAGCGTGGGCGAGCGGTAGCCGCTGGAGATCCGGATCGCGCGCCCCAGGTAGGCCCGCAGCGGATCGAGCAGGTCACGGACGAGAACCTGCAAGCGGGCGGCGGCCTCGGCTGGCGGGGTGTTGTCGATTCCCAGGCGCTGGGCGGTGGAGCTGGCAGCCAGCTCGGCCCAGGAGAAGAACCGCCCGGCCATGCCCTTGACGGTGGAGACGATGGAGTCGGCCATACTGGAACCTCCAGCTGCGAGCAGGAGAAGGCCCAGGGCCCCCAGGCCACTAAGCAGGAGCAAGGGCTTGGTGTTGGTGCTCATGCGGCCCTCACGAGGGTGGCGAGGAGAGGGCGCGGATCAGTGGAGCGGCGTAGTATGTTCCCTACAATTGGAGGCGCTCCGAGATGTGGAACGACAAGCGCTGGCTCGCCGCTCTTCTCCTGGTCAACGTCGCTTGCGGAGAATCTGGAGAAAAGGACTCCGAAACGGGAGACACAGCACCCGATGGTGCTTGCGACGGCTCGTATGACCTCGATGATCCCGCCTCCTGCGAGGTACCCCTCGAGATCGTGCCGGTCTGCGAGTGCGAACTCACCTTGAGCTGGGACGCATCCAAGCACGATGTCTGGCAAGTGACCTTCCGTGGATATCCCCCCAGGTCTCTCCGGAGAGAGCATGGGAGG
>CAZEJJ010000340.1:217-2688 GCA_964512185.1 uncultured Enterobacterales bacterium | reverse complement strand
TGCTCAGACCCCAGACTCAGTGAAAACGCTGAATTCGACGGGGGTCTTGAATAGGTGTTTTTCGTTTAATCGCAGGTAATGCAGGCTCAAAGCAAAGGAGTGAAACGTGTTAGAGCTCAAGAAAGGCGACGATATTCTGGCCAAACTCGGCGGCATCGACAACGCTTCCGTGGCCCTGGAGCTGATCAAGTCCAAGATGGACGCGGACAACCTGGCCAAGCTGGAGAAGCTCAAGAACGGGGATGCGCTGATCAAGATCGCCAACGCGGTTGCCATCGCTCAGCCGGATAGCATCTTCATTAACACCGGCTCCGACGCGGACCTCAACTTCATCCGCAAGGCCAGCATCGAAAAGGGCGAGGAGCGCCCCCTGGCCATGAAGGACCACACCATCCACTACGACCTGCCCGAAGAGCAGGGCCGCGTCGTGGACCGCACCTTCTACATCGTGAACCCGGATGAGAAGACCTCCTCCCTGGCCAAGAAGCAGCTCCGCTCCGAGGCAACCGCCTACATCGCCGAGAAGTTCACCGGCATCATGAAGGGCAAGACCATGTGGCTGGGCCTGTTCAGCCGTGGCCCCGCCGGCGCCCCGGCCACCCTGCCGGCCATCGAGATGTCCAGCTCCACCTACGTCATGCACTCCGCCAACATTCTTTACCGCAACGGCTACGAGACCTTCGACGCCGAATGTGACCGCGCTGGCCGCTTCCTGACCAACGTTCACGCCGAGGGCCTGAACCGCGCCGAGGATCTGCCCAACGCCCGCGTGTACATGGATCGCGCCTGGCTCACCACCTTCTCCATGTTCTGCACCTACGCAGGCAACACCCTGCTCATGAAGAAGGGCAACCATCGCTTCGCGGTTGACCTGGCCACCTACCTCAGGCGTGGCACCGAGCTTTCCGAGCACATGTTCATCACCGGAATGACCGGCCCGAACAACCGCAAGACCTACATGATCGGCGCTGCCCCCTCCGGTTGTGGCAAGACCACCACCGCCATGGTTGGCACCGACTTCATCGGCGATGACCTGGCCCAGATCTGGCTCGAAGACGACGGCACCGTCCGCGCCATCAACCCCGAGAACGGCATCTTCGGCATCGTCGCGGACGTTAACCGCGACGGCGACCCGTACCTGATGAAGTGCCTGCGCGAGGAGTTCACCGAGGTTATCTGGTCCAACGTCCTCATCGACGACAAGGATGTTCCCCACTGGACCGGCAACAACGAGGAGCACCCGGACAAGGGCTTCAACTTCCAGGGCGACTGGTTCAAGGGCAAGAAGGACGCCAACGGCAAGGAGATCCCCATCTCCCATCCCAACGCCCGCGCCACCGTGGCCTGCACCGCCATCGGCAACTTCAACGACAAGGACGCCCAGGATCCTGCTGGCGTGGACGTGCGCGTGGTGACCTACTCGGGCCGCGACAGCAAGACCATGCCCCCCATCTGGGTCGCCAAGAACCCGGATCACGGCGTGGCCATCGGCGCGTCCATCGTCTCGGCGGCCACGGCCACCGAGGTTGGCGCCACCGGCGTCAAGCGCGCCCCCTGGGCCAACGCCCCGTTCGTGCCGGGCGCCCTGGGCCACTACATGGACGCCCAGTTCAAGTTCTTCAACAGCGACAAGATCAACACCAACCCGATCATGGCGGGCCTGAACTACTTCCTGACCCACGGCGAGCGTGGCGGCGAGGGCACCAAGCTGCTGGGCGAGAAGCGCGACGTGAAGGTGTGGCTCGGCTGGCTGGAGCTGCGCGCCCACGGCGACGTGGAGGCCATCAAGACCCCCATCGGCTACCTGCCCAAGTACGACGACCTGAAGGCGCTGTTCGCCGAGAAGATCGACAAGGAGTACCCGCGCGATCTGTACGACCGCCAGTTCTCCCTCTACATCGACAACATCATCGCCATCATCGACCTGCAGGTCGAGGCGTACGGCAAGGAGGAGAACCTCCCCGCCCAGCTGTTCGCCGTGTACGAGGAGCAGAAGAAGGGCCTGCTCGAGATGAAGGAGAAGTTCGGCGCCATCGTCAAGCCGGACCAGCTGTAGCGTTTACCTCTCACGCCCGCGGGCCGTTCTGGTTCGCGGGCGTTCTCCCCTCCTCCGCATTACCCCCCTTCAAGACATCCTGTAGACAGGCCCTGGCCGCCGGACGGTACAATGGGCGCTCCACACCAACCAGACCAGGAGGGTGATGTGTCCAGGTGCACAGGCAGGATCGTTTTCGGAGCAGCGGCGCTGGTTTTCGGGCTCCTTGCAGGATGCAGCAACGAGCGGCCGGCTGATTCGCCGATGGATGGGGCGACCCCGGATATGGCCATGGCCAAGGACGGGGCGGTGCCCGACATGGCGCAGCCTGACGCCATGCAGCCCGACGCCATGCAGCCCGACGCCATGCAGCCCGACGCGATGCAGCCCGACGCGATGCAGCCCGACGCGATGCAGCCCGACGCGATGCAGCCCG
>CAZEJJ010000340.1:0-117 GCA_964512185.1 uncultured Enterobacterales bacterium | reverse complement strand
ACGCGCCCGTGCCGGATCTGCCGCCGCCCGACATGTACCCCTGGTGTGGGCCGGGCACCGTTTACTGCGTGGCCCAGGGCAAGTGCGTCAATGTCCAGAACGACAGCAAGAACTGCG
>CAZEJJ010000339.1:0-2719 GCA_964512185.1 uncultured Enterobacterales bacterium | reverse complement strand
CAGCTCCTGGTCGGGCAGCGCCGCGGACACGGTGCTGGACGGCGAGGGCGAGAACCGCATCCTGCTCCTCGAAGCAGCGGCCGATGTGAGCTTGACCGGGCTGACCTTCGTGAACGGCCGCTCCGCCGTGGTGCATCACCCCTACATGTCGGACGGGGGCGGCGCGGTCTACGCCCACGAGGCGGCGCTTGCGCTGGTGGACTGCGTCTTCGAGGACAACGTGGCCTTCGACTACGGCGGCGCGGTGGCGGTGCTCGCCGTACCCGACGCCTCGAAGGTGCCGCGCGAGATCACGGTGCAGGGCTGCAGCTTCAGGCGCAACGAGAGCTTCTACTCGGCCGCGCTGCAGGTGGCCGCGTTCCAGGATGGAGCCGAGGTGAAGGTGTTGCTGGCGGACACGCTCTTCGAGGAGAACGTCGCGGGCTACGGAGGATCGGTCGGCATCGATGGCCATCCTATCGCTGGACGGCTCGGCGTGGAGGTTCAGGACTGTGAGTTCAGCTCGAACTATGGACCCGCGCAAGGCGCTCTGAGCGTGAACGCCAGAGGCTCCACCGGCAAATCCAGTGTCGACGTGCACATCAAGGGCTGCCTCTTCCAGGACAACGGTATCTCGACTGAAGATGGGGGAGCCCTCGATATCGTCGGGTATGGAGACGATGCTTCGCTGGTGGTGTCCGAGTCGGTCTTCCAGGCCAACTGGTCCCTGACCAACGGTGGGGCGATCGAGTTCCAGGCGAGGGAGGGCTCCCCGCTGCTGCAGATCATCGGCTGCACCTTCGAGTCCAACTACGCCCTGCGCAACGACGGTGTCTTGTCCCTCAGCAGCGCCGCCGACCACCACCCCAGGCTGCTCATCCAGGACAGCAGCTTCTTGGACAACAGCGCGGTGTACACGGGCGCGGTCCTGGGCCACAGCACGTCTCCGTGGTCCCTGACCATCGAGGATTCGAGCTTCACCGGCAACCGCATCGGCAACAGCGAAGCCGTGATCGGCAGCGGCTCGACCTGGCTCGAGGCCAGCGTCACGGGCTCGAGCTTCCAGGACAACCAGTCCGCTGGCGTGCTGAAGCTCGTATCCGACGAGCTGGTGCTGGAGATGTCCGGCTGCGAGTTCCTTGACAACGGAAACGACGCCGCGCCAGCGGTCTCGCTCGGCACCAACGGGGGCACGGTCAGCGCCTCGGTCAGCGACAGCTACTTCGAGGGCAACCTGGCGCCGCTCGGCGGTGCGTCGGCCCTGGCGGTGAGCCACCAGGTGAGTGAGGCGGACGTGACCATCGAGGATTCGTGGTTTGTCGCCAATGCCGGCGTGGAGCAGGGCGCGCTGAGCCTGCCGTCCATCGCCGATGTCCAGGTGAGCAACGTGGACTTCGGTGAGGGCAGCCTGGACAACCAGCCCGCCGACCTGTGCCTGCGAGACCGGAGGAGCTGGGAGGACAGCTGCCGCACCGGGCTGGGGGCCGCCCAGAGCTTCGAGTGCCCGGGCGACGGGAGCTGCGACTGGTAGCGCGGCGGCTCGCGCTGCAGCAATGGTGAGCGGTCGCGGGTGCCCCCTGCCGGAGCCAGCGGCCACGCCCGGCTTCTGGCGGCACGCTCTGGGATGTAATCGAACCCGAAACAACAACGGGAGTGGGCGCTGGACCAGGCCAGACACTGGTAACGAAAGGTGTTTTTCATGCTATCGCTTCGATGGTGCCCACGGAGGGTGCCGCCCGAACCACTAAGGAGGACGAAGATGAGACGACTGTACAAAGCGCTCTTGGCGCTTAGCATCCCGGCCATGCTGGCCAGCCCGATCCAGCTCGCCCACGCCGCCTGTGACGATCCGGGCGCGGACATCTGCCAGCTGAACGGCGCGGGCACCACCTGGACCTGCGACCTGGGCCGGATCAGCGATGGCCAGCCCGCCGACATCTGGGTGGTCTACGACGGCACCAGCACACTCTGTGGAGAGGAGTACTGCGCGGCGGGCACCGATGGCTCCAGCACGGCCTTCGACTGCGCCATCGATGCCGGCAGCCTCAGCATGGTGTACGTGGTGGGCACCGACCACGTGGCCGGCGACGACATCGACCTGTACAACGGTGACTACAACCTGGACAGGCATACCGTGAACACGGCCTTCACGGGTCGTGTTGCCGCCGGAGCCGGGGATGACATCATCTACGGCTCCAACGCCAGCAACAGCGACTACACCGACGAGCTGCACGGCGATGACGACGAGGACGCTATCTACGGCCAGGCTGGTGGCGACACGATCACCGGCGACGCCGATGACGACATCCTGGATGGATCTTCCGAGGCTGACACCATCACCGGCGGCGGCGGAAACGACACCATCACCGGCGGCGGCGGCGACGACACCATCTCGGGCAACGGCGGTGACGACGTGATCCGCGGCCAGGCAGGCGCCGACACCATCACCGGCGGATCCGGGAGCGACTTCATCTCAGGCGGCGACGACAACGACGACATCTGGGGGAACAACGGCGAGGACGTCATCTGCGGCGACAACAACGACGATGAGCTGTACGGAGACAACGACGTGGATCGCCTCTGGGGGGCCGGCTCCTCGGACACCAAGGACGGCGGGGATCCGGTGCTGGGGGACTACTGCGACACCAACGGAACCAACACCAACTGCTTCGTCGGGACACCCCCGGGCCCCCCCCCCCGCCGCCGCCCCCCCCCCCCCCCCCCCCCCCCCCCCCCCCCC
>CAZEJJ010000338.1:0-2728 GCA_964512185.1 uncultured Enterobacterales bacterium | reverse complement strand
AGGATTCGTCCCCAGCGCCACTTTAGTGCCATGCTGTCCTCCCTCCACTGCTGTTACCCGGATAACGCTGCCCAGATCTGTTACCAACCTATCGCTTTGATGGCAACGATTCATGCGCGCCGGGCTCCCTGTCCGACGGGAGTCGACCCCGGGCTGGACGCCTCCCGGCAGGGCAAGGCTGGCTTGATCAGTTGACGCATTCGGGCGCCTCGGGAGACTATCGTGCTGTTGTTTACTGCGGCGCCCCGGCGTCCCACGTGCAGTTGGAGGGATCCGATGAGAAAGAAAGAGGGAGGTTTCACGCTGATAGAGTTGATGATCGTCGTCGCGATCATCGGGGTCCTGGCCGCGGTGGCCATCCCCACCTTCACCAAGCATATGCGCAGGGCCAAGACCGTGGAGGCCACCGAGGCGCTGTCCAAGATCGCCATGGGCGCCCGGGAATACTACGTGTCCGAGCACTGGGACTCCAACGGGACGGCGCTGGCCAAGCAGTTCCCGGGCGGCGCGGGCCTCATCACCAGCCCCAATCTCCTGCCGTGCTGCAACAAGTGCATCAACTCATCCACAGAGTGGGACATCAAGGGCTGGGGCTCGCTCAAGTTCGCCCTCACCGAGCCGCACCACTACATGTATCAATTCGCCGGCATCGGGACCGCGCAGTCAGCCTCTTACATCGCCATGGCCCGCGGAGACCTTGACTGCGACGTGGTAAAGCAATCCACCTTCCAGATGATCGGGAGCATCGACAGCGACGGCGCCGTGGTCACCAAGGGACCGATCATCCTGAACGAGCTGGAGTAGCCCTCCCCCGCGCCCGGAGGCGGCCATCGCGTCAGCGACGGACGCAGCAGCCCTGCCCCTTCGACCCCTACCCGGCTCCAGGCAGAAGCACCAACTCGGCCAGATAATTGATAACGCCGCCGCTGTGGGTTACCTCCAGCCGTACGGGGCCAGGAGATGGGCCCAGCTGGTGGAGGTCGAATGTGTACTGGCCGAGGAACATCCCCCACTCGCTACACACGGACTGATAAATGGGCGTCGTGGAGCCCTTGCCGGACACCAGCCGCAACTCCGGGCTCACGAATCCCAGATCCCCTTCCAGGTGGACCACGGCAAACCGGGAGCCGACCCGGGGCAAGGGGAAGGCCCCTGACCTGGCCTTGCGGCGGTCATCCGAGATCTTCAGTCGCAGCACCGCGGCCGGGGTGACCACGCGGAGCTGACCGTCCTGGAACAGCACCTTCTCGGTCCCGACGCTGTCGAGGGCGGGGCTCGGAAAGCCGGCGAACACCTCGGGCCCGCCCCTGGGCTCCTCGGAATCAAACGCCAGCACGGAGCCGCGGTCTTCGATCCACATCGCGCCAGACAGGTGATCATGCGCGAGACCGGTGAACCTGACCGGCCGCCCCCTGTTGCCGCTGCGCAGCTGCCGCGCCGCGCTCAGGATCCCGGCGAACACTCCCGGGCTCTGGGACTGGCGCAATATCCTGCAGGCAGTCCTGGAGCCCTCGGTCTTCGCCGGCTCCCAGGCTTCCAGGGGCTTCAACCCGTCCACGAGGATGATGAACATCAACGCGCCGACGGCCCAAACGTTGACCGAGCACAGCCGCGAAACAAACCTGCGCTTGCTCGCCACCTGCTCCAGCCGCTGAAACGAGAGCCCGCTTAATATGGCAAGCGGAGGCATGATGATGACGTAGTGCCATGTCTTGAAGTCGTCGGGATCGAGCATCAAGACCACCAGAGCGGGGATGACGAGCCAGAGGGCCAGCAGCTCACGCCATGGTGGCGCCGGCCGCTGGCGCAAGGCCAGCAGGAGCCCGATGATCGCCGGCGCGGTGTACAGGAGCAGGTCCATCATCGAGCCAAGAACGACCCACCCCGACCTCTCGGTCGTCACCGCATCGGTCAGCTGTCCAAACTCATACAGCTGTTCCAGCTGCAGCAGCACGGGCCCAAACGTCGGGATGATCCCGGCAGCGAAGAAGATGCCAGCCAGGACCAGGAGCCTGGCCGTCGGCCGCCCTCCTGCGCGCCAGACGAACAGCAACACCGCTGGCGCGATGAACAGGGCCGAGAGGTGCAGCTGTAGACACAGCCCCCAAACAAGGGCAGGGGCGACGTAGGCGAAGGCTCGCTCGCGCTCCGCGGCGCGCAGCAGGAGCAACAGGAGCAGCCATGGCAACATGATCAGGAAGAGCGAGCTCTCGCCCAGCTCAACCTTGGTCCATGAACAGAAGGCCATGAAGACCCCCGTCCAGAGCACATGGCGCTCCTCGAAGTGGCGCCTGCCGAGCCAGAACCAGAGCAGCAGCGCGGCAAGGTCGAGCCCTGCGTACATGACGTGCAGGCCGTAGAACGGCAGCCCCAACAGGGCGATGGGGTAGTGCAGCCAGAAATAGATGGGGCCGCCGATCATAAGCCCCGAGATGCTGAGCATCGTCCCGAGCGGAAAGGGGTAGCCTGCCTCGAGCTGGCTGAAGGCGCACGCCAGGGGGTGCAGCTTGGGGGTCACGCCGTCCAGGATCTGAACTGCGTGCGCAACAGGGACGATGAGCACCGTGGCGAAGATGCTCACGGCGTTGCGCCGAAAGAATGACCCCATGTCCCGAGTATATGCCCAGAGTTCAACAGGCGAGAAGCGGATCGCCTCGAGACGAGAGGACTGTTAGACGTCCTTCCTGACGCACCATGGTCTGCGGAAGATGAGCCTGTCCAGGAGGCT
>CAZEJJ010000337.1:0-2791 GCA_964512185.1 uncultured Enterobacterales bacterium | reverse complement strand
CAGCTCCTGGTCGGGCAGCGCCGCGGACACGGTGCTGGACGGCGAGGGCGAGAACTGCATCCTGTACATCAACGCCAGCACCGACGTGACCGTCACCGCGCTCGGCTTCGTCAACGGCCGCTCGGTTCCCGTGGAGCACAACTACATGAAGAACAGCGGCGGCGCGGTCTACGCCCACGACGCCGCGCTCGAGCTGGTGGACTGCGTGTTCGAGGACAACTCTGCCTGGAGCGAGAACGCCGCGGTGGTGGTCCTCGCGCTCCCCGACCAGCAGCCAGTGCCGCGGGTGATCACCGTGCAGGGCTGCAGCTTCACCGGCAACGGGGGCGTCGACACAGCCGCGCTGGCGATCACGGCCTACCCGGACGGGGGCGAGGTGCAGGTGCTGGTCTCCGACACGGTCTTCGAGGGCAGCGTGGCCAGCGATGGCGGAGCGGTCGTCATCGCTGCGAGCCCCACCGTCGGACCGGCGACCGTCATCGTACAGGACTGCGAGTTCATCTCCAACGAAAGTGAGCACGCCGCCGCTCTGGTGCTGGGCGGCACGAGCGTAGCGGGCTTGTCGAACGTCGAGCTCACGGTGCAGGGCTGCCTGTTTCAGGACAACTCGATCATTCAGTCCGACGGCGGCGCCCTGGGCTACACCGCCCGCGGCGATGACGTCGCGCTGCTGCTGTCCGACTCGGTCTTCACAGGAAACTGGTCCCTGTCCCATGGCGGAGCTGTGGATTTTCACACGATGGACGGCTCTCCCTTGATGGAGATCAGCTCTCCCTTGATGGAGATCAATGGATGCTCCTTCGAGTCCAACTACGCTGTCGGCGACAGCGGGGTATTGCTGGTCCTTGGTGGAAACGATGCTCCACGGCTGCTCATCCAGGACAGCAGCTTCGTGGGCAACTACTCCGGGGACGACGGCGCGGTGATCGGTGGTGGCGGCTTTCCCTGGTCGCTCACCATCGAAGACTCCATCTTCTCGGGCAACCAGGCTGGCCACTACGGAAGCGTGCTCTTCGCCGGCTCCTCGTATGGTGCATTCTCCGGCGAAATTTCTGGATCCGTCTTTCAGGAGAACCACGGCAACAGCGTGCTGCATCTGAGTGCGGACGAGGTGGACATCGAGCTGCACGACTGCGAGTTCCTGGACAATGAAGGCAACCAGGGCGCTGTGGTGAATCTGGGCTCCTGGTCAGGCGAGGTGCATGCTGTCATCAGCGACACAGTTTTCCAGGGCAACCTGGCGACTGCCTGGGGTGCCTCCGTCATCGAGTCTCGCAGCTGGGAGCGCCAGGTGGAGCTGAGCATCCAGGACTCCTCCATCCAGTCGAACAGCAGCGTCGAGTTTGGCGCCGTGTATCTGCCCTTTACGGCCGAGCTGTCGGTCAACAACGTGGACTGGGGCGAGGGCAGCCAGGACAACCAGCCTGCCGATCTCTGCTTGTACGCTCCGTTCGAGGGAGTGACCTGCAATGCGGAGCTGGGGGTCGGCGAGAGCTTCGAGTGCCCAGGGGACGGCAGCTGTAGCTGGTAGTGGGCTGACCGGGGGGCTGTCGGGCAGACAAAGCGGGAGCCGCACTTCGCTGTAGGCAGTGGATTGTCATGTCACAACGAACCCATGTGAGAACAATGTCGAAAGAACAACAACAAGGCCCCAAGTGCGAGCATACAACTCTGGTTTCCAGGTTCGCTCCTGGATATCGCTCTGGTGACACCATGGCGGTGTCGCAATCCGAACCAAGGAGGACGAACAATGAAGAACCTGTTCACCGCAGCGGCCGTGCTGATCTGCTTGACGACGCTGCTCGCCCCCGTCGGTCGAGCCAACGCCACCTGCAACAATGTCTGCCAGACCGTAGGATTCTACTGGATCTGCGACCTGGGGCGAACCAGCGACAGCTACTCCGCCGACATCTGGGTGGTCTACGATCCCAGCGGCTCCGACCTGTGCGGTGACGACTACTGTGCCGAAGGGACCGACGGCTCGAACACCGCGTTCGACTGCCAGGTATCCGCGGGCAGCCTCGTCAGGGTGTCCGTCATCGGCACGGGCGTCGGCGATGCGATCGACCTGTACCACGGCGAGTATGACCTGAATGCCCACACTACCGAAGATTTTCTGGGTCTCGTCTCCGGCGGCGACGGCGACGATGTGATCTACGGTTCCCGCAGCACCAACAACACCTACTACACGGATTCCCTCCACGGCGACGCCGACCAGGACGTGATCTACGGCCAGGCCGGAGACGACACCATCTCCGGGGATGGAGACGTCGACACCCTCGACGGAGGGACCGGTGACGACACCATCTCAGGCAACGGTGGGAACGACACCATCGACGGAGGTGCTGGCAGCGACATCCTCTCCGGCAACGCCGGGAACGACACAATCGACGGCGGTGCCGGAGGCGACTACATCAACGGCCATGATGGTGCGGACACCATCCGAGGCGAGGAAGGCGACGACGAGATTCTCGGCGGCGCGGATGGAGACTTCATCTCCGGTGGCGACAACGACGACCAGCTGCGGGGAGGCAACGGGCCAGACACGATCTGTGGTGACAGCAACACCGGTGGGATCGGAGACGCCCTCTATGGCGGCCTGGCCGCCGATCTGCTCTTCGGAAACGACAGCGACGACAGCAAGGACGGCGGCGACGGCGTGACCGGGGATCTATGCGACTGCTATGGCACGAACAGCAACTGCACGGTGCAGGCCTGTTCCTGGACCCGCCCCGGCGGCGGGGCCCCCCCCCCCCCCCCCCCCCCCCCCCCCCCCCCCCCCCCCCCCCCC
>CAZEJJ010000336.1:0-2815 GCA_964512185.1 uncultured Enterobacterales bacterium | reverse complement strand
CTAGCAGGTGGCCGCACTCGTGCGCCGCCACGCCCTGACGGTTTTCAGAGAGGTACCAGTCCACGCAATCGGACCGCTCCCAATCCGGGGCCGAAACAGCGTAGATCTGCAGGTCCCCCTCTGCCTGGGTCCACCGAACCGTGAACCGAAGGCGCCAACGGCAGCAGGCGTCGTTGCCGCTCTTGCAGTCCTTGTGCTTCAGGTAGAACTTGTCGTCCCAGATCTGGTGAATCTCCGCAAGCCAGGCCGTGGTTTCCGACTGGAGGTTCGGGTTGGCCACGAAGGGCTCGGGCCAGTAAACCCCCGGCTGACTCCTGGACTCGAAGCGCGAGCCACTCTCCACGAACACCATGTTGTTAATTTCGTACTCGGAAACCGCCCGCGGCAAGGGGACCCAGGCCACGGCGGTGAAGTCCCAACACACCCACTGGGTGACGTCCTTCTTGATGAAGGTCGTGCCCTCCTTGCCATCGGCCTCCAGGTCAAACTCTATCCATTTGCCCAGCCAGCCGGGGGAGATCTTCAGGGTCTGGTCCACCTGGATCGTGCCATTCTTGATTCCGACCTTGAATCCCGCGGCCCAGCCGTACTTCCCCGAAGAGCAGCGGAATTGGACAGGCTTCAGCGGCTGGTCCGGCACCCGCTTGACCGCCAGCGGCTGGGGGCACTTGGCCACGATGCCGCCCGCCGCCATCTGCCCCGCCACGTCCTGTTTGGCCGGCGCCTCGGCCCCGCTGAAGACCACGTCACTCACCGGCCATTCGCAGGTGAAGCTGGTCTGGCCCTCGCAGGAGCGGGAGGCCACCTTGCCCCCCAGGGCCGTGGTCCCAATGCCGGAGCAGTATGTGTTGGCCCCATGGTTGGTGCCGGTGCCCAGCAGCTTCACCTTGTCAGCGCAGTACGCCTCAAGGGGGGACCAGCGGGCAGTGAGGGTCTTCTTCTTCTCCGGCTTCTTCTTGGTGGCTGCGGCAACCTCCGCCCCCTCTTCTTCGGTGGCTTCGGCCGCCGCGGCGGAAGCTCCACTGCCGCCGCTGGGCCCGCTCGGTCCAGGCCCGCCCCCATGGCCGGCGGGATCCACCAGCCGCATGCCGCGCTTCACCAGGCGCCCGGCCAGGTGACTGACCATCGTGCCCGGATCCAGGCGGTGCGCGGGCAGGCCCTCGTCCAGGAGCAGCTCGCGCAGGGCCGCCATGGCCAGGGGCGCGTTCACGAACCGACGCAGGAAGAGCTCCGCGGTTCGCTCGTCGGAGAAGGCGCCCACCCCCAGGCCGGGCGCGTCAGGGGGCGCGTCCACGATCAGATACTCCTGGCCGGCGCTGTCCCTGATCCGTCGTTCCATGATCCCTTACCCCTTCTGTCCAGTTGAGTAGCCGGGCAGTGTAGGCGTCGACTCCACCAGGGTTTCGAGCCCGCGCAGCACCACCTTGGCGTGGCGGCGCTCTTGCGCGGCCAGCTGCTTGAACGTCTCGCGGATCTCGCCGTCCCCCTCGCGGTGGGCCAGCTTGCTGTAGAGGTCGTGGGCCCGCAGCTCCAGCTCCAGGGCCATCTCCAGCACCGTTATCGGGCCGGAGCGGTCCACCACGGACATGCGCTCCACCACGTCCTCGATGGCCTCCCCACTCTCCACGATGTCCCCGGTCATGGATCCGTACAGCTCCTCGAAGTCTGGCGCGGCCGATCCCATGTGCTTGCGCAGGGCCTTGTACAGGGCGCGCACATGGGCCAGCTCCGCGGAGGCCAGCTCCAGCAGGGGCTTCTCCAGGGGGGTGTCTATATGCCGGGCCAGGAAGGTCTCGTAGAGGCGAAGGATCCCCTTCTCCAGGTCCATGGCCCGCCTGAGCACGTCCTCCTTTGAGCCCACTCCCTCGAAGGTCCTGAGGTTCGGGAAGTCTGGCAAGGCCTTGCCGTCCCAGCCGAGGATCCCTCCCTCCAGGTTGTAGATGTTATCCAGGGACCGATTCATCACCACATGGGCGGCGGCCCTCAGGGACCGCTGACCCGAGTGGCAGTAGAAGACCGTGTGCACCCCGGGGCGCAGGTCCTCAACCCGCTCCACCAGCTGCATGAGGGGGATGAGCTGGGCGCCCGGGATGTGCCCCGCCGCATACTCCGCAGGCTCCCGTACATCCACTAAAAGCACGTCGCCCTCGGGGTTGTCGTGCTGGAGCTTCCCCAGCTTCTCGGCGTTGAGCAAGTGTACTTTGGTCTGCTTGATCATCGGTCCTCCACCTCACCTGACCTTCACACTATATACAACAGCCCGCCAGGAGTGGCGATTGACTGATTCCCCCCGATTGTCGGATCATGGATCCATCCCTCTCTCGTCGCCCTGAGACCAGGCTCGCGCCCGGGGGGGACTGCACAGGAGAAGATCATGGATAGAGATCGCTCTGGCTTCCATCGGAACAGGCTGGAGGGGGGGCTGCTCGCCCTCTCGGTGGCGCTCCTCCTCGCCCTCCCCCTGCTGGTGAACCTGCAGGGGTGCGGCCGCACGAGCAGCAGTGGGTACTGCCCCGTGGGGAGCACCATGTGCCAGTGCGATCCGGCCGGCGCGTGCACCTGGTGCGGCAACACCCTGTGCGACGGGAAGGAGACCTGCAAGACCTGCCCCGGCGACTGCGGCAGCTGCAACCCGGCGTGCGGCGACGGCAAGTGCGATCCTGGAGAGACATGCAGCTCTTGCTCCGCGGACTGCGGCAAGTGCCCCAAGGCATGCGGCGACGGCAAGTGTGACCCCAAGGCCAACGAGGACTGAAAGACCTGCCCCCACGACTGCGGCAAGTGCACGGCCACAAGCGCCGACGACAACAGAGAC
>CAZEJJ010000335.1:0-2857 GCA_964512185.1 uncultured Enterobacterales bacterium | reverse complement strand
CACTGCCGAATATCAGAGCATGTAGCCGATGTTTTCATCGGCTATCGCGCTTCTTCTGGGCGCTTCGATGGCTTTTGCTGGTGCTACCGATGTAAGTGTTAGCATCAGTACAGCTTCCAAAGCGTCAGTGGTTGAATGCACTCTTGTGGATTTTGGTCCTGAGAAATCAGAGTGCCAATTTCAGTATTCGGCAATGAAGTATCGGTTGTGGCTTGAATCCCAAAATGTCGCGTCTGGAGTGCGGATATGCGCTGTTTTGGCGAAGGAACTGCCAGGCAAAAACGAACCCGTTGCTTCGCCATGCGTCATCGTTCCATCTGCATCGAGCACTGCCAGCATTGAGCAAACGACTGGTGATTTTCGTATTGCGATAGTTCTCAACCCAGAACGTCCGGAAGAGCCGGCAGCTGAGGGTGAGCGGTAGATTGAGTGGTTTTGTCTAGCATGATCGCGTTGTAGAACGCTTCTGTAACTGCTAATAAACCAGATCCTTCTGAACCGGCTGTGGACCAGGGCTGTGAACCGCGTATCCTGTGGTTCGGTGTGGCCGTGGCGTCGAGGGGTTTTGGACCCCTGCTCCGGGTACCGCAAGGCGGACCAGGTCAGGATGGGTTCTCTCATCTTGGCTCCGCACTTCGTCGAGGAACCGGGTGAGAGCGGCACCGGTCATCCTCGAAGCGGTTTCCGCGGGAGTCATCCTCTGTGCAAGCAGGGCCGGTCCATCGGGCGGGAGGGAAGCGGAAGGGTAAAAAATACTCATTTGGGCTTGCGGGAAGCATGTGGGTGCGGGTACAGTCCGCGTAGCCGCAGGAGTGCCCATGCCCATCCCGCACGCCATCGATCTCTCCAGCATCATCGGTCGAATCGTCGCTGCTCTGCGTCGCGAGCTCGGCGCTTCTCAGGCCAAGCTCTCCGCCCGGCTGAAGTGGGACCGCAGCCTGCTCGCCCGCATCGAGTCAGGGCGCAACACGGCGAACATCGACAACATCTTCGAGCTGGAGGTGGCGTTCATGGGTGATGGGCTCATTGAAGACCACGGCGATCTGGTCGAGTTGACGAGCCGCGTGGCACGCGAGGCGAAGCGGAGGGGCTTCCGCCCCATCGTCGGCCGAGCCGAGCTGCCGAAGGACCAGGAGAGCGTCGAGGCGGCCACGCTCGACCGCATCGTCGTCAGGATCGTCGATGACTGGCTCATGGCCATGCAAGACGAGCACGAACCCGAACCCGCTCCCCGCAGGAAGCGGCGCAGGTGAGCAGGAGGACATGATGGGCAGGCGAGACAGATGGGACGAGCCCGAGAGCTGGGACGACGAAGAGGACGAGGAAGAAGAGACGCCGTGGTGGTTCTCGGACGACGAAGACGACGACGAGGATGATGAAGGCGACGAAGACTGCGAGGGGATCGCGGTGGAGGACGCCATCGCGTTCAACGCGCTCGTCCACTTTCACACGCAGGAGGGTGACGATGATCTGGACGAGGCCAAGCGCCTCGTCTTCGCGGCCATCGCCCAGGACGCCCTGGCCTCGAAGGAGAGGCGGCTGGCCCGAGAGGCGGCCGAGCGGGAGGTGGCCGAGCAGGAGCGCATCGCGGAGGAGGAGCGGCTCGCACAGGAGGAGGCCGAGCGCCAGGAGCGTGCGCGACAGGAGGCTGATGCGCGTCGGATGAGGGTCGCCCAGGAGCAGGCTCGCCGTCAACTTCGAGCAGAGCGGCGACCATCGCGGTCCACCATCCAGGAGGATGCCTCGGGCACTCGTGACCCCGTAGCCGCGCAGCACCTGCCCGTCCCCAACAGGCGTGATCGCGCTCGTGATTGCCAGCTGGCTCGAAGCGCACCCGAGCCTCGTCCCACGGCTCGAGCGGGTTCCAATCATCGTCGTCCGATCGCACACAAACACCGCGGGCAGACGGAACAGCGACCACCGAAGTCTGCTGTCACCAACCATCGGGGGGAGGACGAGCTGCGAGTGCGCGCCCACCGTCAGAGGATGATGCAGGCGGCCGCCTTCGCCCGCGCCAAGGTCGCCCGTGAGGATGCGGAGCGAGAGCGGGAGCGAGAGCAGAAACGCCAGCGACGCCACAGTGATCGATCCCGAGCCAGGGCCACGGCTCGCGCTGAGCTCGAAGCGCCGCCCTTGTCCCGGCCTGTGCGTTCAGCAGGCCGCCCCACTGAGCGCCGCCATTCCGAGGCGACCAGCCCTGCCCGCACCAACAAGGACGCACCAGCGGCCATCCTGCCACACACGGAAGTGGCAGAGCCCGCCACGCCGAGGGCCAGGGGGCAGAGCAAGGCAGCGCCGCCTGAACGCCAAGAGCATCCGAACGAAACCCTGTCGCCTCTCACCGGAACCGACCTCGCCGCCTGGCGTGCTCGCCACGGCCTCAACCAGCAGGCCGCAGCGAAGCGCCTGGGCGTCGGCCAGGGCACCATCTCGAAGGCGGAGCGCAAGGCCGACAAGCCCCTGGGGCCATCGGTGAGCCAGGCGCTCACCGCCGTGATGGCCAGCGAGCCCCGTCAGCGCGGACGAGGGTGAGGCTCCACGTCATCCCCCGTCCCGGGGGTACTCTGCGTAGCGCAGAGCGGGGTGCTTTTGAGCTCACGGGGCCTGATGGAGAGCACATCTGCGCTGGCCACAGCGCGAATATTCGTAGGAATATTCCCATTATTCCATGGAATAGAGCCGATTATTCCCGTTCGCAACGAGTGGTGGGCAGCGAATATTCCTGGTCGTGGTAAGTGGCTCCGCTCTCATGCCCGGTAGTCCCGGCTGATCCTCTGCTCTGGGGGGATCTCCCGTTCGATCACCCAGGTGTTCAGCAGGGCGCTCTCAGCGTTTCCGCGTGGACCCATACGGCCCG
>CAZEJJ010000334.1:0-3112 GCA_964512185.1 uncultured Enterobacterales bacterium | reverse complement strand
TACGGACGCCTCCGCCGGTCGCTACTGCGCAGAACCCGTCCGTACGGTCCACCGCTTGCGGCGGCGGCTTTCGCCCCAATGCTTCGCATTGTCGCTGCGGCCCTGGAGGCTCTCGCTACGACATGAACCGGGGCAGGCTCGCCGCCTCTTTCCCGAGGGCTCCTGGGAGCCTGCAGGGCAGGCATAGACGGCGAGGACCAAGCGATCGCAGGGATCCGTGACGCCGGCGCCGAGTCCTGGCGAGCGGCCCGCAGGCGCCATCGGATCGTGTCGCGCAGCGGATGAGGTGTGCAATGCAGGCTTCCAGTGCACGCGTTCGAAAGTTCATAGCCACCCCCGCAAGCCGCCCGCGCGTGCACGATGCGACCGCATGGCAGTCGCCTGGGGGTGCGCCGAAGGCGCGGTGGGGGGCGAGGCCCCCCGAAGAAGCCTGGCGACCGCACGGCCGAAGTATCTGGCCGCCCAGCAGGGTGGGCAGATACTGCTGGGGACGGGCACTGGAGAGCGTTCTGCAGGTCCAGCAGGGCCATGCAGCCCATGAGCACGGCGACGGCCACCAGGGCCAGGATGGCGCCGGCGGCGATGCTCCGGACGGGGTGCCTGGCTGGCCGGGTGGGTTCGGGCGTGACCTGGGTGGCCAGGGAAGCGCTCACCAGCTTGACTTCGCAGGCGGGACAGTCGCCCCCGAAGTCGTAGCGGGTCTGGCAGCGTGGGCAGGCCAGGGACTCGGTGGGTCCGCTCGCCAGATCGGTGCGGTCGGCCTGGTCGCGCCGGGCAGCGGAGGTCCCGTCGCGCTGCCGCTGCAGGCGGTCCTCCATCTGCTTCTGTGCCTTCGCGATCTGCTTGGCGAGGGCCTGGGAGCCTGCCTGGTGGCCAAGACCCATGGGGACCTCCTGGTGTGGCCCGGGGCACCCGTGGCCGCTCGGAGCATTCCCCGGGACGGAAGCTACTCCTCCACCACGGCCTGGAACATCTCGGCCATCATGGCGTGGCCGGTGGCGTTGGGGTGGATGCAGGTGAGGTCGAACCACAGCTCGGCGTCGGCTCCCCGATAGCAGCGTCCCTCGGGGTCGTCGTAGTTGTAGCCGTGGCCGCAGAAGGTCTCCAGCAGGAAGAGCATGTCGGTGTCGGTGTCCACCGCGATGCTCATGAATTCCTCCATGGCGTAGACCACCATGAAGGCCAGCTCCGGATCCGTGACGGCTGCGCCGAAGCCGGCGAGCTCCGCCAGGGGGCAGGCGGTGACGTCGCCGGTGGCGTCGGTGAACTCGTAGAGGTTGGTGAAGACCACGTGCACCCCGTTGGGGAAGCGGTCGGGCTCCTTGATCCATTCGACGGTGTCGCGCACCAGGCCCATGAACTCCTCGGTCTCGGCCCAGAGCTCCTCCACGTCTTCCTTGGCCATGAAGCCTTCGGTCAGGGCGCTGAGGTCGTTGCCACCGATGGTCATGATGATCAAGGTGTTCTTGTCGCGCTGGTCCTCGGGCAGGCAGTCGAGCACCTGGTCGTTGTCGCGCATGAGATCATCGGCGCGCGCACCCCACTCGGCGCAGAGAGAGAAGTCCCCGGAGTCCTGGTACCAGGTGGTGCCGTTGAATGGGTCGTAGCCCTGCCACAGCCAGTCGGGCTCTTCGAGCCCAAAGCTGGAGGCTAGCTCCAGGGCCAGCAGGTTGCGGTAGAACTCCTCCTGCAAGGTTGGGGGCGTGCCCACGGTGACCGAGTCGCCCAGGAAGACCACCCGCTCGATGCCGGTGATGTCCTGGTGGTTGGTGCCATAGCAGTGGCTGCCGATGGTGGGGTTGAACTGGGTGTAGTCGGGGGCGGGCTCCTCGGGATCGGCGGCGATCTCGGCGAAGCAGGCGTCGTAGGTGTCGGTGTCTGCGTCGGTGTCGCTGTCGGCGTCGGTGTCTGCGTCGGTGTCGCTGTCGGCGTCGGTGTCTGCGTCGGCGTCGGCGTCGGTGTCGCTGTCGCTGTCGCTGTCGGTGTCGGCGTCGACCTCGCTGTCAGGCTGGCTGTCTCTGGGCTCATCGGCGGGCTCGTCCTGAGTGCAGGAGAGGGCGATGAGCAGCAGCGCTGGCCAGAACCTGTGCCGGGACATGGAGCATCTCGGGGCAGTGGTCATGCACGACTCTACCCCAGCTTCTCCGACGTTGACTCTGAGCGCATGGCTCGGGCATGCTCACCGAGGCAGGAGGTGAGCGTGGAGAGTCGGCAGCTGGGGTTCGTGGCGGTGGCGCTGGCCGGTGCGGGGTTGGCCTGGGTGGTGCTGGGCTGGCGATCGGGGGTGGCTCCGGTGGAGCCCGCCCCCGCGCCGCGGGCTGCGTCGCGGCAGGAGGCGGCGCCTGCGCCAGCAGCGGTCGCCGATCCTGAGTCGGCGCGGGGGGAGCGCGCGGCTTCCGAGGCGCCGGAGCGCGCGGCCGCGCCCGAGGCCCCACCCGATCCGGGCTTCGAGCCCGCCGAGAGCCTGGTGGCGCGCTTTCAGCTCGTGCTGGAGGCCATGACCGAGGACCAGTGGCCCAGCGAGGTGAGCTGGCGCTGCGTCGAGGACGCGGGCTCCTGCCAGGTCACAGGCCTTCTGGACGACAACTCCCAGGTGGCGGCGCTGATGGTGGCCCTGGAGAGCGCGCCCCAGGGTGAGATCGACGAGATCCCTACCATCTTCCTGCACAGCGTGCGGCAGACCGCGGACGGCTTCAAGGAGTTCGAGCTCAGCTTGGAGCTGCCCTGACTACTCCTCGAGCACCGACTCGGTGAGGTAGCGCAGCTCCACCTTGAAGCCGTGGAACGCAGGGGTGCGGGTGCCCTGGCTGATGGTGGCCAGCTGATCCTCCATCGCCACGATGCGTGGGCTCGAGATGACCTCGGCCGCCTCGCGGCCCTTGCGGTCCATGCGCAGCTCGGACAGGGTGGCCGCGAACAGGATCTGCTGGGTCTGGGACGGGTCGGTGCGCTCCAGCCGCGTCATGTCCAGCTCCACCCGGTAGCGCTCGCCCGACAGGGTCTCGATGACCAGCCCCGGCTGGGGTCCATCGGAGACATCGTGGAAGGTGACCGCGTGGCTGGTCTCACCCTCAGAGCAGGCGACAGAACCCCGAATCTACTGCGGCCCAGC
>CAZEJJ010000333.1:0-3129 GCA_964512185.1 uncultured Enterobacterales bacterium | reverse complement strand
TAGCGGGAGCCGTGGAAGATCATGGGGGTGAGCTGGTCATCCAGCCGGCCCGCGGCGCCGCGGCCCTGGCGCCACTCCTCCATGACCACGCCGCGCTCCTTCTCGATCTCCTCAGGGTCGAAGCTCAGCCCGCCGGCCCAGTCCCGCAGCACCAGGAAGGCCTCGTCGAACAGCTCTGGATCGTCGGTGGGTACGAGCAGCTGGTAGACCGTGCGATCGTAGCCGGTGTAGGCGTTGAGGTGGGCGCCGAAGCTCATGCCCGCCGCCTCGAGGTACTCCACCAGCTCGTTGTGGGCGAAGTGCTCGCTGCCGTTGAACGCCATGTGCTCGGTGAAGTGGGCCAGGCCCAGCTGGTCGTCGTCCTCGAGCACCGAGCCGGCGCGCACCACCAGCCACAGGGCCGCACGATCGTCGGGCTCGCGGTTGGTCTCGATGAAATATCGCAGCCCGTTGTCCAGCTTGCCGCCGCGCACCGAGGCGTCGAGGGGGAGGGGATCGGACAGGGCGGGGAGCTCGTCCGCGGGGGCCGGGGCGGGCTCCGGCGGAGCGTGCACACAGGCGCAGGCGAGCAGAGGGAGGAGGCGGATCATGGGGAGACTCCGGGTGGAGGGAGATGATCGCATGGGGTGGCGCAGGGGACAAGGGAGGGGCTGGGGCGAGATCTGGCCCTGGCTCGTCTCGTGGATGAGGGAAGCCGCCCCGGACGAAAGGCATGGTCCGCGAGGTCGCCCCGAGTGATGGCAGCGGCGCAGCCCTGACCGGACACCAGCAGGGAATCCG
Source organism: uncultured Enterobacterales bacterium (assembly GCA_964512185.1). GTDB lineage: Bacteria > Myxococcota_A > UBA796 > UBA796 > JAFGLY01 > CAZEJJ01. The sequence goes on along the minus strand of CAZEJJ010000333.1, from coordinate 2,349 downwards.
ATGGATCGGGATGTAGAGGCGGGGTTCATCCCCGCCCGCCGGTTTCGTGCTTTGGGAGGGGGTGAACCCCGCCCCTGCATTGCCTTGCAGCGAGGCTGATGACCGGCCAGGAGTCCTGGGCCGGTCTACCGACTCCGTCGTCTCTGAGACACCAGCCCCAGGCCCGCACAGAGCAGGGCGAGCAGCGACCCGAGCCCTCGCCCGCCCGCGCTGCAGCTGCAGCCTGTGTCGTCGGGGGTCGTCGTGTCGCCGGGGGGGAAGCCCGGGCCGCTGTCCTGCGTGCCTGAGTCGTCGGGTGTGTCGCTGTCTGGCGGAGCCGCGGTGTCGCCGGGAGTCGCGACGAGGATCTCGAAGGCCTGCTCGGCCGATCCCGCGTCGTTCTCCAAGCGCAGGGTGAAGGCCAGGCTGCCCGTGCTGCTGGGGGTCCAGCTCAGCTCGCCGGTGGCAGCGTCCACTCGGGCGCCGGTGGGGAACTCCGCCAGTGACCACCAGAAGGGCGCGTCGCCGGTGCCTTCCGGTACGTAGACCACCGGCTCGTCCAGCAGCCCTTCGTCGGGTGGACTGGAGGTGATCAGTGGCAGGATCAGGCCCGGGTTCTCCCGCACCCGCGGCCCGTCGCCCTCCACGAAGCTGTCCGCCAGCTGAAATGGCTGCATGCCGCTCCAGTACTCGTAGGGCCAGCGGGTGTCGTAGGGCATGAAGCGGGCCGTCTCGCCGCCGGTGGCCTGGAAGCTGGCTACGGCGTGGTAGGCGGCGCCGTCCCACTGCTGCAGCTCGGTCTCGCGGGGCAGGTCCACCTGCAGCGGCAGCATGCAGCCCTGGCCGAAGTCGGGGGGCAGGGTGAGGATGTTGGCGCCGTAGGCGGTGGCCTGTCGCCAGCTGCTGTCGTCTTCGGGATCCTCGTCGGTCCAGTCCACGTAGTAGAACACCGGCGCGCAGTGCAGCGGCTCGTGCTCGGCCAGCAGGCCCCAGCCCGCCAGGATGGAGCCGGAGCCCACGGCGGAGGCGGGGTAGTCCAGGTCGAACAGGTTGCGCACCCCCGTGTACACCCCCGTGCGCACGGGGGTGAGCCGCAGCCAGCGTCCCAGCTGCGGCTGGTAGGAGCTGCCATTGGTGCTCCCGCCGCCCACGCTGTCACAGGTGGTGCGGTCGTCCACCAGCACGATGTCGGTGAGGGTGGTGGCGAAGCCCTCCAGGTCGGCCTGGTCGAAGACCACCCCGGCCTCGGCACACATGGCGGCGAAGTCCACGTTGATGGCGGCGTGGGAGACGTCCTCGCCCGGCGCGCTGTAGCTGCCGCCCCAGTAGTTCCACAGGTAGGCGCCGCCGCTGTCGGTGCTGATCTGATCCTTGAACCTCGCGGCCAGGCCGGTGGCCTTGTCCAGGTACTCGGCCTCGCCCGTGACCTGGTACAGCGCCAGCAGCAGCCGCCCCATGGCGTTGCTCTGGTTCAGCGGCAGGTCCACCCCCGGGTAGCCCAGGAAGGAGGCGTCGCTGCGGAAGATGTAGTACCCGGCGCTGTCGTACTGGTCGTCGTGACAGGCCACCGTCTCGCGGGCCGCCGCCACGAAGTCGGCTGCTTTTTCTTCGAAGCTGCCACCATCGTAGGAGAGGGTCTCCGCGCCCAGCCCGTGCTCCTGCACCAGCCGGGCGAACTCAGCCATGGGGTAGGCCAGCATGCCGGAGTGCACCGCGTAGCAGTAGTCCCCGTCCTGGTAGGAGCTGTTGCGCCAGCAGGCGCCGGAGACACCGCGGTAGTCGGTGACACCGCGGGCGTCGTCCCGTTGGGCCAGCACCCCGTCGGCGTGCCAGGCCAGCCGCTCCAGCCACGATGGATCCCCTGTGGCCCGGAACATGGCGGCCAGGCCCATCATCACGTAGCTCTCGCCCCAGGCCAGGGTGGCGCTCTCGTTGTCGTAGCCGTGGTACCAGTCGCCGTCGTTGACGTTGTCGTAGGCGTCCACGAAGCTCCAGCGGGCGGTGACCGCCAGGGCGGGCTGGGCAGCGAGGAACTGGGCCAGGAAGACGTGCACGATGAAGCTGGGGGGAGGGGGCCTGGGGCCACTGTACTCCAGGCGGTCGTAAGGCAGGGATCCGTGACGCCGGTGCCGAATCCTGGCGAGCGGCCTGGGGCGACCGCGGATTTGGGCGCGGCGTAGTATCGCCGGCTGAAGGCGTGGGTAACTGGTGGCTTCAGCACGTCGAATGCTGCACACGTGTCGTCAATGCGAGCCGGGCCCGCAGGCGCCATCGGATCGGGCCGCGCAGCGGATGAGGTATGCACTACAGGCTCATAGGAGTCCTCGGGAAAGCTCATGTCTACTGCGACCCACCAGTGCCTACTGCGAC
>CAZEJJ010000332.1:0-3146 GCA_964512185.1 uncultured Enterobacterales bacterium | reverse complement strand
CGTAGCCGCTCCAGCGTCTCCTCGTCGTCGCGGTTCACCCCGTCGGGCAGGTCGATGTGGTCGAACGCGCCCAGCGGGATGCGGGGCGAGTACGAGCCCAACTCCTTGACCGGTACGGCCGTGGCGAACCGGATGCCTACGCTCAGCATGGCTGCCATCGTCACCGAGCGCCCCATGGCGCGGTCCAGCACCAGCGGCACCTCGCGCAGCCAGGGCAGGTCCGCTCCGCGCCGGATCATGGCCATCAGCGAGTCGGCCTCATGATGGTCGCCTGCCACCGTGGCCCATCGCAGCGGGCAGCCACGGTCGTCACACAGCAAGACGATGCCCACCTGCTGGCGCGGCACGCCGCTCTTGCCGACCCGCTCGCGCGCCATGGGCGGCCCGCGCCCCTCGAACCAGGCGTCCGCGCAGTCCAGGAACAGGAAGGCGCACGCGCCCTCCTTGACGTGCACGCGACGCGCGTGCCGCTCCTGCAAAGGCCCCTCGATCGTCTCCAGATCCTCGAGCACCCGATGGATGCGCGTGTTGTTGAACCGCCGCGGCCGGATCCCCTGCAGCTCCGCCCGGGCCGTGCGAGGATACCAGCGCGTCGAGGCGAGCTTCGAGCCTGGGGCCGTGCACCGATGGCAGACCAGCGCTTCCACCACGTCGCCCCCACGCACCTCCGAGGCCCGGGACGGCATCAGCTCGGCGAGCAGCTCCGGCAGACCCCACCACCGAATCACGGACAGCACCACCGCAATGTCGAGGTAGCGCAGGTTCGCAGACGGTCGTCGCGGCCGAAGCGCCGACGCCACGACTTCGGGCAGCACCACCGTCTGCCCATTGCGGGCGGCCTTCAGCGCTCGGCGGAGGTTCTCCACCTCCAGCTCCGAGCAGCCCTTGAGCGACGCGATCACAGGGTGCGCCGGCACCAGCCACCCCAGGTCACCGCGCTCAGCCGCGGCTGGTGGCTCCGAACTTCCTGGCCATGCGCCGCAGGGTTCCCTGGGTTCGGCAGGTCTGCGAGCCCAGCAGCCGCTCGATCTGCCGGAAGTCCAGCGCGCTCTCGCTCACCCCGCTGACCGGGAGCCAGTACAGCTCACGGCCCCGCAGACACAGGCGGTCGTCGGGGGTGTCGAGCGCGAGCAGCTGCTCGATGACCTCCACGGGAGGCTCGCGCTCGAGCAGCAGCACCTGCACCTTGCCCCTGCTCGCCGCCCGCTCCGCCTCGCTGAAGGGCACGGCCGCCGCGATCCCGGCCAGCTCCTCGAAGGAGCGCAGGATCACGGGCACGTCGTAGCCGAGCCGCTCCGAGAGCCTTCGCCGCAGGGGCGCCGCGCCCATGTCGCCGCTGAACACCAGGTTGCCGGCCGCCTGGTACGCGGCGACGTCCGCGAGCCCCAGCTCCTCGAACAGGGCTACGAGCTCGGCGCTCTTCACCCGGCGCCCGCCGACGTTGATGCTGCGCAGGAAGGCTGCTCTCGGGATCACCATGCCCGTCAACCCGCTCGCTCCGCTCGGGGTCGACAGTGCCCGTAGCCCGGCAGAGTAGCCCGGCAGAGTAGCCGGCTCACTCCTCCTCCCACGAGAGCTCCTCCCACTGGGCCAGGTAGCCTGCCTCCAGGTACGCCCCCGCCTCATCGAGGCCCAGGAAGCGCTGGGCGAGGTGGGCGGTGACCAGCACGCGGGTGATGTGCTGGGCCAGGTCCATCTCGATCCAGCCTGCGTCCTCGTCGCAGTCATCGGCGAAGAAGGGGGCCAGATCGCAGATGTTGGAGAAGGCGTAGTGGCCGGCGTCGGCCAGGGTGCCGAGGCGCTTGGGGGCGGCCAGGTGCTCGTAGACGGGGTGGATCTCGGTCTCGTAGTCCAGCACCTGGTCGCGGTCGCCGCCCAGCATCAACGGCTGGCGCACGCCGGCCAGGTTGGAGCCGTCCTCGCCGAAGGCGTACCAGACGCCCGGGGACATGGGCACGGTGACGATGGCGCGCTCATCCACGGTGCCGTGACCCTCGGCCATTCCGGGCTCGAGGCCCTCGCCCAGGTAGCGGCAGGCGTAGGCGTCGTGCTCGGCGCAGTGGTCGATGACCCCCTGCCAGTCGGGCTCGCCGCCGCCCAGCTCCAGGGCGGTGACGGCCCCGAAGCTGTGGCCCAGCACGGCGTAGCTTTGCTCCTCCACCATGCCGGCCAGGTTCCCGTGGCCGCTCGCGGCCTGGGCCATGAGCTCATCCACGCTGTGGCGCAGGTCGTCGGGCCGCTCCAGCATCACCCTCCAGGTGAGGTCGGTGTCGAGGTCGAACAGGGTGTTGTCGGGGTGGTCGGGAGCCACGACCACGTAGCCGTGGGAGGCGAGCCACTCGGTGAGGAAGGCGCTCTGGTAGCGGATGGCGGCGAAGCCGTGGGAGAAGGCCAGCAGGGGGTAGGGGGCGCCGCGCTGGTCGGCCGGGGCCTCGCGGTGGCCGTCCAGGGCCAGCGCGATCTCCTCGTAGGGATCGGCCTCGGCGCCTTCCTCGACCACTGCTGGGTACCAGACCTCGGCCACCAGCTCCTTGCCTCGGACATCGGTGAACTCGAGGGTCTGCACGCCCACGCCGTAGGGCCCCCACTGGTCGGGCTCGGCCCGCTCCGGGGGTGGATCCGGTGCCTCGCCCGTGTCGGCCGGGCGCGGGCAGCCGGCGTGCAGCGCGGCCAGCAGGATCGCGGAGCAGGGCCTCATCTGTCCTCCTCGGGGTCGGTCCGGACCATGACAGCCTCCGGCCGTCCGCGCACCGTCAGCAGGCGGTGCTCGAGGCTGTCTACGCCGCGTGTTCCGACCAGGGCGTGATCTTCGCCAACTCTTCGGCCAAGCTCTCTGCAGCGACCTCCGTGTCGAAGGCGACCTGGGCGCGGAGCCAGTACCCGTCGGACAGACCGAAGAAACGGCACATGCGCAGGTCGCTGTCTGCAGTGACAGCGCGCTTGCCTGCGGCAATGTCTCCGATGCGCTGGGGGGGCACGCCGATCTCCTTGGCGAGGCGATAGCGGGTGATCCCCATCGGGATCAGGAACTCCTCCATCAGGAGCTCCCCGGGGCTGACCGGCGCGAGCTTGTCCATGGTGGTTCTCCTCAGAGCAGGCGACAGAACAGGTCACCGACAGGCGGCCGCCCCGAATCGTAGCGAGGG
>CAZEJJ010000331.1:0-3151 GCA_964512185.1 uncultured Enterobacterales bacterium | reverse complement strand
GGGATGCGCGGGGGGCGGGAACGGGGGGGGATGAGGGGGGGGGGCTGAGGAGGGGATCCACAGCTCGGAAAATGTACCACGAAACGGCCCCTCGTGGGCGCCGGGATCCGGGTTATGGAGGCTGGCTTCGAAAAGCCCCACCACGGCGCAACCATGGACGTGCTCCTCTCCAACGACGATGGCATTCGGGCCCCTGGCCTGCGGGCGCTGGAGCGCGCGTTGGCGCAGGTGGCCGATTGTTGGGTCGTCGCTCCCGAGCGGGAGCAGTCCGCGGGCAGCCATGCCCTGAGCCTCCATCGGCCGCTGCGGGCCAGGCGGGCTGGGGAGCGCCGCTGGTCCGTGAGCGGCTCTCCCGCCGACTGCATCTACATGGGTCTGCGCCACTTCCTCCCACGAACGCCTGATCTGGTGGTCTGTGGGGTGAACCGTGGTGCCAACCTGTCGCTGGATGTGTACTACTCCGGCACCGTCGCCGCCGCGCGGGAGGCCGCCATGTGGGGGTTGCCGGCGCTGTCGGTGAGCCTGCATGTGCGCGACTGGACCACCCCGGCACAGGACCACCACTGGGCCACGGCCGAGCACTACGCGCTGCGGGTGGTCCGCGATCTCCTGGAGCGAGGGCTGCCCCCCGAGCTGCTGCTCAACCTGAACGTGCCCGATCTGCCATTGCCGCGCGTGCGCGGACTGCGCGCTGCCAGGCTGGGCCGCCGGCACTGGGAGCGGCGCTGCGAGGCTCGGCGGGACATCAAGGGCCGCCCATACTACTGGATCGGGGGGAACCACATGGGCTTCGACCCCATCGAGCGCAGCGACGGGCCCTCTGTGGAGCGGGACTTCGCGACGCTCACGCCCCTGCAGCTGGACCACACGGCCGAAGGCTTGCTGGAGGAGCTGGGCAGCTGGCCCTGCCTCGCCGAGCCCGGCGCTGGACATTCCCTGGAGAACCAATGAGCAGCTTCAACAAGCACATCCTCTGGATGGTCCTGCTCACCTTCCTGCCCACCCTCGAGCTGCGGGCCTCCATCCCCTACGGCTACTTCTTCATGTCCCAGGACGGCCAGATGCACTGGCTGGCCGTGGCCGTGCTCTGTATCGGGGCCAACATCGTGCTGGCGCCGCTGGTGTGGCTCTTCGTGCACCACGGCCTCCAGATCTTCCTGCGGGTGGGTCTCATCAAGAAGATCTACGACTGGGCTGTGCGGCGCGCGCAGCGCAAGGTTGAGCCCTACGTGCGCAAGTACGGCACGGTGGGGCTGGCGCTGTTCATCGGCGTGCCGCTGCCCGGCTCGGGTGTCTACACCGGCTGTCTGGGGGCCTACCTGCTGGGCTATCGCTTCCGGGACTACATGTGGGCCTCGGTGCTGGGCTGCATCATCGCCGGTTCGGTGGTCACCGCCCTGCTGGTGAGCGGGTCCGAGGCCTTCTTCTTCTTCAAGGATCCCAGCCACCTTCCCGGTTAGGTTCCCGACCCCTTGAACCGCCCCTCGGCCCAGATCCCACCGGAGCACGCCATGTCCGACCTCGTCGCTCGCCTCAAGGACACCATCCGCGACATCCCCGACTTCCCCAAGCCGGGCATCCTCTTCAAGGACATCACGCCCCTGCTGTCCGATCCCGCGCTGCTGCAGGGCGTGATCGACCACTTCGCCCAGCGCTACGCGGACCAGAAGGTCGACGCCGTGGTGGGCATGGAGTCCAGGGGCTTCATCTTCGGAGCGCCCCTCGCCCTGGCCCTCGGTGTGGCCTTCGTGCCCGCTCGCAAGCCGGGCAAGCTGCCCTACAAGAGCGTGGGCTACGAGTACGAGCTGGAGTACGGCACCAACCGCCTCGAGATGCATGTCGACGCCATCGCTCCAGGGCAGCGCGTGCTGGTCATCGACGACCTGTTGGCCACCGGCGGCACCGCCGCCGCCACCTGCGAGCTGATCAGCCAGCTGGGCGGTGAGGTCCTGGCCTGCTGCTTCGTGGTGGAGCTGTCCTTCCTCGACGGGAAGCAGAAGCTGGGGGCTGTGGCCTGCGACTCACTCTGCGTGTACTGATTCACCGCTGATCGCGGCCCAGGCCGAGTCCACCGCTGTGCGCAGCTGCTCGGGGCTGCCGTCGTTGTGGACCACGATGTCTGCCAGGCGCTCCTTCTCAGCCGCCGGTAGCTGGGTGGCCAGCCAGGATCTAGCTCGCTCGGCGCTGAAGCCGCGGTGGGCCCCCAGGCGCTGCAGCTGGGTCTGGGGGCTGCAGCTGACCACCAGCAGCAGGTCGTAGTCCCGGGCGCTGCCGGTCTCCACCAGCAGCGAGGCCTCCACCACCGCCACCGGGCGCCCCGCCTGTTCCTGCTCCCGCAGCCAGCCGTGGATGTGCGCACGGATGGCGGGGTGGATCAAGGCCTCGAGATCCTGGCGGGACCCCAGATCGTCCACCACCAGGGCCCCCAGCGCGCCGCGATCGAGGGAACCGTCGGGCCGCAGGATGTCATCGCCGAAGCGCTGCACCACGGCTCTCAGCAGGGCCGAGCCTGGCGCCACCAGGTCGCGGGCCACCTGGTCGGCGTCGATCACCGCTGCGCCGTGGCGCTGCCGCAGCAGCCGGGCAACGGTGGACTTGCCCGACGCGATGTTCCCGGTGAGGCCTACGCGCTTCACGGGTCGGCCTGGATGCGCTCCAGCGCCGCCTGGGCCCTGCGCTGCAGGCGCCGGGAGGCCACCGCATCTTCGGACAGCAGGGCCTGCAGGGCGGGCTCCGCGGGGCTGTGCTCCAGCCAGCCCAGGATCTCGGCGCAGTGGTGAGCCACGTTGGGGACCCGCAGAGCCTCGACGCAGGCTGGGGCCACGATGGCATCGAAGTCGTCCATGGCCACCAGCGCGTCGTCGCTGCGCAGGCTGTCCATGGGAGCGCGCTCGGCCACGCGCATGGCCACGCGCAGCCGCGAGCGCAGCACACGAGCCGCGTAGAGGCGATCGCTCTTGTCGGAGCCCGACAGGTCGGCGGCGTAGCGCTCGATGGAGGTGTCCACCTCCACCGGACCATGGGTCTGCGCCATGCGGCTGCCCGATCCCATCAGGAGGGGGACGAGCAGCAACCAGGCCAGGCCGCCGCTGCCTCTAGTGCCCGTGCCCAGAAGTATCTGCCCACCCTGCTGGGCGGCCAGATACTTCGG
>CAZEJJ010000330.1:0-3216 GCA_964512185.1 uncultured Enterobacterales bacterium | reverse complement strand
CCCCCCCCCCCACCGCCCCCGCCCCCCCCCCCCCCGGGCCCCCCCCCCCCCCCCCCCCCCCGCCGGGGCCCCGCGCCGGGAAGGGACCGGGGGGCAGCAGGCTGCTCACGCCGACTCCGGGGCCTGGTCCCGCTCCAGCGCGGGCCCCCGGAGGGCGGGCACCCACAGGTTGCTGTAGACCGGCACCTCCTGGGAGGCCAGCTCCGACAGGGGCAGGCTGCGGGCCAGCGAGCGATACTCGGGCCGACCAGAGGAGTACAGGATGGTCACCGGGTGCTGCGCTGGAAAGCGCTGCAGCAGCGCGTCGCGCAGCTCGTCCAGCATGCCCACGCTGCCCCGGGTGTCCAGCGCCTCGCCGCCGCGGCTGTACTCGCCCAGCTGCACCAGCAGCGCCGGCGACTCCGGGTCGAGGGTGTAGCCGTCCCGGGCCAGGTTCCAGGCCGAGTACAGCTGCAGGCCGTGGGTGCCGGTCCAGAACACGCGATCCAGCACCAGGTCCACAAACGACAGCCCGTGCACCAGGCGCAGGGGCAGGCCGCGCTCGGCGCAGCGTCGGCGGATCACCAGCACGGCGTCGTTGTAGAACAGCGGGCTGCCCGCCACCAGGTAGAGCACCTCGAAGCCATCGTCGAAGGCCCGCCGCATGAGCAGCCCGGCCAGGTCCCGGTAGGCCTCCGGTCGGTCCACACCCTGCACCCGGTACAGGTAGTCCAGGGCGCGCACCTCGAGCTCGGAGGCCACCGCCGCCGTCACCTCGCGGGCGTGGGCCAGCCCGTAGGCCCGCCGCAGGGGGTGCTCGGGAGCCCGGAGCAGCTCCAGGGCCTCGCAGGTGAGGTGCTCGGGCCGCGCTGGACCCAGGCCGACGATGGTCAGGCTGCCGCTCATGGGACCATGGGACTATCCCGCCCGCCGGGCTGTCGACCACGACGCGATCCCCGGGCCGCGAGAAAACGGGATACCGTCCCGTCCGTTGGTGGCATCATGTGCCCAGCCCGAGGTGGTGAATGCGCAGCTCTTTCCTTCTCCTCGTCCTGTCGGCCGCCTGCTCCGACTACAGCTTCCACCCGGACAACGACGCCGACGACAAGCTGGATCACACCGGCTGGGAGCCCGGCGACTCCGACACCACCCAAGACGACATCTGCGAGGATCCCGACCGCTCCGAGGGCACCGTGGGCGTGGACGAGACCTGCAAGCAGGAGGCCGTGGTGGGCACCTTCACCCCGGTGCTGGAGTGGAGCTCCAGCGCCCCGGGCGACGCCTACACCACGCCCGCCATCGGCAACCTCACCGACGACGACGGCGACGGCGACGTGGACGACGACGACATCCCCGACATCGTGGTGGCCAACACCATCGGCCAGCTCTGGGTGCTCTCCGGCGACGGCGGCGCGGTGCACTGGAGCTACAACATGAGCGGCTCCGAGCCCGCCAGCGCCGCCATCGCCGATCTCGACGCCGACGGCACCCCCGAGGTGGTGGGGGCCAGCTCCACCGGGGTCTTCGCTCTGCGCAACGACGGCTCCGTCTACTGGACCAGCTCTCCCTCGGGGCTGGGCTACCAGGCCACCTGCGGCGGCGTGGGTGTCTACGATCTCGACGCCGACGGCTATCCCGAGGTGATCATGGGCAAGCTGATCATCGACGGCCAGACCGGCAGCCTGCTGGCCACCGGCCCCCACGGCTCGGGCAGCGGCTACGGCTCCGGCTGGGGCTCCGCGGTGGCGGCCTTCGGCGTGGCCGCCGACATCGATCGCGATGGCCAGCAAGAGGTGGTCACCGGCAACGCCCTGTACCGCAAGAACGGCTCGGTCATCTGGTACAACGGCATGCCCGACGGCTTCGTGGCCGTGGGCAATTTCGACAGCGACGACTACGGCGAGATCGTCTCCACCGGCACCGGCATGGTCAAGCTGCTGGACGACGACGGCAGCATCATCTGGTCCGGCAGCTACACCGGCACCACCATCGGCCCCCCCACCGTGGCCGACTTCGACGGCGACGACGAGCCCGAGATCGGCGTGGCCGGCCACGGCCAGTACGTGGTCATCGAGCACGACGGCACCCTCAAGTGGCAGCGCACCACCGAGGACTGGTCCTCCGGCTTCACCGGCTCGGCTGTGTTCGACTTCGAGGGCGACGGCGCCGCCGAGGTGGTCTACGCCGACGAGCAGGACGTGTGGGTCTACGACGGCGCCACCGGCGCTGTGAAGATGCAGGAGTCGCGCCACTCCAGCGCCACCTGCAGCGAGTACCCCGCCATCGCCGACGTGGACAACGACGGCCACGCCGAGATCATCTACACCTCCAGCGCCTACTCCGGCTCCGAGCGTGGCGTGAGCGTCATCGGCGACGCCGACGACTCCTGGATGCCCGGCCGCAGCACCTGGAACCAGCACGCCTACAACATCACCAACGTGGGCGCCCGCGGCTCCATCCCGGCCGTGCCCGACGCCAACTGGCTCAGCTACAACAGCTTCCGCTCCGGCGACATGACCGCCGCCACCGGGGGAGCCTTCACCGATGCCGTGCCCGAGCAGGTGGAGATCTGCTTCGACGACTGCGACCTGGGCCAGCTGCAGGTGGTGGTGCGCATGGGCAACGGCGGCGTCGAGCAGCTGCCCTCCAACGTGCCGGTGTCGCTGTACAGCGTCGCTGGCGACACAGCCACCTTCCTCGCCTCCGAGTACTCCGTGCAGGCCGTGGACCCCGGCCTCACCACCCGCGGCATCGTCTTCACCATCGACGAGGCCGACGTACCAGCCGGCGTGATCCGCGTAGTCGTCGACGACGATGACGGCGTCGAGTACGTGGGCGAGTGCCACGAGGACAACAACGACTGGGACGCCGAGGACGCCGTCTGCCCCTGACGCCCCCTCCCCTCCGCCGCTCGCGAAGCACCTGGCGCCTGCTCCAAAGCGCCCTCCAACGGTACCCGGCAGCCACCAGCGCTCTTGGCGCGCGCCAACGACCACCACCGACCTGCCGAGCACCTCGCCGCATGCAGCGACCACCATCCAATCCTCAAGCCACGTCCAGGCCCTCGCTCGACATACATCATCGCCGAGTTCACCACCGCACTGGACACCTTCTGCTGCGGGAGCACCAGGGAGCACCACTCCGGTTGATATCATTACGTTTCTCGAAATAGTAATCACACCATCCAATCAGTGCATATCCACCCAGGTCGTGACCGACGCCGGGTCGCCGGGCCGG
>CAZEJJ010000329.1:0-3219 GCA_964512185.1 uncultured Enterobacterales bacterium | reverse complement strand
TCGCCGCCAGCGCCAAGGGGGTCAAGGCCCTGGGCGACTTCTACGCCCAGTGGGGCCGCCTGGTGCTCGGCTCCATGAGCCAGCTGCAGGGCGTCAACAACTCGATGGTCGCCAAGCTGCACAAGCAGGTCGAGGTCTCCCGCGACCAGATCGACCTGCTGGTGGCCTCCATCCTCGAGGACCGCGTGCAGCAGGCCGAGCGGGACGACCAGCGCCGCAGCGAGGAACGCCAGGGCGACGCCCGCCACGCGCTCGCCAAGGAGGCGATCAGCCAGCTCGGCCAAGCGGCTCAGGCCTTCCTGGCGGCCAAGGGGGTCTCCCCCGAGATGGCCGATCTGCTGGGCACGCTCTCCGCCAGCCCCGAGCTGATGGACACCCTCAAGAAGCCTGGCGTCCGCGAGCTGATGGCCGACCCCGACAACCTGGCCAGCCTCGCCGCCATGCTCGAGCAGGCTGCGGCCCAGGTCGCCCAGGCCAAGCAGCAGCCCGAGGGCCAGCCCCCCGGCCAACCGCCACCTGGCCCCACCCCACAGCCCCAGACAGAGCACTCCGCCCCAGCGGCAGGCTGACGCCCAGCCGCATCATCCCTGATCCGCCGGGGCGGATCGGCCCCGGCATGGAGGACTGACCATGCCCCCCAAGCGCAAGCCCCGCTCCCGCAAGGAGCCCCGCTTCCTGCAGCTCGCCCGCCGCTTCTACGGCGAAGCCTTCGACGTCCACCGCGGCAAGGAACTCTCCGCCGCGATGGCCGACTGGTCCGAGCTGACCGAGGACGAGCAGAGCTTCACCATCGCCCACCTGCACTACCTGAACCTGCTGGCCCAGGCACGCAACCAGAAGCTGCTGCTCCAGGTCCGCGAGCTGCTCGACGAGGTGGCCGAGGGCATCGGCGACGTGCTGGACCCCGAGGACGAGGACGACGACCACGACTCGGGCGACGAGGAAGGCTTCGACGGCGACGACGAGCTGCCCCCCGAGCCCGAGGACCTCGCCGACGACCAGCCCGAGCCCGTGCTCGAGGACGCGCAGGACGACGCCGAGCCCTCGGACGACGAGCACCCCGGCCTGGAGGAGTAGCGCCATGACCCGCCCGCTCCTTCCCGGCCCGGCCCAGCCCCAGCCCCCCACCTCCGAGGACGAGGCCATCCACATCGACCTCACCCTGCCCGTCACCCGCGTGGGCGTCGGCATCTTCTCCTTCGACCCCGTGGAGCAGTTCCTGGGCGCGCCCGTCAGCCACTTCCTCGAGCCGCTGCTGCGCGCCCCACGCTTCCGTCGCCCCTCCCAGGCCGGTCCCGCCGTGGACGTCTACCCGCTGCGACTCCCCCAGGGCGAGGGCTTGAGCGTGCCCTTGAGCCAGTGGGGCGAGCTTGGCTTCGCCAACAAGCACGGGCTGCTCATCCTGACGGTGCCCTGGCACGTCAAGGGCTGGGTGGAGCAGCGCTTCGCGGGAGCCATCGTCGAGGGGCCGCGCCAAGGAACGAGCGCCGATGGCCAGGCCTACGTCGCGCACTTCGCCATCCGGCTGCAGGCGGGCATGAAGGCCGGGATTCCGCTGGGGGCACTGGGGGAGGTGGGGGTGGAGGCGGGAAGAACCTGAGGAGCCCTTTTCGCCGACCTCATCCACCAACGGCGTGCGAGTGAGAGAAATGAGGATCGAACAAGGAAGCTACGTCGTGTGAAGAGCGGTTTCAGTCGCACGCATCTGGCGTGCAGACGAGATGTTCTTCATACGAGAAGCAGTTCCAGTTTCCATCATTGCAGTCCGAGGCGTCGTCGCACTCGTCCATCGACGTGCGGCAGACTAGTGAAAGCTGCCCAAATCCGCAATCTCGAACGGAGGCCACACCGCATTGACCACTGGTACAGTCCGCGTCTTGCTTACAGTCGGCCTGGACGCAGATGGGCCAAGCTAGGGGGAGGTCATGCGCCTCGGGTGCTACGCATGCCTGATCGCCTCCACAGTCCTCGTCCGAGGTACACAGGTAGGTGCAGTCGCAAAACGGGGGGAACCCGTAGGTACCGCCTCCCTGGTAGCAATACCCGGATGGGGCGTCGGCGCAGTCCTCGTCAACGGTGCAAGAGCCTTCGACTTGCTGGCCGCATGGAGGAATCTCCACTACATAGTCCTCTGCTGACACGGGGATGGCTTGTTTCCGGTTGACGGCGCCGCTGCTGCATCGAACGAAGCCGGTGTTCATCCCTCCTTCGGTCAGAATCGCCTCGGCGTCTTCGCAGGCAGGCACAGAGGAACCCGTTTCCGTTGGCGAGTCCGAGGAGTCAACGGGCCCAGCCTGGCATTGACAAGATAGAAATAAAAGAAGAGCCGAAACAGATTTCATGTGACACCGAAGTAGTCCCGAACGACAGAGCTACGGGCACTATAGCGGCCATTCTCCCCAGCGCCCACATCGGGGAGGATAGTCTGGAGTTCATGTGCTAAGGGGCCATCCCGGGCAGAGGTTCGGCCCTCCCTTTTCCAGCCTCGGAAACAGACACCCTCTGGGCAGGCATGGCTAGACGCATGGCACCACGGAGTTCAACACCGACGTTCGGGAGGCCGACCTGGCGCCGGAGCATGAAGGGCGCTGCTGCGAATATGCCGGGCGGTCCCAGGCTATGCTTTCTGGGCTCCCGAACATCGCCATCCCCACGTTTCTGATGGGTGTCCTTCGCCTACGCTGGCTTGACCTGCCGCTTCCGTGCCGGCCCAAGTTGCGTCGAAGCCGGCTGGTCCCACGCGCCACCCGCGCCAGACCTCACTGGAGTCTTGAGAGGGCTCAGGATCAGCTACGACGCCGTCAGTAAGCGCCGTGCCGAAGCCGTGCCGACGATTGTGGTGTTGCATCGGGGAGCGCGGCTGCTATCGTCGTCGAGTCTCGGAGGGTTGCCCATGTCGTTCCGTCGATCCAAGCTCAGTAGGCTTTCTGTTGTCTTGCTGGGTGCTGGTCTTGCAGTAGCGATTATCGTTCTCGTTGGAAGCACCTTAAGTTCCTCTGTGAGTTCCAGCGTCGAAAACGCCAGAGAGTCCGTAGGCTGGCTGCTGGATGCGACCCCGGAGGTCTTGTATGTGACGGGCGAACCGGGGCTCGCGGTGACGGTGGAGTACGTCGCTGTCCTGGATTGGCGCGAGCACCGATGGGAGGACGGACCCTATTCCATCGAGTCCGATGGGTCACTCGACATGGAGGTCGAGGTACCAGCGGACGCGTTCCTGCA
>CAZEJJ010000328.1:0-3237 GCA_964512185.1 uncultured Enterobacterales bacterium | reverse complement strand
CCGGATCGGCGTCACAAGTGGCCGGAGACCCGAGGTCTGCCCCGGGTTGTGACGCCCCGAGCGCCTCCGGAGCCCGGATCGGCGTCACAAGTGGCCGGAGACCCGAGGTCTGCCCCGGGTTGTGACGCCCCGAGCGCCTCCGGAGCCCGGATCGGCGTCACAAGTGGCCGGAGACCCGAGGTCTGCCCCGGGTTGTGACGCGGCGCGGGCCCTGGCAGACAAGAAGCGTCGAAGAGCGTCGAAAAGTGTGACGAACTCTTCGACGTTTCGACGATCCCTTCGACGATCCGTGTTGGCGCCAATCGTAAAATGCGGTTGGAAGCAGGCGGAATATCGCACGATTCCGCGTGCTGCGGCAGGGCTGGCACGGATCGTGGAACTCCCCCCGGGCATGCGACCCATCGGCTTCCATGTCTCCACCTACCTCCTCGACCGGCGCGTGCTCGCGCCCAGCGACGCGGCACGCCGCGCGCTGGCTGCCAGCGTGCTGCGCGTGGCCGGCCCCCACGGGCTGCTGGCCTTCCGAGGCTCCAACGGCCACCTCCACCTGCTGCTGCTGCTGGACGAGCCCATGGCGCGCGAGATCGTGCGGCGCGTGAAGATCGGCCTGCAGCGCGTGCTCGACCCGGGAGTCGGCTTCGCACCTGCCTGGTTCGAGGCGGTGCGCACGCAGCAGCACCTGGACAACGCCTTCGACTATGTGCTGCGCCAGGACAAGCACCACGACTTCCTCTGCGATCCCTGCCACGACGCCAGCTGCCTGCTGGACCTGGTGGGGCTGCGGGTCGTGGACCGCCTGCTGCCGCGGCGCCTGCGCGAACACCTGCCCCGCCGTCGGCCGGAGCAGCTGGTGCAGCACCTGGGCATCGATGAGCTGGTCCCGGGACAGGTCCCAGAGCTCCTCCGGGAGGGGGCCGCGGCGGCGCTGGCGTTGCCGGACCTCGCGGGGCGCTGTGAAGCGGCGTTCCTCGCCCGCTGCGCCTTCGCCCAGCTCGCGCGCCCAGCCCTTGGCACTGCAGAGGTGGCCCGCCAGCTCGGGATCAGCCGACGCAGCGTGCAGCGTCTGCTGCGACACCGCCTGCCCCCCGCCCTGTTGCGTGCGGTGGTCCTGCAGGCCGGCTTGAGAGAGCAGGTCGGGCAGCTCGTCGAGGGGGCAGCATGAACCGCTGGGCCTGTCCCGCGGATCGCCGCGGCTCGGCCGGCGGCAGCCGTCACCGGCGCGCGCGTCCGTTCTTCGTGCGCTGCTCGGGCGAGCAGCTGAGCGCAGGGAGGGTGTCTCCGCTGGGACACGTGGAGACGAACAGCCACAGGGCGCGGGCACTCTCGACGGTGCTCTACGCCACGCCCTCTGTGGCGCAGCCTCCGGAGTCGGTGTCGGGATCCTCGGAGGAGCAGGCGGCCTGCAGGTCGGACCAGGCGTGCTCGGTGGAGTGAGAGGAGCCGGCCAGGGTGGTGCGGTCTGCCGCGGAGTCGATGCTGCCGCCGTCGGTGCAGCCGGAGCAGGCCAGCTCGAAGGCGTAGCTGGCGGCCAGCGCGGCGCTCTCGTGCTGCGCGGACTCCCAGGTGGCATCGCTGGTCTGGCCGCTGACATCCTTGGCTGCGGAGACGGGTTCGCCCAGCTCGAGCGCAGCGGTGGGTCCGCATCGCAGCCGGCGAGCGCCAGGCTTGAGAGGACAACGATCGACCACAGGCGGGGAGCAGAGCGCACGCTCGCTCCCTCCAGGGCTCGTCGGACGCCGCTCGCCGATCCTGGCCCTGGGACGCCATCCTGTGCCAGGCGCGGGCCTCGGCCAGGCTGGCTGTCGGGTCGTCGATCCCCCGGGGCGCGCCCGCTCGCGGTATCCTGCATGCGCCCCCCTTGAACGAGGCACGGCCATGCGCAGCTCCCTCGCCCTCCCCATCGCGGTGCTCCTCACCCTCCTCTCGGCCTCCCAGGCGCTGGCCCAGACCATGGTCTTCCAAGACGAGATCACCGGTGGCGTAGCGGTGGACGGAAACGGGGTGTCCACCACCTACGACGGCGCCACCTCGTGGCAGCCTGCCGAGGACGACTACGACATCGTCATTCCCACCACGGCCACGGTCACCGAGGTCTACGCGATCATGCTGGCCAAGTGGTACGGCTTCTACGGCGATCCCGCCCCCTCGGTGGCCATCAACGGGGTGGACCTGTCCTCGGCCACCCTGCTGGACAGCGCCACGCGCACCCGCGTCTACCAGCTGGATCCCACCACCTACGGCATCACCGCCGCGGGCTCCTACAGCTACGAGGAGACCGGCGCCGTAGAGACCGGCTACAACAGCGGCTACGGCGTGGTGGGCACCACTCTGGTGGTGATCTACGAGGACACCACCCTGGCTACGCCGCGCCACGTCACGGTGGCGGTGGACGACCTGACGGCTAGCGGCTCTGTACTGCTCACCGGCCTGCCCACCGACTCGGTGGCCAGCAGCGCCATCCTCTCCATCGGCCAGAGCTGGGAGTGCTCCAACGAGCAGAACACCTCGGTCACCGTGGACGGCACGCTGATCACCTCCTACGCCGGTGGCCGAGACGACGGCGACACCTACGACACCTCCTGTTCGTCCCAGGACTGGAACAGCATCTACACCCAGGGCTCCTTCGGCTACGACGATACGGACCTGGCCGTGGGAGCCGACGGTGATGATCCCTACACGGAGCCGGGCGGCTCCTCCACCGACTCGCGCCTGTCCGACGAGCTGTGGCAGGTGGCCTACTCCGACGCTGGCGAGCTGCAGGTGGACACCTACGACAGCACCAACGACTCCTCCGTGAACACCTTGATCGTGGTCATCGACATGAGCGACGGCGACGGCGACGGCGTCGCCGACGGGGACGACAATTGCCCCGACGACGACAACCCCACCCAGGCGGACTCCGACGGCGACGGCGACGGCGACGCCTGCGACGACTGCACCGACGCGGACGGCGACGGCTACGGAGACGACAGCTTGTCGGCCACCACCTGCGACGCCGACTGCGACGACAGCGACGCCGCCATCAACCCCGCCGCCAGCGAGACCTGGTACGACGGTGTGGACTCCGACTGCGACGGGGCCAGCGACTACGACCAGGACGGCGACGGTCACGAACTGGACGTCTTCGGCGGCGACGACTGCGATGACACCGACGCTGCGGTCAACCCCGCCGCCAGCGAGACCTGGTACGACGGTGTGGACTCCGACTGCGACGGGGCCAGCGACTACGATCAGGAC
>CAZEJJ010000327.1:0-3281 GCA_964512185.1 uncultured Enterobacterales bacterium | reverse complement strand
TTATGTACGAGGGGGCATCAATCGCCTCAACGGGTGCTCCTTTCATTACGATTTGCCACGAAGTGGTAACCTCAAGCTGTATTCATCACGAGTGTGATACCGTCATCTTCACGGAGGACAGCACGGGTGGCAATATCAGTTTGACAGTGGAAAACAGTCCTATTCCTGGATATTTGAGTCTATCTTTTATTTTCCTACACGAAATGGGACACACATTTGGCCTCGACGACAATCCCTCGTTTTCCACCAGCGTGATGAACGGCGTGGTCAGCAGAAGCGAGATCGCTTCCGTGGGGTATGGTCTTCAAACGCCCTCTGACGACGACATGAACGCGCTCGCGTATATCTATGGCCATTGAGCCCGATGCAGGCTGTCATTCCAAGGTGAACCAGCGCGAGCGAGCGATGACGACAATCAGGAAGGCAACATATTGGGAGAACGCGCTGCTCCATACGTGCCGCTGGTAGCGGCCAGCATGGATGAATGTAGGTGCTTCTGGATCGGCTCTGGACCGGCCTTCTTTCCGTGGCTTCTCGGCCTTCGAGCGTGAGGGGGCGAGGCACCCTTGTGGACCGGGCCGACGATGAGGGACGGCTTCCGCTGCCCCGTCCACCATGAAGTCCTGGCCCGTGGTCGGGCTGCCGCGGTCGTCCGCTGCGCGACGGGGTTCGACAGGCCCACCGTCGACGCCGTTGGAGTGCACGACTACCGCTGTCACCATCCGACACGCTGTCACGGTACCGCCGGGCTCGCCCTCGAGGGTGACAGGAGCCATGGGCGCGGCCATGCGGGACATGCATGAGCCCGCCAACACCACCGGGCTGCTCACGGACGCCTTCACGGACTCGACAGCGCACATCGGCCTGATGCGTGGCTCCCAGTGAAGAGATCATCGCCGCTGCTGCTGATGCGGGTATGGGCGCCCATCGGTGACCGCCTCCTGGTTCCCCACGAACAATCCAGGTGACCACCACAGGAATAACTGGATTATTCCTCCAGGACTCCCATTCCTGCCTTCCAGCGCCTGAACGTGGCGAATTCTTACAGGCAGCAAAAGCGGACAATCACGAATCGTCCTATTCGTGTGATGCCTGCCGCGGTGCTGTGAAGGAGCGGTGAGCGGCCTCGAGCGCCTGTGGGGGCGGGAGCCGAGGGTCGTGTCCGAGATAGCCTGGCGGATACGTATTGAAAAGAGCGAAAAGCGAATTTGCAAGCCCAAAAGACTTGACAATGCCTTGACTAGACAAAGCAGCCGGGACAGGTCATGCAGGCGGGTCGTCTCTCACCGATCCTCCGGAGCCCTCCGTGACCGACCTCGCCGATCTGGACTTCGAGCCTTGTCAGCTCGCCCATCTCCCTCTCGCAGCTGAGCACATCCATCGGCTGGGGGTCTCGGCGGCCGTGGATGAGGCCCTGCCTCGTGACGGGCGAAACAAGGTGAGCGACGCCGAGTGTGTCGCGCTGATGATCCAGAACATCCTGTCCGGGCGGGTGGGGCTGTACCACATGGGTCCCTGGCTGGAGGCGACCGACCCTGCGGTTGTGGTCGGTGAGGGCTGCGAGCCCGGCCTGTTCTCGGATACCCGGCTGGCTGGGACCCTGGACCGGATCTTCGCCTACGGCCCCGACAACCTGCTCACCGACGTGGTGCTCAGCTACCTGCGCAGCGGTGCTGCGCCCGACGAATACAGCATCCACCAGGACACCACTACGCTGAAGCTGTACGGCGAGTACGCCAACTTCTTCAAAGAAGGCGCCCCCGTCCCGAAGCACGGCTTCTCGAAGGACCACCGGCCGGACCTGAAGCAGCTGGTCTACGGCATGTCCCTGCACAGCCACACGGGGATGCCGCTGTGCGTCAGCATCCTCGACGGCAACGCCTCGGACAAGGAGGCGAACCACCTGCACCTGGACCGGCTGGCAGGGATCCTGCCGCCCGAGGACGACGTGACCCTCGTGGCAGACAGCAAACTCGTGGACAAGGTCAGCATTGGCCGAGTGCTGGACGCCGACTTCCACTTCATCTCCCTGCTGCCCCGCACCTTCAACCTGCAGTGGCAGGCGGCCGAGCAGGCTGCAGCCCTGCCCGGTGAGCTTCCCGAGCTCGCCAGGGAGCGGGGTCGCAACGCCAGCGAGCCCGACCGCGTCTACCGCGGGACCTCGTTCACCGCACCGTTCACGGTGCTGGACCCCGAGGAAAACAAAGAACGGAAGCAGAAGATGCGCTTCCTCGCGGTGGAGTCCCCCCAGCTCGCCCGGAAGTTCGAGAGTGGGCTGGAGAAGCGGCTCTCCAAGGACCGAGCGCGGATCGAGCGGGCCATGAAGGAGTTGGAAGAGACCGACTTCGAGTGCGAGCCCGACGCCGAGAAGGCCTTCTGGAAGTTCACCAAGGAGCCGAGGCTCCATCGCCTGACCGTCGAGTGCGGCCCGGCCGTGGTCACGCTGCCCAGAGAGCGCAGGGGCCGACCCAAGAAGGGCGAGCCTGCCCCGACCAAGACCGTCTGGCGACTGCGCACCAAGAACATCGAGATCGATGACGATGCCGTCGAGCGCGCCAGGACGCGCGCCCGCTTCTTCGTGCTGATCACAGACCACCTGGAGCCCGAGCGCTGGCCCGACACACGTGTGCTGACCGAGTACCGTCACCAGCACATGGTCGAGGGACACACCGGCTTCCGTTGGCTCAAAGGGCCCAACATGGTGGCCCCCATGTTCCTCAACACGCCAGCACGCATCGCCGCCATCGGCATGGTCTTCGTGCTGGCCCTGCTGGTCCGCAACTACATCCAGGCCGTCGTCAGGGCCAACCTGGCAGAGCGGGAGGGGCTGACCTTCCCCAACATGGACTACAAGCCCACCAAATCACCCACCACCGAGAACGTCTTCTGGCTCTTCCGCAACGTCGGAAGCGTCGTGGTGTCCAAGGCCGGCGTCGAGCTCGACCGCCGCGTCACTGGGTTGGATGAGCACTGCCGGCTCAGTATGAGGCTGCTGGGGGTCTCCGAGCGAGCCTTCCTGGACCGCAGAAAAAGGGCGTAGGTCTCGAAAAGATCTCAGGAATGGCAGCCAGGAATACGCGAACCGGCACCCACTGGTCACCGGCAACTGGGAACCAGCGAGAACCACGGTGGGCGCTTCCTGGCTCCAGGTCACCGCGACCATGGCGCCATCTCATCTGGCCGGCCCCTGCGCGTCGCCCTGCTGGCCATGCCTCGTGGGATCGCGCACGGAGATGCCAACCAGCGAGGCTGCAGGTCCACCACCCCAGCCTCCGCAGACC
>CAZEJJ010000326.1:0-3326 GCA_964512185.1 uncultured Enterobacterales bacterium | reverse complement strand
GCGGGGGGGCGGCGGCGGGGGGCGGCCCCCCCCCCCCGCCACGGCTTGGTCAACGGGATCTGTAGGCCCATGCCCAACAGGGACGCCGGCTCCTCGCTGGACGCCGGCGTGCCGCCGAGTTAGCCGTTACTGCTGGGCGGCTTCCTTGAACATGCGGGCGAAATTACCGCTATGCACGATGATCTGGTCGATAACCCCGACGAGGCCATCTCCCTGCGGCGGCTGTGCCTCACGCATGTAAACGGGGATCAATCGGGCTGAGCCCCCGGTGTATTGCATTGAGAGGAGCCTCTGGCCTATAAGATGCGTACCTGGACAACCACCGGCTAGGGCCGGCCACCCATCCAAAGGAGCGGATCCCCACATGCGCCTCCCGATCCTGGTCATCATCCTGCTGCTCGTATCACCTGTGCCCGCCTGCAAGAAGGCGCCCGCTCCCCAAAAAGGGGGAGGCGCGCCCGCGGGGGCGGCCACCGCCCCGGCCAGCGAACCGGGCGCCGCGCCAGCCAAAGCCATGGGCGGGCTGACCGGCGCCGTTGTGGAGACCATGGACTCGGGGGGCTACACCTACATTTTGCTCGATACCTCCGGCGGCAAGAAGTGGGCGGCGGTGGGCATGACGCCGGTCAAGGTGGGCCAGCAGGTCACGGTGGCCGGCCCCACCCTGATGAAGGGCTTCAAGAGCAAGACCCTGGACCGCACCTTCGATGAGATCTACTTCGGCACCCTGAGCCGCCCCGGGGAGGTCCATGGCAGCCCGGCGGCGGGCGGCGGCCTACCCGCTGGCCACCCGCCTACCGGCGGCGCGGCCCAGAAGATGGGGACCCGGAAGCAGCCGGTCATGGATATCGGAGATCCCCTGGACAAGGCCGGGGGACCGGACGGCCGCACCATCGCCGAGGTCTTCGCCCAGGGCAAGGCGCTGGCGGACAAGAAGGTCTCCATCAGGGGCAAAGTGGTGAAGATCAACCGTGGCATCATGGGGCGCAACTGGATCCACATCCAGGACGGTACCGGCAAGGTCGCCGACGGCACACACGACCTGACCCTCACCACCAAGGGCGACGCCAAGAAGGGAGAGGTCGTCCTGGTCAGCGGCACCGTCCGGGTGAACAAGAACTTCGGCGCCGGCTACATGTACCCGGTCATCGTGGAGGATGTGGAGCTGAAGCGGTAGTAGCAGCCGGGCCGCAATAGACACCCTACGTCTACGGGGTTGGATGCTGGATTCGGGCCCGATTAAAACGGGTCGCGGACCTTGTCGGGCCGGATGATCTTCCGCTTTACGGGCTTCGGCTTCTCCAACTTGTCTAGCCGGTTACCCCCCAGCGTCTCCTTGGGGGCGATGTAGATCACCTTGGGTGAGTCGTCCCCTGAGAGGCGGATCACCCGGCCGGCCTCGCGTGGCACCTTTCTCTTGCGGCTCGACCTCTGGCGAGGCTTGACCGCCGACCGGGCGGCGGGTGCGAGCGGCTTCGGGCTCGGGGTGAGCACCACTTCCAGCACCTGATCGCTGTCCGGAACGAGCTGGACCTGTTTGGAGATGTGCTCCGGGGCCTGAACGGTAAGCTGCACCGGGGCAGTGGCGGCGGGCAGAGAGAGGGGATTGCTGGCCACCCGTTTTCCGTCCATCAGCACCTCGGCGCTGGCCGGCTCCAGCTTCAGCTCCACTGTCACCGGGGTCTTCTTCTCCTCCTGCTCCGGTACAGGATCAGGTTCCAGCTGCGTGGCCACGGGCACAGGCTCGGCGGTGGGGCCCGGGGGCACCATGTCCGCAACGGCAGGCGGCTCCACAGCGGGCGAGGCTGAAGAATGCGGGGGCGAGATAGTCACGGGCGCTGGCAGAGTTGAGACCCAGAGCAGAGCCACCACGGCGGCGGTGGCAGCCATCAGGCCGGCCAGGAGCATGATCATCCGATGGGCCGGATCACGCGCCGCTCTCTGGATGACCACGCTCTCTCCCGCGGATCGCCTCAGGGTTGTTTGCAGACGGGGAGGAGGGGCCGGCTTCCGGGCGTCAAACGGTTCCTGAACTTCCTTCCCCGGCGATGCGATGTTGGGCTGCGTCGGCACCGTACAGAGGGGGGGCTCCCCGTGCCTATCCACTCCCGGGCTGCGGCCCCCGGGCTCGGCGAGCAGGTCGTCCATCGACATCACCCCCGTGCTATCAGACTGGGGGACCGTAGGCCCATTCTCGTCGGAAAGGGTAGCTTCCTCCCGCGTGATCCGCGCCGGACCTTCCCCCTGGGGGGCAGCCAGAGGCCGATCCGACCGATAGAGCCGGGTCTTCTGTTCCGCGGCAGCCGGGTCCAGGGCCAGCCCCAGATCATGGGCCAATTCCTCCACACGCTGGTAGCGCTGGCCCTTGTCCTTGGCCAGGGCCTGATCGAGAACCTCTTGCACCGGCACCCCCAGGCCAGGCACCCGCTCGGCGATGGGCACCGGGTCGGTGTCGCAGATCTTGCGCAGCACCCCTAAAAGGGTGGGCGCGTCAAAGGGGAGCTGGCCACACAACCCCTGATACACGAGCACCCCCACCGCGAAGATGTCGGTGGTGTGATCCACGTCCTTCACAAGGCCTTCTGCCTGCTCTGGCGACATGTAATAGGGCGTACCCAGGACAGTGCGATCCTGGGTGACCACCGAGCGGCTGTGGCGGATCTTTGAGATGCCGAAGTCCAGGATCTTGACCACCGGGCTCCCCCCGGGCCTATCAGCCAGGAAGACGTTCTCCGGCTTCATGTCCCGGTGCACGACCCCGGCGTCGTGGGCCACCTGCAGGCCGGCACAGATCTGGTTGATGATCCCCCGCAGCTCCTGCGCCGGGACCGCCCCTCGCGCCTCGAAGTACGCGCCCAGGTCCTGCCCCTCCAGGTACTCCATGACCAGAAAGGGGCGGCCATCCTCGGTGCGATAGAAGTCGAGCACATCCACGATGTTGGGATGCCCCAGCTCGCTGGTGACCTCGGCCTCCCGGCGGAACCGGGCGTAAACGTCAGGATTCCGCGCCGCGCCAGGCGAGAGCACCTTGACTGCGTAGCGCTTTTTGCGCAACCGGGCGTGGGTCGCCTGGTACACCACCCCCATCCCCCCCTCGGCGATGCGGCGGGTGATGCGGTAGGTATCGTGCAGGACGCTACCGATATATGGGTCCGGAGGTTCGCTCATTTACCTTGCAAGCCTATCCAGCCGGCTCGCCGTGCTCATCCACACCGAGGGTATCGACTAACCAATAGGCAGACAACAATCCGCCTCGCCGCCCGGCTATTTCTAGACGCATAAGAAGTCCGGCCTCGATTTTTGGTTCGAGGGCAAGTATCCGCCAT
>CAZEJJ010000325.1:0-3384 GCA_964512185.1 uncultured Enterobacterales bacterium | reverse complement strand
GGCGTGGCGGGGGTGGGGGCGGGGGGTTGGGGGGGCGGCGGGGTGGGGCCGCGGGGCCCGGGGGGGGGGGAGGGGGGGGGGGGGGGGGGGGCCCCCCGCCACCTCGCGCAGGTAGTTGCGGGCGACGATGGTGTCGGCGTCGGCACCGCAGACCCCTCTGGGTGACCTCTTGGTGATGCTGCAGGGCCCCATGTGGCAGAGGCGGCAGCAGACGCCGCTGGTGCCGAAGCGGCAGCGATGGCCCTGCTCGTCGGCCCGGCTGAACGCGGTGCTGGCGCCCTGCTGCTCGGCGCGCTCCAGGACCTCGATCGAGGCCTGGTCGGTGACGCGGTCTGCGGCCGCGCGCGGCTTCCTTTTTGCGGGCATGGGGCTCCTGGGGGCGAGGGTCGAGCTATAACCTCCACCTCCACGGCGAGACCCGCCGCCGTGGTGCGGTTCCTGGCCTCGTCTCCGTGAGCGCCTTCACCGTCCGGCGTTGTTGGTGCAGGATCGGATACCTGGAGCGGGCCGGCGGCGCGCACGAGGAGTGAGCATGGCAGGCACCAGGGCCAGCGCCGTCGCCTCGGCGACAGGCCCACGCGACAGCGTGCTCGACGCCCTTCGCTTGTTGGCGGTGGTCTTGATGGCCTCGTCCCACACCGCTCGGATCACCACTGACCGCGCCTGCCCGATCTGGTGCGATCCTTCCCTGTCCTACGAGCCCCTCACCCAGGCCCTGTTCCTGTGCCTGGTGGGGGTCAGCCTGGTGTACTCCATCGACGCCGCCGGGCAGCGTGGGTCGCCCAGGGGGCGCTGGCTCAGGGGGCGTCTGCGCCGGGCGGGCGAGCTGTACCTGCTCTCCATGCTGGTGTTCTTCCTGGAGCGTGGGCTGCACTGGCCGCACATCGCCACCACCACCGGCATCCTCGCGCTCATCGGGGCCGCCCTGGCGGCCTTCGCGCCGCTGGTGGCCACGCGGCGCCCCGCCCTGTGGACCGGCCTGGTCACGATGGCCCTGTGGGGGCTGGCTCTGGGCATGGACGCGGCCGGCCTGGAGGTGCTGGGCCTGAACGCTGGCAACGGCCCTTTTCTGCCCAGCGCGGTGCACACCGGGCTGGGGGTCCTCGCGGCCCTGGCCTGGCGGCGCCTGGGCACCCACGGCGCGCTGCTGGTGCTGGGGTGCTCCGCGCTGATCCTGGCGCTGACCCTCGGCCTGGCGCCTTCGGTGGAGGGCGCCTTCGACTCGGGCTGGGCCCGCAGCTATCACCGCGTCAGCATGGCGGGCTCGCCCACCGGCCCCGCCAACGTCTGGGAGCTGATCAGCGGCGCGGAGCGCGCGCCCTACAGCGTGCGCTTCTACAACCCCAGGGCGCACATCGTGCCCATGGTGGCCGGCTGCGTGGCCTTCCTCTACCTGCTGCTGTCGCTGGCGCGGCCGCTGCTGGATCGCGTCTCGCGGCTGGGGCTGGCCATCGGCCGCTTCAGCCTGGGCGCCTACGTGCTGCACCTGGGGCTGGTGGCGCTGCCCGTGCTGGTGGCGGGCAGGCGCTACGCCCTGCGCAGCGGCTGGGCGGCCACCGGCTGGCTGCTGCTGGTGATCTTCGGCTGTCAGCTGTATGCGCTGTTCCGGACCTCGCAGGTGGAGCTGCGGGCTCGATAGTCCACCGATAAGTTGATATATACAGAACATAGAGACTCACGAGCCCAGGTTCGGCCCCATGGCCTCCAGCAGCGCCATCCCCTGGCCCCAGCGCTTCAAGCTGCTCCTGAAGGCCGCGCGCGAGGCCACCCGCGGCTGCGAGGTCAAGGTCTCAGTGCGGCGGCGCTCCCGCGAATTCAAGCTCAGCCACGGCTCGCGAGTCCTGCTGGTGAGGCCCACGCCCGATGGTGGGGTCGCGCTGCTCTTCAAGGGAGAGGGGCAGGGGATGATCTCGGACCCTGGCCCGCTCCCGCACGAGACCGAGGCCGCCTGGTGCAAGCGCCTCGCGCGGTTCATGGTGCGCCTGCTGAAGGGTTGACGCGCCTACTTGAAGAAGGCCTGCACGCCCAGGTAGCCCGCGGAGAGAGTGAGCCAGGAGTCCCCAGACTCGGGGAAGACCATGCCCACCTGGCCGCCCAGGTCGAGGCCCACGTTCTTGGCCAGCGGGATGAGCACGCCGCCGTGCCCGGCCACCTCGGCGGTGGTGTAGGAGGTGCCTGCGAGATCGGTGCTGCCGTAGCCCCCCTCGCCGCCGGCGTAGGCCCACATGGGGTTCATGTCGAAGAAGTAGCGCAGCCCGCCCTCGACACCCCAGGAGCTGGAGCCGTCGGTGAGGTCGAGGTTGACGCCGCCAAGCACCTCGACGCCCTTGCTGACGAAGTAGCCGCCGCTGGGGTTGATGTTGAGCACCCAGCTGGTGTTCCCCGACAGCGAGGTGATGTCGAGGGTGGCGGTCCCGCCCAGCTGCTTGGTGCCCTTGGACACCTTGATCAGGCGCTCCGAGTTGCCGCCGCCTTTCTTGGCCAGGGCTGTGCTGGGCAGCACCAAGGCGAGGGCGACGGCGATGAGGACGGTGCGGTTCATGGTGGCCTCCGGTTGGATGTCGGTGGGAGAACCGACCATACACCAGCGGGGGAGGCCGCTCAACGGGCGGGCGCTGCCTCTCTCCCGAGCGCTCCTAGGGATAGCTGGTGGGCAGCACCGACTCGATGTCGGTGTCGGTGACCGTGGCATCGATGATGATCAGCTCGCCGCCCGGTGCCAGCAGGATGGCCGTGGGGGTGGCGCCGTCCAGGTTGTAGCCCCCGGTCACCGACCAGCCGCCGTCCGCCACCACCGGGTAGCTCAGGCCCAGGTAGCTCTCCCAGGAGAGCAGATCAGCGCCCGAGACGCTGGAGCTGTGGCTGCTGTCCTCGCCCACCACGCTGATGGCGATGAAGCCGTAGCTCTCGTAGCGCTGCCACCAGGTCTCCATGTCGAGCGCCTCGGCCTGGCAGTTGGGGCACCACATGGCGCTCAGGGAGAGCATGACCGCTTTGCCGCAGAAGTCGTGCAGGTGCAGGGTGTCGCCGTAGGAGTCCGTGAGGGCGAAGTCCGGGGCGATGTCCCCCACGCTCGATCCGGTGGAGACGATGCTGTCGCGGCAGCTGTCGATCTCCCAGCCGCCCGTGTAGGGATGGTCGCTGGAGTCGCCAGGATCAGTGTAGCTGTCCACCTCGTCGCCGTCGTCCCAGCCGTCGCCGTCGCTGTCGCTGAGCGTGGGATCGCTGCCGTGGCTGTCCACCTCTTCGCCGTCGTCCAGGCCGTCGCCGTCGCTGTCGCTGAGCGTGGGATCGCTGCCGTGGCTGTCCACCTCTTCGCCGTCGTCCAGGCCGTCGCCGTCGCTGTCGCTGAGCGTGGGATCGCTGCCGTGGCTGTCCACCTCT
>CAZEJJ010000324.1:0-3419 GCA_964512185.1 uncultured Enterobacterales bacterium | reverse complement strand
CGCTCGCCGCCGCGCTGCAGGAGTAGCCACCGTGACCACCGTGGTGCCGGTTCCGTGCTTCCCGGTGGAAGCCGCCCCGAACCGAGGAACCGAACCACCCCAGGAACCGGGAACCACGAAGCGGGAAGCGCGCCCCAGCCAGCGGCGTGACCACCCAGGAGGCGCAGCCGTGTCCGCGACAACCGCCCAGCCCACCATCCACCCGGGCACCGCCATGCTCCGCGCCGTGCGCTTCGACCACGAGCGCGCACGCGTCCCCCACCCCTGGCAGGGCGCGGCCCAGGCGCTGCTCGGGGAACGCCATCAGCTCAGGAGGACCAAGAAGGGCACGCCCACGTTCTCGGCGGTGGAGTACACGGAGGGAGCCCACCGGGGCAAGCGGGGCGTGCTCCACGCCACGGCCCTGGTGATGGACTTCGACCACCTCGACGGTGACCAGGCCGAGCAGCTCCAGGACACCCTGCAGGCCAGGGGCTGGGCCCACCTGCTCTGCACCACCTGGAGCCACAAGGCCCAGGGCGAGGACGACCACTGCCTGCGCCTGCTGCTCCCGGTCACGCGGCCCATCCGCCCCGCCGAGTACGAGCCGGTGTGGACGGCTGTCAACGCCGCCCTCGGCCACCTGGCCGATCCCAACGCCCGGGACATCAGCCGCATCTGGTACGTCGCCTCCTGTCCCCAGGAGCGCGTGGACGCCGCCTGGATGCGGGCGATGGAGGGCCGCGCTGTGGACGTGGACCGGGCCATCGCCGCTTCGGGCGTGCAGCCCCTCGAGCCCCGCAAGCCTGAGAGCGTGGTTGATGCCCTGCCCGAGGGCGGGCGCAACGCCGGGCTCATGAGCCTGGGCGGCACCCTGCGCCGCGATGGCGCGGAGCGGCCCGAGCTGTTGGAGGCCCTGCTCACCGCCAACCGGGAGCGCTGCCAGCCCCAGCTGGAGCAGGCCGAGGTCGAGGGCATCGTGGACAGCCTGCTGCGCTACGACCCCGTCTCACCCCTGCTGCGCCTGAACCTCACCGACGCGGGCAACGCCGAGCGCTTCTGCGCTCACGCCGGCGACCGCTTCGGCTACGTCCACACCTGGGCGAGCTGGCTGCACTTCGACGGCCAACGCTGGCAGCGGGACAGCTCGGGCCAGGCCCTGCGCGCCGCCTTCGACACCCAGCGGAGCACCGCCGCCGAGGCCCGCGACCTCGACGACCCCAAACGGCGGGCCGCCATCCTCAAGCACGCCCTGAAGAGCGAGTCCTCCGCCCGGCTCTCCGCCGCCCTCACCGTGTCCCAGGCCATGCTGCCCGTGCCCACCGAGCGCCTGGATCGCGATCCCGACCTGCTCACCGTCGCCAACGGCACCCTCGACCTGCGCACCGGCGAGCTGCGCCACCACGACCGCGACGACTGGATCACCCGCCTGGCCCCCGTCGCCTACGACCCCGAGGCCACCTGTCCCCGCTGGGAGGCCTTCCTGCACCGGGCCATGGGCGGCAACGAGGGGCTGATCACCTTCCTGCAGCGCGCCGTGGGCTACTCCCTGACCGGCCACAGCAGCGAGCAGGTGCTGCTGCTGCTCTACGGGGTGGGGGCCAACGGCAAGAGCACCTTCCTCGAGACCCTGCGCGCCATGCTGGGGGACTACAGCGCCATCACCGACTTCAACACCTTCATGAAGCGCGACTCCGAGGGCGCCCGCAACGACCTGGCCCGCCTGGTGGGCACCCGCTTCGTCTCCGCCGTCGAGGCCGAGGCAGGCAAGCCCCTGGCCGAGGCCCTGGTCAAGCAGCTCACCGGCGGGGACACCATCACCGCACGGTTTCTGTTCAAGGAGTTCTTCGACTTCCGCCCCCAGTTCAAGATCTGGCTCGCCGCCAACCACAAGCCCGGCATCCGCGGCAGCGACCACGGCATCTGGCGCCGCATCCGCCTGGTCCCCTTCACCGTGACCATCCCCGAGGCCGAGCGCGATCCCCGCCTGACCCAGAAGCTCACCGCCGAGCTGCCCGGCATCCTGGCCTGGTCCGTGCGCGGCTGCCTGGACTGGCGCGAGCACGGCCTGGGCGTGCCCGACGAGATCCGCGCCGCCACCGCCTCCTACCAGGACGAGATGGACCAGCTCGGCGGCTTCCTCGAGGAGGGCTGCGTGGTGGAGCCCCGGGCCGTGGTCACGGCGAAGGAGCTGTACGCCGCTTACCAGGCCTGGGCCGAGGCGAACGGGGAGAAGCCGCGCTCGCAGAAGGCGCTGGCCATCGGGCTCAAGGAGCGGGGCTACCAGCCCTTCCGCACCGGGCAGGCCCGCTGCTGGCGCGGGCTGCGGCTGCGGGGTGAGGCAGGGTCGCTCCAGCACCTGCGTGACGGTTGACGCTTCGTGACCCGTGCTGGGCGTACTCTCTCCATCTGGAGGTTTCGCCTGATCGCCTGTAGGCGATCGGAGAGGAGCCCTCATGCGTGAGGTACTCCGGATTCACGTCACCACCTGTCATGCGTCACGCATTGTTCTTCCACGAGACCGGGCCGTTGAATCTGACTCCACCAGTAGCGGCATGGGGCGGACCCGAGGTATCGTCTCGTGGACGAAGGGAGGAAGGGTGATGGCGCTTTCCAGGTCTTTGTGGCGAGTTCTGTTCGCGTCGGTGCTCATCCTGTCTGGCGGGTTTGCCTGTGGGGAGGACAAGGAGGACACCGCGCCTCCATCGGACGGCGACGCAGATACCGACACCGACGTGGACTCGCCTACGGACACGGGGCCCTTTGACGCAGATGGAGATGGCGTGCTTGCGTCAGAGGACTGCGACGACAACGATCCATCGGTCGGACTGCCGAGCGAGTGGTATCAGGATGCCGACGGGGACGGTTACGGCAACGCCAGCAGCTCATCTGAGGCCTGTACGGAGCCGTCAGGGTTCGTGGCGGATGACACCGACTGCGATGACGAGAACGCCGACATCCACCCAGGTGCCGTCGAGTACTGTGATGGGGTCGATAGCGATTGCGACGGCCTAGCGGACGAAGACGAACACGAGTCCTGGGGAGACGGGATCGACAACAACTGCGACGGTGAGGTCGATACGGAGAGCTTGGCCGATGCTGGAGCGAAGTTGATGGGCGAAGCCGCCACCGACTCTGCCGGCTCCTGTGTGGCTGCTGCTGGAGACATGAACCGGGACGGCTACGACGACGTGCTCGTTGCTGCCACCGCCAACGATCGTGGAGCGACCCACTCAGGGGCGGTCTACCTCTTCCATGGGCCGTTGCAGGGAGACTACGAGCTGTCAGAAGCGGACGCGATTCTCACGCTCGGCGTGGAGACCGCACAGGCGGGTGATGCCCTCGTCGGCGGCCTCGATCTGAACGGTGATGCGAACCTCGATGTCGTAGTACGCGCGCAGCACGCGGATTACAGCGGCGGCTGGTCTTGGACGGGAGAC
>CAZEJJ010000323.1:0-3426 GCA_964512185.1 uncultured Enterobacterales bacterium | reverse complement strand
GGGGCGCGCCGGAGGCGCATATTGGGGGGCGAAGGCCCCCCATGAAGAGCCAGGCTGGTGACCCGGGGCCGCGCAGCGGCCGGCGCGAAGCGCCGCCCCAGGTCCTGGCAGGACTTGGGGCCCGTGGCATCAGTCCTCCCAGGAGAGCAGGCCATCTTCGCCGACTCTGACCCCGGTTGACGGAAAGTCGGCAGCTGACAGCTCACGGACATGCTGCAGGCCAAGGCCGGTGGGATCGGGCCGTGGGCGACCCAGCTCATCGAGGGCCAGCGGGTGCAGGCGCGCGCTGGCCAGGGCGCCGTTGGTCGCCAGCTCCACCTCGAGCAGCAGGGAGGTGCCGGTGGGGCCGCCCCTGGTGCCGAACTGCCGGTAGCCGCAGAGGTTGCCCAGGCTGTAGGCCACAAGGCGGCCGCGGTAGACCTCCATGGCTCGCAGCACGTGGGGGCCGTGGCCCAGCACGAGATCGGCGCCCGCGTCCACGGCGGCCCGGGCCAGGGCTTTCACGTCACCGCGGCGCTCGCCGTAGGCTCGCTCCAGCTGGCCGGGGACGTGGCGGGCGGCGCTGCCCTCGGCGCCGCCGTGGAAAGAGAGCACCACCAGGTCGGCCTGCGTGTCGGCCAGAGCCACCGCCCGCGCCACCTCCTCGACCTGGTTCACGTCCAGGCAGCAGGAGCTGGTGGCGGCGGCCACCACGGCCACGCTGAGCTCGCCGACCTGGAGCTGGGCGAGATCGCCGAAGCGCCCCGCGTGGGCGATGCCGGCGGCGTCGAGGGCGGCCATGGTGGCCTCTTGGCCGGCGGGGCCCAGGTCGAGGGCGTGGTTGTTGGCCAGGGAGACCGCGTCCACTCCCAGCGCCTGGAGGGCGGCTGCGTAGCGGGTGGGGGTGCGGAAGGCGTAGCAGTCGCTCGAGCCTGGGGCGCACTTGGTGGACGGCAGCCCGTCGGCCAGGGGGCCTTCCAGGTTGAGGAAGGCCATGTCGGCGCCCCGGAAGCTGGCCTGCAGCCCCTCGAACAGCCCCTCGCCGTTCCCTGGAGGGAGCCCCGCCGGGCCCTCGCGCAGCTCGGAGCCCATCATGGTGTCGCCAGCCGCCACGATGCGGACCGTGGGGCCCTCGGGCTGCAGCGAGACGGGCGCTGCGCTCACCTCTGCGGCTGCGGCCTGCTGGCGGGCTCGGGCCGCCGGCAGCCAGGAGGCCAGCTCCGGGTGGGATGGCTGCAGCTGCTGTACGCGCTCCCAGCTGGACACGGTGCAGGCGTGGTCCTGCAGGCGCCAGCAGGCCCAGCCCAGCTCCCACCAGGCGGCCACCAGCGACGGGTCCTGCTGCGTGGCCTGGGTCAGCAGCAGCCGGGCCTCGTCGAGCTGGCCGCGCTGGAGGGCGGTGAAGCCACTCTCGTAGGCGGGGCTCAGCCCGGCCCCCGAGCCGGGGGTGGCGCCGAGGACCAGGAGGCTGAATACAAGGGATTTCATTAGTCCAAGATCCGTAAATTCACCTAATTGCGCCAGTGCGCGGAGCGTGCCCAGCGTTCTCCGTGGGTGGCCATGGGTAGGAAAATGCGCTTTGACAGGTACTGTCTACTTGCCACCTCGAGCCGGGATGTTGCCAGCTGATTCTGGATGTTAAGGTGGACGCCGACAAGAGGTACTCGGCAGCAGCTTGTCACATTGGTGGTCTCCGTATGTCTTCAAGCCAGCACTTCGCCGGCAAGATCAAGCCACAGGATCTTCCCGCGCCTCCCCAGTCCGCGCTGGGGATCGTCAAGGCGTGCCGCGATCCCGACGTGGGTGCTGCGCAGCTGGCCACCATCGTCAACCAGGATCCTCGCCTCACCGTCGAGGTCCTGCGCACCGTGAACTCGGCCTTCTTCGGTCTCGAGCGCAAGGTGCGCAGCGCGCCCCAGGCCGTGGCGGTGCTGGGCAACCGCTCGCTGCGCAACATCGCCCTGTGCTTCGCGGTGCGCGACGCCACCCGCGCCGAGAACATGAAGGGCTTCGACGCGGGAGATTTCTGGGAAGATGCGCTGCGGCGCGCGGTGGCCTCGCGCCACCTGGCCGGCCTGCTCAAGCTCGAACAAGAAGAAGCCTTCACCCTGGGCCTGCTCCAGGAATTCGGCATCCTGGTCATGATGCATGTCATGCCCAGCAAGGTCAGCGTCTGGCCCATCATCAGGGCCACGGGCATGGAATCCCGCCTGCGGGTGGAGCACGAGAACTTCAGCACCTCCCACACCCACGTGGGCTGGATGCTGGCGCGCAACTGGGGTCTGCCTGAAGAGATCGGGGTGGCCATCGCCAACCACCACGACGACCCCCCCTCCGAGCTCAGCGACACCGCCCGGGCCATGTGCCGCGTGGCCAACGGTTCCGAGAGCCTGGCGTCGGTGTTCACCGCCCGCGACAAGCGCGCGGCGCTGGAGCGTTGCCACTCCAACCTGGCTGCCGAGCCCTTCAAGCTCAGCCATGGCCAGGTCGAAGAGCTGCTAACGAGCATCCCGGAGCAGGTGGAGGCCACCAGCGCCACGCTGGGCCTGGGCGTCAAAGACCAGGCCTCCTTCGACGGCATCCTCGAGCAGGCCAACAAGCAGCTGGTGGAAGAGCATCTGTCGTACCAGGAGCTCACCCTCAAGCTCCAGGCCGCGCTCGAAGAGAAGGAGAGCCTGTTCCACGCGCTGGAGCTGGCCAACGCCCGCCTGGAGCAGCTCGCCTACTTCGATCCGCTCACCGGGCTGTCCAACCGCCGTCACTTCGAAGACGGCTTCCTGCGCGAGATCCACCGCCACAGCCGCACCGGCCGGCCCCTGTCGGTGATCGTGCTCGACATCGACAAGTTCAAGAACATCAACGATTCCTACGGCCACCCCTTCGGCGACGTGGTGCTCTCGGCCATCGCCAGCGTGCTGCAGTCCAAGTGCCGCCAGACCGACATCAAGGCCCGCGTGGGCGGTGACGAGATGTACGTGCTGCTGCCCGAGACCGCCATCAACAACGGGCTGCAGGTGGCTGAGAAGATCCGCAAGGCCATCACCGAGCTGGAGCTCTCCCTCGGTGAAACCAGGGTCGCGGTGTCCTGCTCCCTGGGCGGAGCCACCTGGGCTGGCCGGGTGGACTCCAGCAACAGCGCCAACCAGGTGGCCGCCGAGATCATCAAGGCGGCCGATTCGGCCTTGTACGAGAGCAAGCGCGGGGGCCGCGACTCGGTGTCCTGGTGCGAAGCCGATGAGCCGGACGACAACGAAGACGACAGCTGCGAGTGGGACTACTAGTCCCCGTGCCCAGAAGCATCTGACCACCCTGCTGGGCGGCCAGGTACTTTGGCTGTACGGTCGCTGGCGACCGTACAGGCCGCTTCGCGGCCCACGGGCACCAGGCTTTTCGGGGGGCCGCCCCCCCCCCCCCCCCCCCCCCCCCCCCCCCCCCCCCCCCCCCCCC
>CAZEJJ010000322.1:0-3451 GCA_964512185.1 uncultured Enterobacterales bacterium | reverse complement strand
GGCGACCGCTGCGCGGTCGCATAGTGCACGCGAGGGTGGCTTGTGGGCGTGGCTAAAAACTTCCGAGCGCGTGCACTAGGTCCGCACGTGTCCGCTCCACCGGAGCCCACACCGCGACCGTACATCGGTGGTCAGGCCATCATCGAGGGCGTCTTCATGCGCTCTCCCCGGGCCGTGGCCATGTCCGTGCGCCTGCCTGGTGGCGAGATCCGCAGCACGAGCGATCCCTACCAGCCCTTCTTCCAGCGCTGGCGGGCACTCAAGCTGCCCTTCGTGCGCGGCGCCTTCGTCATGATCGACGCCCTGGTGCTGGGCATGAGGGCCCTGTCCTGGTCCGCCGAGCAGGCCTCGCTCGAAGAAGAGGGCGGGCAAGCTCCCGCCCAGGAGCCCGCGCGCGCCTCCCTGGGTGATCGCCTGGCGCTGGGGGGCACCATGGCGGTCTCCCTGCTGCTGGGCATCGGCCTGTTCGTGGCGCTGCCCCACCTGCTGACCGACGGCTTCGGCTGGCTCACCGGCACCCCGCTGGACGTCGAGGGCGCCGCCTTCCACCTGGTGGACGGCGTGGTGAAGTTGGCGATCTTCCTTGGCTATCTCTGGTTGATCCGCCGCAACTCGGACATCCGACGGGTCTTCGCCTACCACGGCGCCGAGCACAAGACCATCTACGCCTACGAAGCCGGACTTTCGCTGGATCTGCACAGCGTGCGCAGCCAGTCCCGCTTCCATCCCCGCTGCGGCACCAGCTTCATCCTGTTCGTGGTGAGCATCTCCATTCTGGTCTTCGCCGGGGTGTTCCCCCTGCTGCCCCCGCTGCCCATCGAGAACCGCCTGCTGCTCAACCTCGCCCAGGTGGGCATCAAGCTGCCCCTGTCCCTGCCGGTGGCGGCGCTGTCCTACGAAGCCATCCGGGCCTCCAGCCGCTTCTACCACCTGGCGCCCCTGCGCTGGCTGTCCAAGCCCGGCCTGGCCCTGCAGCGGCTCACCACCGAAGAACCCGACGACGCGCAGATCGAGGTGGCCGTCGCCTCACTCAACGCGGCCCTGGCCGCCGAGCAGGCCCAGGAGGGCACCGATCTAGGGCTCGAAGGCGTGGCCTTCAACACCGGCACCCCAGTGCTGGCGGAGCCTTCGCGTTAGGAGCAAACTTCCAGGCCCGCCCACCGCGAGCCCCACCGCCCTAGCCCAGAGGAGGGCGCCGTGTTCAAGCGCCTCGAAGAGGTCCAGCAGCGCTACGACGAGCTCCACCGGCTGATGTCGGACCCCGACATCACCCGCGATCATCGCCGCATGACCGAGCTGTCCCGCGAGCTGTCCCAGATCAAGCCCGTGGTGGAGATCTACAGCGTCTGGCGCACCAGCAGCGAGGAGCTGAAAGAGGCCGACACCCTGCTCGAAGACCCCGAGATGCGCGAGATGGCCCGCGAAGAGGTGGAGCTGCTTCAGGGCCAGATGCAGGACATGGAGGAGCAGCTGAAGCTGCTGCTGCTGCCCAAAGACCCCTACGAGGGCCGCAACATCATCCTGGAGATCCGCGCGGGCACCGGCGGCGACGAAGCGGCCCTGTTCGCGGGCGACCTGTTTCGCATGTACGGCTACTACTGCGAGAAGCAGAAGCTCAAGTTCGAGGTCTTCTCGGCCCACGAGATCACCGTGGGCGGCGGCGGTGGTCGCTCCGCCACCGGCTACAAGGAGATCCTCTGCAAGGTGTCGGGCCAGGACGCCTACACCCACCTGGGCTTCGAGGGCGGCACCCACCGCGTGCAGCGCGTCCCCCTCACCGAAGCCCAGGGCCGCGTGCACACCTCCGCCGCCACCGTGGCGGTGCTGCCCGAAGCCGAAGAGGTGGAGATCGACATCAACCCCAGCGAGCTGCGCATCGACGTCATGCGCGCCCAGGGTCCAGGAGGCCAGTCGGTCAACACCACCGACTCAGCCGTGCGCATCACCCACATCCCCTCGGGCATCGTGGTCATCTGCCAGGACGAAAAATCCCAGCACAAGAACAAGGCCCGCGCCATGTCCGTGTTGAACGCCCGGCTGCTGCAGGCCAAGCAGGCCGAGGCCCTGGCCGAGGAGACCGCAACCCGCCGCTCTATGGTGGGCAGCGGCGACCGCTCCGAGAAGATCCGCACCTACAACTACCCCCAGAACCGCGTCACCGATCACCGCATCAACCTCACCCTGTACAAGCTCGACAGGATGATGGGCGGCGAGCTCAGCGAGCTGATCACCGCCCTGCAGGCCAACCGCCAGGCGGAGCTGCTGGCCGCCCAGCAGGACGACTAGGGTCATTCGGATGCAGCTCCTGGGCCAGGTGCTGACCTTGTCCGCCGACTATCTGGCCCAGCGAGGTGTGCCCAGCCCGCGCATCGAGGCCGAGCTGCTGCTGGGCCACGCCATCGGCCTGGAGCGCCTGCAGGTGTACCTGCAGCACGATCGCCCGCTGACAGAGGCGGAGGTGACCAGGGCGCGCGGCCTGCTCGCGCGGCGGGGTCGCCGCGAGCCCCTGGCCCACATCACCGGGTCCCGCGAGTTCTGGAGCCGCGAGTTCAAGCTGCGGCCCGGTCTGCTGGTGCCGCGCCCCGACAGCGAGACCCTGGTACAGGCCCTGCTGGACCGCATCCCCGAGGACCGCAGCGAGCCCCTGTTCGTGGTCGACCTGGGCTGCGGCAGCGGCTGCCTGGGCCTCAGCATCGCGGCCGAGCGCGCCTGCGTGCGGCTGTACGCCGTGGATCTCGCGCGCGACGCCCTGGAGTGCACCCGCGAAAACGCCGTCGCGCTTGAGGTCAAGGATCGCGTGGGCCTGCTGCAGGGCGATCTGCTGGCCCCCATCCCCGCCGAGCGACCGGTGGACTGGATCATCTGCAATCCGCCCTACATCCCCAGCGGGGACATCCCCGGCCTGCAGCCCGAGGTGCGCAGCTACGAAGACCTGCGCGCCCTCGACGGCGGCGCCGATGGCCTGGATGTCATCCGGCGCCTGCTGCCGGCAGCCAGGGAGCGCGCCCGGCAGGGCCTGGTCATGGAGCTGGGCCACGACCAGGGGCCCGCGGTGATGGCGCTGGCCGAGCCGCTGGGCTTCAGCGGCCTGCAGCTGCTGCGAGACCTGGGGGGTCGGGATCGGGCCTTGGCGGCCACCTGCTGACGAGCTCGTCGGTCACCCCGGACACGATCCCCCACTCACAATTGTGAACCCCGGATCGCGTCCGCAATTCCGGTCACGATCGCCAACTCAACCGGTTGAACCCCAGATCACGTCCGCAATTCCGGTCACGATCGGCCTCTCACCTTCTTGAACAGCCGATCGCGTCCGCCTCCGGCGCCGCACCCCGCGGGATCCCAGTGCACGCGCTCGGAAGTTCCTGGCCACCCCCACAAGCCGCTCTCGCGTGCACCATGCGACCGCGCAGCGGTCGCCTGGGGGGCGCGCCGCAGGCGCGTTGGGGGGGGG
>CAZEJJ010000321.1:0-3458 GCA_964512185.1 uncultured Enterobacterales bacterium | reverse complement strand
AGTCGAAGACGCCGTCGTTCTGCTCCTTGAGGGACTGGATGCGGCGGGCCTCCTTTTTGCTCAGGCCCGCCTTGATCAGCTCGTTCTGATCGGCGCTGTCGAGATCGAGGATCTTGGCCTTGTTGGGTGTGGGTGCGGGCTGTGCGCCACCTCCAGGGGGCGAGGGCGGCTTGCCCGGAGGAGCCACCAGGCCGGCCATGGACTCGGCCGCGCTGTCCAGGCCGTCGTCCAGGCCATCGCTGGGACGCGGCACGGGCGGGGCGCCCTCTTCGCGCAGCCTGTCCACCTGGGAGCGAAGCCGCTGGATGCCGGCCTCGAAGGCCTCCGGGTCGGCTCCGTTCAGCCGCCCCAGGCTGTCGATGACATCGCCCACGGCTTTGTACTGGGCCCACTCGTCGTCCGAGATGCTGCTGTGGGCCTTGGCCTTGTGCCGCTCGCCTTCTTGGGAGTAGCCGCCGTCGCTGGTGTAGAGGTAGCGGTTGTTGGCCACGTCCGCGATGTAGTCGATGTCGTCCAGGCTGTACTGGTGGGGGATGCAGTACTCGGACTCCACGATGGACTTGTTGGGAGTGGCGTTCATGCGCGCGTAGACTTCGGGCTTGAAGCGGATCATGAAGCGCTCGCCGGCGAGCAGCTCGTCGGCGTAGCCGTGGGTGGAGGGTCCGAAGGCCGAGGTGGGGAAGACCGGGTTGTCACGCATCTGTGGCTGGATGTTGGACTTCACGATGAGCTGGCCGGCCTCGTCGCGCTGCGGGCGGAACTGGCCATCGCGCTTGCGGCAGTCGTAGACCGAGCGCAGGTAGTCAACCAGCGCGCCGTGTCTGGAGACCTTCTTGTTGGGATCGGTCATGGCCTGCACGGCGCCCAGGGAGATCACCCGTTCGTGGGCCAGCAGGCGCGTGAGCTCGCCGGGGGCGATGAGCCGCACCTGGTCGGTCTGCTCGGACACCTGGGAGCGCCAGCTGTCGTCGCTGGGACCCTCGAGGGTGTCGGTCACCTTGCGCTTCTGCTCTTGCAGGCGGGTGAGCTCGTCCTGGGGGCTGCGGCGGGTGCCGGTGGCTGCTTGTTCCAGGCTGGAGATGGACTCCGGCTGGGGGCCGGACCGGTCGGCCACGCTGCCGCGATCGGCCGGATGCAGGTAGCCTTCGGGGGCGTCCACGGCGCCCTTGCCGCCCACGCCCTTCCACTCCTGCGTACCCTCGTCCAGGGCCAGGGAGCCATCGGAGCCGGGGCGGATGCCCCAGTGCTTCGCGATGGCGTCTTGCGCCCGGTCACCGGGCTTGTGGCCCTTCATCAGGCCGGCGTCGATGGCCTGCTGCACGCGGACGACCATCTGCTCGTAGGTGCCAGTGAAGGGCTCGTACTGGCTGCTGCCGTTGGCCAGCTTGCGCTCGGCGCCCTTGAAGAACTGACCCCAGGTGGGATCGATGATCTGGGCTCGTCTGTCGGCGCTGCCCTCGGCCAGCATCCAGCGATGCCCGGCGTAGCTCATGATGGGGGCGTACTCACCCCGGCTGGCCAGCTCGTTCTGGAAGCGCTCGCAGGTGGTGGAGCACTTGCCCTCGAAGTTGGCGTTGGTGATCTCGCCGCTGATGCCCTCGTAGTTCTCCCGGGCCATGGCCCCCAGCTTGCGGGTGGCGGTGTCGGTGTCCAGCTGGGCCACCTTCTGGTGCACGTAGGCCTTGTAGTCGCCGTTGTCGCTGGCGGCCTCGAAGGCGCCCTCGTCGCGGGCCTGCAGGCCCAGCCTGGCGAAGGCGGCCTCGGCGAAGGCCCGGCGCTGGTCGGGCGGCATGGCGTCGGGGAACTTGAGCAGCACGTTGTCGCCCACCACGCGCGCCTCGGCGCGGCCGTGCTCGGTGGCGGAGCGCAGGGTGCGACGGCCGCCGCGCATGGTCTCGCCGTCGCCGAAGTCGAAGTCCTGGCTCTCGAGGTTCGCAGGTGACGCTCGTCGTTGGGGGGCGCTGCTGCGCGCCGAGGGGCGCAGCTCGTCCATCTCGATGACGATGGTGCCGTCATCTTCGACATAGCGCTTGCGCACCTTGAACTGCGCGCCAGGGGCGAACAGCACCTCGTTCTCCAGCTCGCCCTTGCCGGACAGCTGGGTGATGTCCCTGCCGGTGCGTGAGCCGATGACGAACTCGACCTTGCCTGTGCCCGACGAGCCCAGCTGGGTGTCGTAGTCGTTCGAGGTGCTGGTGTAGGCCTGCTCCGTGATGGTGGCGCCTGGTTGGTAGGCGTCGGTCCACTCCCCGCCGCTGACCCTGCGGAACACCACGCCCCGGAAGCTCGGGAGCTTCTCGAGCGCCGAGCTGGTGATCGCTACCTGGCCGCTGTAGTCCGCCATGA
Source organism: uncultured Enterobacterales bacterium (assembly GCA_964512185.1). Classification (GTDB taxonomy): domain Bacteria; phylum Myxococcota_A; class UBA796; order UBA796; family JAFGLY01; genus CAZEJJ01. The sequence continues at coordinate 1,112 of CAZEJJ010000321.1, read as the reverse complement.
GCTCGGGGGCCTCGCCGCGCAGCGCCATGTTGATGTCGGAGTAGTCGTTGCGGCTGTAGGCGTACAGCGCCACCACCTCTTCATGGGTCAGGCCGTGCTGCTGGACCAGCGAGCGCAGCTCGGGGCGCTCGTCCAGGAGCTTGCGCGCGTCGCGGTCGTAGCTGTCGTAGTTGAGGTTCTTGTCGCGGAAGTCGGTGACCTGCTCGGGGGTCGGATCGCGCCCCGGGGGCCTGGTGTCGGGCGGCCTGGTGGCCTGCTCGGGGGGGCGGGCCAGCGCAGCGGGTCGCTTGGAGTCGGCGTCGATGCTGGCGCCGAGCACCTGGGACAGGGAGCCCCCCAGCTCGATGTCGGCTGACACCTCGAGGTAGTCGCGGACCGCATCCTGCTCTCGGCCTGTGATGACCAGCGTGACCTCGGGTCTGTCCGGATCCAGGTGCATGACCGCGATGGATGAGCCCGGGTATTGCTCCTCTGTCTCGCTGATCAGCCTGCGCAGGGTCAGGTTGCGCTTGGCGTCCAGCGCGTCCACCACGGCTTCGTTGCCGCCATCGACGAAGGTGCTGTAGGCCCTGCGGAAGTCTCCGCCGAAGCCGTCCACCAGCTCTGTCGCCAGGCGGTTCCGCTGCTCCATGCTGTCTTGAGCGACGAAGCCCTGCTCGACGGCGCTCCGCTTGGCCGGATCCTGGAAGACGGTGGCTGTGGCGGACGGATCCCCAGTGGCCAGAATGGCCGCGTCGCCGCCGGAGAGCACCTGGCGCAGCCGGGCGGGCGCTGGCTCCGCGGCCCGCCGCGCTGGAGAGCCCACCACGTCGTCCTCGGGTTTGTGCGTGGTGGAGGACTTGGCGGACTTGCCCGTGCCCTCGCCCACCGTGGCGGCCTGCTTGCGCGCGGCGATGGACCGGGGCGAGTAGGCGTCCGGCTCGGGCATCTCGGCGGGGGCGAGCTGGTCCCAGCTGGGGGAGATGTAGCTGTCTCGCAGCTTGACGCCCCAGTCGGACTCCAGCGCGCCCGGGATCGTCTTGAAACCGACAGTCCCGAAGCCACCGTTGTCGGTCTTGTTGGACCCATGGACCAGGCGAGGCTCGACGAGGGCGCGACGTTCCTTGCGGTAG
>CAZEJJ010000320.1:0-3498 GCA_964512185.1 uncultured Enterobacterales bacterium | reverse complement strand
TCGCTACGACATGAACCGGCGGCAGGCTTGCCGCCTCTTTCCCGAGGGCTCCTAGCGGCACCCCCACCCTACCGGAATACAAGACTCCCTCCGCCCCGCCCCTACGAGGCCCCACCGTGCGCTACAAACAACCCCTGTTTCGCCCTCCCAGCGAAGCCCGCAGCTTCATCGTGCAGGCCACCTACGGCTGCTCCTGGAACCACTGCACGTATTGCGCCATGTACCGCAGCAAGCCCTTTCTGCTGCGGCCGCTCCCAGAGGTCCTCGAAGACATCGAGCTCGGCCGGCGTTCGCTGGGCCCCCAGCTGCGCAAGGTCTTCATCGCCGACGGCGATCCGCTGGTCATGCCCATGGAGCACTGGGAGCCCATCCTGCTGGCTCTGCGAGCCGCGTTCCCGAACCTGAAGCAGGTCTCCACCTACACCACCGCGCTCAACCTGCTGGAGAAGACCCCCGAGCAGCTCACCAGGCTCCGGGAGCTGGGCCTCGACCTGTTGTACATCGGCCCCGAGTCCGGCGACGAGGTCACGATGAAGCGCATCGCCAAGGGCGCCGACTTCACCCAACATGTGGAGGCCGCCGACAAGGCCCACGCCGCCAACATGCGCCTGTCGGCCATCTTCCTGCTGGGCTGCGGCGGCGCGGAGCGTGCCCAGGAGCACGCCCTGGGCTCGGCCCGCCTGGCCACCGCCATGGACCCGGCCTTCCTGGCCGCGCTCACCCTCACCGTCATCCCCGGCACGCCCATCCACAAGCTGCAGCAGAAGGGACGCTTCGAGCTGCCCGGGGTGATGGACCTGCTGCGCGAGCTGCGCAGCTTCGTGGCCGGCGCCTCGCCCACCGATGCCCTGTTCCGCACCAACCACGCCTCCAACTACCTGCCCGTGGGCGGCCGCCTGCCCGCCGACCGTCAGCGCATGCTGTCCGTGCTCGACGCCGGCCTCGACGGGCGCATCCCCCTGCGCCCGGAGTGGAGCCGCGGGCTCTGAATGGACATCTGCACCCATGTGCTGGCGGGAGCGCTCGCGGGCGGCGGCGTCGCGCTGATCGCGCGTGGATCCCGCACCCGCCTGGTCGCCGCCATGAGCTGGGGCGCCTTCGGTGGCTTCCTGCCAGACGTCGATGCGGCCCCACGCATGCCGGGCTTCGACGTGAACGTCGGCCAGTGGCTCGGCCTGCAGCCGGGCGCTGACATCTACTACGGCTCCCACTGGTACTCCCACCACCACTTCACCCACTCCCTGGTGGCCGGCCTGGGCGCCGCCGCTGCGGTCTGCCTGTTCCTGGCCCTGGAGCGCCTGCTGCGCGGACCGGGCAGGGAAGGGGAGCGCAGCTGGGCCATCGGCATGGCGCCAATGGCCATGCTCTGCGGGCACCTGGCCCACCTGGCGGGAGACCTGGTCACGCCGGCCTCGGTGTGGGGAGGCATCCAGCTGCTGTGGCCCCTGCCGGACATGGTGGGGGGCTGGGGCCTGGCCTGGTGGTTCAACAACTACGACCTGTTCCTGGTGCAGGTGGTTGGGCTCGGGCTGCTCATGCTGGTGTCCCTCCCCGGTCGCGAGCGGCCCATCCTGGCGCGGCTGCTGCCCGCGGGCGTGCTGCTCGCCACGGCGGCAGCCTGCGTCGCGCTGCTCTGGCTGCGCGAGACCGACTACGCCTACGACGGCCACGCGCCGGACTACCAGGCTCTCGAGAGCGCTTCGCTGGTGGAGCAGCGCCGGCTGCTGCCTCCGCCGCTGTACCGGGCCATGAACACCTTCGACACCTGGAATCCGTTGCCCTTCTGAGCTCGGGCGAGCGCGCGAAAGGCCTCTGTTGACGGGCTCTTGACCCCGTTGTACCGTGTGGACGCCACCCCGGGACCTGCTGACCCATCCTCTCCAGCCCAGGCCGCCGCATGCGGCCTGCGCGTCCTGCCGCTCGGAGTTCCCCATGACGCTCGCTACGCTGCTGTTCGCTGCCCTCCTCCAGCCTGCCACCGCCGCTGAGCTGGCCGGGGTCACGCTGCCCGACTCCACCTACCTCAACGGGCGGCCGCTGGTGCTCAACGGCATGGGCCTGAGAGAGAAGTACTTCGTGGATGTCTACGTGGGGGGCCTCTACCTGGTGGCGCGCACCAGCGACCTGGGGGTGGCGCTGCGTCCAGATGCGCCCCGGCGCATCCACATGCACTTCGTCTACAGCGAGGTAGAGGCCGCCAAGCTGGTGGAGACCTACCGGGAGGGCTTCTCGCGCAGCCCTCTCGCGGGCTCGCTGCAGTCCGAGATCGGCACCTTCCTGTCGTGGCTGGTGACCGTGAACCAGGGGGACCAGATGGTGCTCGACTACGTCCCTGGAAAGGGGACCACCCTGACCATCAAGGGCCAGGTCAAGGGGACCATCGCCGGGGAGCCATTCATGCGCCTGGTCTTCGGAACCTACTTCGGCCCTGGTGCCGACAAGCAGCTGCGCAGCGGCCTGCTGGGTCTCTGAGCGGGCCTTCAGCCCCCCGTGAAGCCTGTGGCCACGGCAAAGAACTCCACGGATCGCTTGCGCGTGGCGTCGGGCTTGATGCGTCTCACCCGCCGGAAGCAGGCGCGTAGCTCGTCCAAGAACAACGGCGCCTCTTCCCCCTCGAACACCTTGACCACCAGGGCGCCGCCCGGGGCCAGCAGCTCCCGGGCCAGCTCCATTGCCCGCCTGGCCAGGAGGATCTGCTTGACGTGGTCGCCAAGACGATTGCCCGTGGTGCCCGGCGCCATGTCGCTGCAGACCAGCCGGGCTGGGCCGCCCAGCGTGTCCAGGATGCGCTGCGGCTCGATGAGCAGGGCGTCGCCTTGGATGTAGGTGCCGTCCAGACCCTCCGGGATCTTGAGGTCCACACCCACCAGCACACCCACCCCCTGCTCCAGCAGGTAGCGCGACCAGCTGCCCGGGAAGCAGCCCAGGTCCACCACCCGGCCGCCTCGCGGGATCACACGGGTGCGGCGCTGGATCTCCTCGAGCTTGAAGACCGAGCGAGCACTATAGCCGGCGTCCTGCGCCTTCTTGGTGTAGTGATCTCGCCAGCGACGGGCCAGGAGGGCCTCCAGGGGTCGGTGGGCGCAGCCTAACGTCTCACCGTGAGCCGCCGCGAGCGCGTCCAAGCCCGAGACAGGTCGTTGACACCCATCGCCAGCGCCGAGTAGGCTACGGCAACCGTCACTGGAGCTGCGCATGGAACCTGTCTATCTGCCCCACCGTGTCGCTGTCTTCGGCTTGCTGCTGCTGTCGATCGGCAGCCTGGGCGCCCAGTGCTCGGGCGACAAGCTGCTGGTAGACACCAGCGGGCTCGACTCCGCCGACAGCGTGGTGGTCCCGGCCGACTACGACGACGCCGACGCCGATCTCATCATGGACATCCACGAAGGCGCCGAGACCGACGACGAGGACGGCGACGGCACGCCCAACTACCTCGACATCGAAGCCGACGGCGACACCATCAACGACAAGATCGAGGCTGGCGACCACGACCCCTAC
>CAZEJJ010000319.1:0-3533 GCA_964512185.1 uncultured Enterobacterales bacterium | reverse complement strand
GTGATACTATCTGTTCTAAGCACCGTTTCGATGGTCGCGAAAGATCTGCACCCAAGGCCTATGCAAGCGTCAGGAACATGAAGGAGGCGCTCGACGCCGTGGAGTCGGGAGACATCAAGGCCGTCAAGGACCTGGCCAGCTCATGGGGCATCGCCCTGACCGACGTCCAGGCCAACGAGCTGCTCCAGGGCTACCAGGCCAACCTGGACAAGAGCATCCTCCCTGGCGAACCGTCCAGGCTCACCTGAGCTCGTGAGGGGGCCCACTGGCCCGCCCGCGTCCTGGTCGCGAGCCGCCCTCGCGGTGGTGCTGGTCTGCCTGCTGGCGGACCTGGGGTTCGCGGCGCTGGGCTACAGCATCCTGGATCGAGGCCTGCACTTCGATCCGACGCCGGTGCGCGGTTCCGGGGACTGCGGCTGGTCGATCACCGGCCCCGCGGAGCCCGAGCTGGGTGAGGGGCCGGATCTCTGCCTGCAGTCCATCGCAGGGGTCAGCCTGACGCGGGCGAGCCTGGTGCGCGAGCCCTCCTACCTGGATGACGCCACCGAGTACGGTCGCTGGAGAGCGGATCAGCGGGCGCTGTGGTCGGCGCTGGCCGACGCTGAGCAGGCCAGCGTGGTCGCCACCGGCGAGCGGGGCGCCCTCCGGAGCTGGCAGGCTCCGGTGCTGGGCTTCTCGTGGAGCTCCGGCTCCTGGCGCATGGCGCCCACCATCTTCACCGCGCTGGCCACCCTGCTCATCGGCAGCCTGGTCCTGCTGCGCCGGCCGCGGCGCCTGGCGGCGCGGGCGCTCTTCATCCTCTGCCAGGCCATCTGGGTCTGCGCGCTGGCCTCTGCGGTCAAGGGGCTGGCCGGCTCGGTCTCGCCCCCGCTGGCGGCGGCGGTCTTCAACCAGCTGAACCTGCTGGGCTTCGTCACGGGGGTGCTGGCGCTCACCTTCCTGGCGGCCACCTTCCCCGAGCCCATCGCCGGCCAGCGCACCGTGCCGGTGGCGGCCATCGGGCTGGTGGTCTTCGGCGCGCTGGCCTGGGGCCTCGAGCTGGCTGGGGTCTTCGGTGCGTCCCTGGTGCTGGTGGGCCCGGTGGCGGCGGTGGCGCTGGGCCTGATCGCCTACGCCCAGCTGCGGCCCATGGCCCAGGTCCGGCGGCTGGAGGCGCGCTGGCTGCTGTGGGGTCTGGCGGTGCCGGCCATCACCCTGCTGGTCACCAGGGTCCCCCTGATGCTGGGGCTCGGGACGGGAGCGGATCCTACCGACGAGCTGATCCTGCTCTCCTGCCTGGCGGTGCCCGCCGGCATCGCCGTGGCGGTGCTGCGGCATCGGCTGCTGGACATCGAGGTGGTGGTCCGGCGCACCATCCTGGGCGCGGCGGTCACGCTGGTGGTGCTGTTCCTCTACAACCTGGGCATCTCCATCTTCGCCCGGGGGCTGGCGGGCAGCTCGGCGGAGCAGCCCTGGTACCACGCGGTCTTCATCTGCGCGCTGGTGCTCAGCTTCGTGCTGCTGCCCGCCCAGGCGCGCCTGGAGTCCCTGCTCGACCGCTCCTTCTTCCGCAACCGCTTCCACTACCGCCGCGTGCTGGCCCGCGTGCCCGATCAGCTGGCCGCCATCGATTCCAGCGAAGAGGCCGCCTGGTTCGTCATCGACCGGGTCGGCGAAGCCATGCAGCCCGCGCGTCTGGTGGTCTCCCTGATGCCGCAGCAGGGTCCGGGGCGCTGGTGGCTGCGCTGCCACCCCCCTGGTTCGGTGGAGGAGAGGGAGGTCCTTCGGCCGCCGGCGGACGATGATTTCTGGGAGGCGCTGAGGCAGCTGCAGCGTCCTCATCTGTGCGAGCCGGGAGCCGACGCGGGCCCCCTGGATGTCTGGATGCAGCAGGCGGGGCTCGATCTCGCCCTCCCGCTGCGCACGCCCGAGGCCCTGGTGGGGCTGCTCGCCTGCTCGGGCCCCCCGGGCCGTGGCTTGCTGGCAGGCGAGGACGTGGAGGCCCTGGGATCGGTGGCGGCCAGCCTGGCGCTCTCCCTGAGCCACGCGCTGGCCTACGAGACAATCCGGCGACTGAACCTGGAGCTGGAAGAGCGGGTGCGACAGCGCACCGCGGAGCTGGAGCGCGCCCGCCTGCAGCTGTACCAGTGAGAGAAGATGGCCTCGCTGGGCGTGCTGGCGGCGGGCGTGGCCCACGAGCTGAACACCCCGCTGGGGGTGGTGCTGTCCTCTGCGGATCAGCTCTCCCTCACCGTGACTGAGCTGCACGGCGAAGGCAGCCGGCCCGAGCGGCTGGCGGGGCTCTGCCTGGAGGGTGCGCGGCGGGCGGCCCAGATCGTGGCCGATCTGCGCAACTTCTCCCGCCCGGAGGCCCAGGCGGTGCAGCCCATCGACGTGCACGACTGCCTGGCCTCCACCCTGCGCCTGCTGGCCCCCACCCTCGGCACGCGCGGCATCACCGTCGAGGAGAGCTACGGCGAGCTGCCTCTCATCGAGGGCTTCCCGGCGCTGGTCAACCAGACCCTCACCAACCTGGTGCTCAACTCCGCGGCCGCCATGGACGCTGGTGGACGTATCCGCATCAGCACCGCGGCGGTGGGCGACGACAAGGTGCAGCTGGTGGTGGAGGACGACGGACCGGGCATCCCCCTGGAGCTGCGGAACCGGATCTTCGAGCCCTTCTTCACCACCAAGGCCCCCGGGGAGGGCACCGGGCTCGGACTGAGCCTGTGCTTCACCTTCATCGACCAGCACGGCGGCCGCATCTGGGAAGAGGGCCGGCCCGGGCGAGGCGCGCGCTTCGTGGTTGAGCTTCCTGTCAAGCAGGATCCAGTGCGGGCGGCCCGGCGCGCAGCGCCCTATGCGCTGCTGCCAGGCCAGCGAGAGCCATGAGGGTCGTGACCGGTGCGGAACCGGCCGCGCCCAGCTGACCGTCTCCCCTGGGCGCGATGACGAAGTCATCGGCCGGCCACAGGCCGTCCCCCTGCTGTGAGCTGACCAGGAAGGCGGCCGCGGCGCAGGCGAGCGCCGCCGGCAGCGAGCCCGCAGCGTCGAGGGCCAGCAGCGCGCTGGCTGTGTCCAGGGCTCCCCCTCCGATGACACCTGTGGGTAGCTGCTGGCCGCTGAGCCAGGTCGCTGCGCGCTGCAGCGCTGTGGAACCCTCGTCGTCCAGCGCGTCCCGTGCCTTGGCCGCCGCGAGGCCCTCCAGCACCAGCGCGGTGGTGAGCGCGCGGCTGGGGTAGTAGCTGCCGGTGTAGCTGCCGTCGGGCGCGGCCTGTGCCGCCAGCCAGCCCGCGCAGCGCCGCAGCAGGTCGGGCCCGGTGTCCAGGGCCGGCAGGCTGAGGGCCCGCAGGCTGCGCGCCACCACGCCCGCGCAGCCCATGCCGTGCCAGGTGTCAGGCGGCGGGTGGGCGGGGGGGGCGGCCCGCGCCCCCCCCCGGGGGGCGGGGCCCGCGGCCGGCCGCGCCCCCCCCCGCCCCCCCGCCCCGCGCCCCGGCGCCCGGGGGCTCCGGTCAGCAGCTCCTCCGCCATGTACTCCAGGCCTGTGCGTCCGG
>CAZEJJ010000318.1:0-3534 GCA_964512185.1 uncultured Enterobacterales bacterium | reverse complement strand
CGTCCACGGCCCACTTCTTGAGCAGGGTGTCGAGCTTGTGCTGTTTGGCCGTGGGGCAGACCGAGGTCCTGGTGGATGGCGGGTACTCCACGTTGAACACCGCCTTGCCGGCGAGGATGAACGGCTTCAGCCGGTGGCACTCCTTGAACTGGACGCACTGCTCGTTGAGCGCCCAGTCGAAATGCGCCACCAGCTGGGCCACCTGGTCCAGGTCGTTCTTCAGCCCGATGGACAACCCCCGGGCATGCGCGGCCGCGGCCAGGGCGCGGTTGTAGGTCAGCTGATCCGCGGCGGTCAGCGGGAAGCCGGTCTTGTTGATGAAGCCGTCCACGTTGTCCGGCTCCACGCCATCGCACCCCTTGTCACGGGCCAGGTCGAGGCGGCGGTTCATGATGGCCGCGATGGACGGCGCCCGCACGTCGAGCCATTTTTCGTTCCAGCCCTTCATCTTCTTGCCGAGGGCGGCCGCCGGGAACTCCTTGGCGTCGGGCCGCCATGCCTCGTACGAGCCGGCGCTGAAGTAGCAGATCACCACCACGCCCCGCGCGCGGAGGGTGGCCATGTCCGCCTTGCTGGTATTGAACAGGTCCAGGTCGTACATCTGGACCTTGCGGCTCAGATCGAGCTTGCCCTCGAGCTGCCACTGCCAGGTGGTGCCGGGCGCGGGACGCCAGACATCAGGACCGGCGCTGTCGGCGTCGCAGCCGGCGAGCAGGAGCAGGGAGAGGGAGAGGGAGAGCGGGAGAGCCAAGCGTGGGAGGTCGTGCACGTTCGATGCCCCTCCGGGGGCGCGCGCGTTCATCCCGCAAGGTTCCGAAGGAACCGAGGACAGCGAGCGCGCCCTGCTCGCCTCTCTTTGAGAGGCTCCGCGAAGGTCGTGCACGCGCATTGCCCCTCCGGGGGAGCGCGCCCTGTTCGCCTCTCTTTGAGAGGCTCCGCGATGAAAGGGGCGATTGTGCACGCGCATTGCCCCTCCGGGGGAGCGCGCCGTCCTCGCGTTGCTTCGAGAGGCTCCGCGATGGTCGTGCACGTTCGATGCCACTCCGGGGGAGCGCGCCGTCCTCGCGTTGCTTCGCAACACTCCGGGATGAAGCGGCGCGCTACTTCGCCGTGATGTTCAGCACTGCGGAGCCCTCCTTGCCGGAGGCCGAGGCGTCCACTACCAGGAAGTACTGGCCTGCCTTGAGCTGCCCGAAGCTTGCCTTGCCCACCGCCTTGCCGCTGGTGGGCTTGCACGACAGCGGCGCGGCGTCGCAGGAGTAGCCCACGCCCTTGTCGGAGTGCATGGCCAGCACATGGTTGCCGAACTGGGCCCAGTCCACGGTGACCGCGGAGTCCTTGGGCAGGGTGAAGCTCACCACGTAGTCCTCGCCGCCGCCGGAGCTGCACTTGGTGCTGTTGCCGTCGCCAGCGCCGCTGGTGGTCAACGCCACGCTGGTGGCCTTTCCGATCACCAGCGTCCCGAGCTTCTTTTCCGGGGTGCAAGTCTTGCCCGTGCAGTAGGGCGAGGTGGCGCAGTTGAAGTCCTGGCAGTCAACCTTGCCGTCGCCGTCGTCGTCCTTGCCGTTGTTGCAGATCTCCTGCACCGAGTCCTTGGTGGCGCGCAGGGTGATGTTCATGCTGCCCTCGGTGCCCGGCTTGAACGCCTCCACCACCAGGTAGTAGGTGCCCGGCTGCATGTTGCCCCAGTAGAAGTTGCAGCCGATGGGGCCGGTCTTCGGGTCGGCGCAGGAGAGCTTGGTCTTGTCGCACGGGTCACGCGGCTTGCCCTTGGAGAAGAGACCCAGCACATGGTCGCCGGTCTGGTTGCAGCTCACCCGCAGGGCGGTGGTCTGGGTCAGGACGATCTCGATCACCTCGTCCTTGCCGCCGCCCAGGGCGCACGGCACGGTCTGGTCGTTGTTGGCGTTCTTGGTGTTGACGTTGAAGCTGACCTGGCTGCCGATGGCCATGGCGCCGGTCTTCTTGTCCGGCACGCACACCGGCCCGGGGCAGCCCACCACGCCGGTGCAGTCCGGATCCATGCAGTCGATGAGGCCGTCGCCGTCGTCGTCGATCTTGTTGGTGCACAGCTCGGGGCCGCGGTTCTTGTACGCCTTGAAGGTGAGCTGCACGTTGCCGCCCGAGCCCTTCTTCATCTCGTCGACGATGTAGTAGTAGACGCCCTTCTCCTGGGTGCCGTAGTCGATGACGATGCCGGGCCAGGTCTTCTGCAGGCAGCCGCCCTTGGCCGCGTTGCACTTGGTGCCCGGGCCCTTGTCATGGTGCAGCCCGAAAGCGTGGTGCCCCTTCTGGTACACCTGCACGCCGAGCACCGCCGTGGACGGCATGGCGAAGCGCACCACCCGGTCGCCGCCGCCGCCCGCCGCGCACACCAGGTCGTAGGTGTTGGCCGCGGTCAGGGTGTTGACGGTGGTGGTCTTGGATGGACCGTTGACCACCAGGGTGCCGAGGTTGACGTCCCACTTGCACTGGTTGTTCTTGCACGCGCTGCTGAAGTAGCAGTCCAGGTCGGCGCAGTCGATGGCGCCATCCAGGTCGTCGTCCTTGCCGTTGTTGCAGATCTCCTTGGTGGCCACGGCGCCGGTGGTCAGGGTGATCTTGACCTTGCCCTCCAGGCTCTTGGCGAACGCCTCGGTGATCAGGTAGTAGGTGCCAGCCGCCAGGTTCTTGATGGAGAATTCGCCCTTCTTGGCCGACTTCGGGTCGAAGCACCCCTTGGCGTTGGCGTTGCACGCCTCCTTTACGCCGGCGGCGAACAGCCCGAACACCGAGTCGCCGCTCAGCTGCTCGTACTGCAGCTTCAGGTCGGTCTTGCCGCTCAGGGTGAACTGGGCCACCACCTCGCCTCCGCCCGGGATGACGCAGGTGGTGGTGTAGACATCCTTGGTCCCTGACGTGGTCACCGTGCGGGTGGAGGAGGATCCCTTGGGCTTGATCGTGCCGAAGTTCACCGTCGGCTTGCAGAGCACGCCCTGGCAGGCCGAGTGGTTCTTGCAGTCCGGATCGTCGCAGTCCACCGCGCCGTCGTTGTCGTCGTCCTTCTTGTTGGTGCAGTTCTCTTTGCCCGGGTTGCAGATGGGCAGCCACTTGCACTCGGAGTCCGCGCAGTCCACGTCGCCGTCCTGATCGTCGTCCACGCCGTTGTTGCAGATCTCCTTGCCCGGGGTCTTGCAGTCGGGGTGCTTGAAGCAGTCCGGGTCGTTGCAGTCCACCAGGTTGTCGCCGTCGTCGTCCTGCTTGTTGTTGCAGATCTCCTTCTTGACCTGGCAGCTGGGATCCTTGGCGCAGTCGCTGTCATCACAGTCCACCTTGCCGTCGCCGTCGTCGTCGATGCCGTTGTTGCAGATCTCCTTGCCCGGCCCCACGCAGGCAGGGTGGTACTTGCAGTCCGGATCCTTGCAGTCGGTCAGGCCGTCCTTGTCGTCGTCCAGGCCGTTGGTGCAGTTCTCCGCCGCACTGGTGCAGGCGGGGTGGGGGTAGGAGGCGGGGACGTGGCAGGAGCTCACCCCCTCGCCGGCGGCGTCCACGCCG
>CAZEJJ010000317.1:0-3609 GCA_964512185.1 uncultured Enterobacterales bacterium | reverse complement strand
GGGCGGCCCTCTATCGGGGGGCCCTTTCCTTGGGCCCCGCGCCCACGGAGACATCAGCGAGAACGCCGAGTTCGACGCGGCAAAAGACCGCCAGGCCCTCCTCGATGGGCGCATTCGGGAGCTGGAGCATCGGGTCACCACCGCCGAGGTGATCGACATCACCACCATCACCCCCTCCGACAGGGTGATCTTCGGCACCACGGTGCAGCTGATCGACATGCAGACCGACACGGAGTGTCGTTACCAGATCGTGAGCCAGGAAGAGGCCGATGCGCGCCAGGGGCGTATCACGCCCACCTCGCCCATCGGACGGGCGCTGCTGGGACGCTCGGAAGGCGACGATGTCAAGGTGCGCACTCCGCGAGGCATCCGCGAGTTCGAGATCCTCAAGGTCGAGTACATCTAGGAAACTCACCGAGCCTCCCGGCGATGAGGCCTCCAGAGGTCGGTATGGAAGAAGCGACAACCTCCGCACCTGATCCCCAGCCCGCCACGCTCGAGCTGCGGCGCCAGGCGGCGCTCGCGCTCGACGTGCTGCACCGCACCGTGCGCTATGGCCTGGGCGTGGACCGCACGCGCTCCGGCCCTCGTTACCTGGCGGCCACCTGTGGCCCCTGGCTCGATCGGGTAGACGAGAGCCAGCTCGAGGAGCGTGAGAAGACCGCGCTGGTGGAGCTGCGCAGCGATCTGGGTGCCTGGAGCGATGCCCTGGCGGGCGATGATCGCCACGAATTCCTGCAGCGGCTGGACGCCCGCTTCGAGCCCCTCCGTCCGCTGCTCACCCTCGCGGTCGACCTGCCCGAGCTCCCCGTGCGGGTCGCTCTGCTACCCGAAGGCGCCACCACCCGCGCACCCAGTGCAGCCGTGCCAGCTCAGGCCGCGCCGGCCGCGCCGGCCGTCGCCGAAGAGCAGGCGCCAGTCGAGGCCAGCCCCGAGCCCTCCCGTGCACCGGCCGGCAGATCCCGGCGACGTGGGCGAGGCCGCCGGGCCGCGCCTCCCGAGGCCGAGCCCGCCGGCCAAGGCCTGGCCACCGCGGAGCCCGCGGACGAGCAGCTTCGGAGAGAGGCCGAGCCGCAGGTAGAGCCCGCGGAGCCTGTCGAGGACGCCGAGCCCAAGCGAGACGCTGAGCGCCGGAAGCGACGCTCATCGCGCGCCGCCAGGCCTCCTGCTCCCCCTCCGCCTCCTCGCCGCCGCGCGCTGCGCGATCCCGAGGGTGCGGGTCGCGCGTTGTCGGCCTTCTTCCCGGGCCTTGCCCCCCCACTTCACGAAGCGCTGTCCGCCGCCAAGGTGCTCACGGTGGCCGATCTGCTGCTCCTGCCTCCCGCGCGCTATGATCTCCTGCCTCGCGCGGTGTCACCCTCCGAGCCCCTGGTGGAGGGGCAGCGCCACGTCCTGCGCGGCAACGTCGTCTATCGCCTCACCCGCCTGGCGCCGCTGGGACGCCGCTTCGAGCTGCTGCTGGCCGATGACCAGGGCAAGCTGACCTGCCGCTGGGTCACCCCCCGCGACGACGCCTTTCGCCAGGCGCTCGCCCCTGGAAGCCGCGTGGCGCTGGCGGGCATGGTGGCTCACGAGGACGACCAGGCCGTGCTCCACGAAGCGGAGCCTGTCTGGGTCGACAGCCGAGGCCAGGGTCGCGTGGCCTGTTACGAGCTGCCGGGTGTGCCCGACGCCGATCTCAGCGTCCTGCTGCACCGGGCGCTGGACGCCTTCGCTGACCTGTTGGTGGATCCCCTGCCGGTGGATCTTCGCCGTCGCCTTCGGCTCCTCGAGCTCGGTGAAGCCCTGCGGCGTCTGCACTTCCCCACCCACGGGCACCACCGTGGCCAGCAACGCCTGGCCTTCGACGAGCTGCTGCTGTACCAGCTGGGCCGCGGCATGGGGCGCCGCCGCCGGCAGCAGGAGCGCGGCACCGCCCACACGGTGCGACACAAGCTGGTGGGCCAGATCCTCGCCACGCTGAATCGCAGCTTGAGCGACGGCCAGGAGATCGCGTTCTCTGAGATCCGCCGCGACCTGGCCCGTCCACGGCCCATGAACCGCCTGCTGCAGGGCGATGTGGGCGTGGGCAAGGGGTTCGTCGCGCTGCTCTGCGGTGTGGTGGTGGCGGAAGCCAGGGAGCAGGTGGTGTTCGTGGCACCCGATGCCCTCGCCGCGGAGCACCGCTTCCTCTTCGCCGAGCCGCTGCTCCGTGGGGTGGGCCTGGTGCCCTCGCTGTTGGTCGGGCGCCCGGACGCACCCCAGGCAGACGCGCTCCGCAGGGGTGAAATCCACATCGTCTTTACCACCGCCGAGGTGGCCAAGGCCTGGCCCGCCTTCCGGCGCCTGGGGCTGGTCGTGGTGGAGGAGCGGGAGGAGTACGGCTCTCTCCCCCTGAAGAGCCTGCCGTCAAAGGGGGTCCGCCCCGACCTGCTGGTGCTCACCGACGCTCCCATCCCCACCAGCATCGCCCTCACCGTGTTTGGCGACATGGACCTGAGCCTGGTGCCCGGAAACCTGGGCCACGGCTTGCAGGTGAGCTCCCACCCCTGGGCCGAGCACCTCGAAGCCTACCGGGCCGCGCAGTCCGAGGTGGAGGCGGGCCGACAGGCCTATGTGGTCCTGCCCATGATCGGAGGCGAAGAGCGCTTCAGCCAGCTGGAGCTGGCCCGTTTCGCCGAGGCCCTGCGCAGCGAGGCCTTCCCAGGCGCCCGCATCGGGGTCTTCTCTCGCCTGATGAGCCGGGAGGAGCGGCAGCGCTCCTACGACGACTTCCGCCATCGGCGGGTAGATGTGCTCCTCACCACAACCATCATCGAAGATGGCCCCTCGGTGCCGGCCGCCACCGCCATGGTTGTGCTCGAGGCCGATCGCTTCGAGCTGGTGCGCCTGCACCGCCTCCGCGCCCACGTGTCCCAGGGCATCCGTCGGGGCCGCTGCATGTTCGTGCTGGGCGATTCCCCCGACCCCGAGGGCGCGCGCCGCGTGGAGCTGCTCTGCACCGAAGAGGACGCATTCCGCATCGCCGAGATCGATCTCGCCACCCGCGGGGCCGAAGCCCTGCTCGGTGAGCGGGCTGGAGAGCTGCCCCGCTTCCGCAGCGTCGATCCGCTGGAACACCGCGATCTCCTGGTGCGCGCGCGCACCGAAGCCTTCGCCCTGCTGGCGGAGTCCTCCCCACTCTCCGGCTCCGAGCACCAGCCCTTGAGGGCGGCGCTCGAAGAGAGCTGGCAGCGTTGGTTCCCGGGCAAACCGACCATCGGCACCCGCCCGCCTCAGAGCCGGGGTGGACGCTCCGGCCGTCGCCGGCGTCGTCGCTCGCGAAGTCGTTGACAGCTGAGGTCGTCGGCGAGACACTCACTGCATTCCCGGACCTCGCCACCTACGCCCTACACCCTTCCAGGAGCCCTCGGGAAAGCTCATGTCTACTGCGACCCACCAGTGCCTACTGCGACGCGTCCTGCTTGCAGCGCCCGACTGTCAGCGTGTTGAAAACACGCCTCCGCCGGTCGCTACTGCGCAGAACCCGTCCGTACGGTCCACCGCCTTCGGCGGCGGCTTTCGCCCCAATGCTCCGCATTGTCGCTACGGCCCTGGAGGCTCTCGCTACGACATGAACCGGCGGCAGGC
>CAZEJJ010000316.1:0-3686 GCA_964512185.1 uncultured Enterobacterales bacterium | reverse complement strand
GCCGACGTGCTCAACCGCGACCGGCTGCTGGACGAGGCCATGGCCCTGGCCAGGGAGCACCTGGATCCGGACAACACGGAGCTGTGGCACACCCTCTACCAGGCCTACCTCACGGCGCGTCCCGACGATCGGGAGGTGCGCACCGACCAGGCGCGGCTGCTGCGCCGCACCGGCCGGCTCGAGGAGCTGTGCGAGGAGCTGAAGGACAACCTAGCCAACACCAGGGACCCGTGGGAGCGGGTGGCTCTGCGTACGGAGCTGGCCCGAATCCAGGAGCACAGCCTCGACCGCGCCTGGGAGGCGCGCAAGACCTGGCTCGCCCTGCTGGAAGAGGTCCCCGAGGCCGAGGGCGCGTCCCTGGCCCTGTCCCGGGATGCGCTGATCCGCGAGGAGCTTGGCGAGTACATCGACCTCAGGCGGCGTCAGGCGCGCCAGCTTCCCCCGCGTGAAGGGGCGCTGGTGCTGTGCCACCTGGCCGAGGTGGCCGAGGAGAACGAGGCTGTTCAGGACCGGATGGTGGCCCTCTACCGTGAGGCGCGCACCGTGGACCCGAACAACCTGCCGGCCATGGAGGCGCTCAAGGGGATCGGCCGCCGGCTGAAGAACCTGCGGCCCGCGGCCGCGCTGCTGCCCGAGGAGGGTGAACGCGACCTCTCCATTGAGGAGCGCGCTTCGCGGCTACGCGACATGGGTGACGAGGCGCTCATTGAGGGGCGCCTGGACAAGGCCACCGACTGGTACCTCCGGGCGGTGGCAACCAACCCGGACGACGAGAGCAACTGGGAGTCTCTGGCAGAGGCCCACACCAGGGCCGGCGAGGGGGCGGAGGCGTTCCGCGCCAACCGGGGCAAGATGCAGCTCCTGGAGCGCACCCGGCCGCTCACCCGCGAGGACCTGCTCACCGAGGCCGAGGCGCTCTTTGTGCTGGCGCGGGCGGCCAAGGCTGCGGTCCTGCCGGACGAGGAGCGTTACCTGGTGCGCCGGGCCTACGACCTGGCGCCCAACTATGCGCCGGCGGCCCTGGCCATGGCCAAGGGGCTCATGGCCGCGGATGAGATCGAGCGGGCCCAGGTGATGCTGCACGGCGTGCTCACCATGCAGGCCGAGCAGCTGAGCAAGGAGCAGCGCACAGAGGCGCTCTACGCCCGAGGCAAGTGCCTGCGCAAGCAGGGGCGGGATGAGGACGCGCTGAGCGATATCCGCGAGGTGCTCTCGCTGCAGCCGCTGCACCCCGAGGCCCTGGCCATGATGGGCGACATGTTGGCCGGTAGCGGGCGCGCCGCGGCGGCCATCGAGATCAAGATCCGCGCCCTCACCACCGTGGAGGATCCCCTGGAGCGGGCGGAGCTGTATTACCACCTCGGCGTGCTGTGGGAGGACGGCCTCGAGGCGCTGGAGGAGGCGGGCGTCTGCTACGAGCTCGCCCTGGCCGAGGGGCTGGAGCAGCGGGACCTGCTGCACCGCGCCCTGCGGCACCTGCAGCGCACCGGTCGGCCGGAGCAGAGCCTGGAGGTCGTGGATGGCTTGCTCCCCACCGCGGAGGACCCGGAAGAGCTGGCCACCCTGTGGCTGGTTCGAGGCGAAATCTACGCCACCCGCGAGGGGCAGGAGGAGGAGGCCGTGGAGGCCTTCGACATGGCCCTGAGCTACGATCCGGCCAGGCAGGAGGCGCGAGACGGCCTCACGCTGGTGCTGGAGAAGCAACAGGACTGGGGGCAGCTCCTGCAGGTGCTCGAGGCGTCGTGCGACGTGGGCGAGCCCATCAACCAGAGCAGGGCGCTGCAGCGCATGGCCCTGATCAGCAGGGATCAGCTGGGCGATCCAGACGGCGCGGAGGACTTCCTGCGGCGCTCGGTGGAGGTGTGCCCCACCGAGGAGGCGCTCACCGAGCTGGAGCAGATCTATACGGAGGAGTCGGGTCAGCTGGAGCAGCGCAAGGAGATCCTGGGGCTGCTGTCTGGCTTCGGCCCGCCCTGGTTCGACCGGTGCCTGGAGCTGGCCAAGCTGCTGCTGGAGGATGACAAGCCGTGGGCCTGGTGCCTGCTCTCGCCGCTGCTCGGCGTGAGCCAGGTGGACCAGGACATCAAGGCGGTGATCCAGTCCATGCGCAAGGAGTTCGAGCGGCCGCCCATCCTGGTGGCTGCCGGCGACGATCTTGCCCTGATGCGGCACGAGGACGCCGATCAGACCATCGGGCAGGTGTTGGCCGAGCTCGACGAGCAGGTCAGGCCTCTGGGCAACCACAGCCTGGACTACACCGGCGACGGCAACGCCATCCCCATCGGCGAGGCCACCACCATGGGCAAGGCCTTCGGTCAGGTGGCGGAGGCCATGGGGATCCAGGGGTGCAACCTGTACCGCACCCAGGGTCTGGACACCAGCGTGACCGTGGTGAACAGCAGGCCCGAACCCGCCGTGGTGGTACGCACCGATGTCATGCAGCAGCTGGTGCACGCCGAGGTGGGCTTCCTCTTCGCCTACGTGCTGGAGTTGGCCAGGCCGGAGACGCGGGCCATGGCGGCCATGTCCGAGAGCGAGCGGGCGGATCTGTTCTCCGCTCTCTGGCTGGTGCTGGAGTTCCGCGACGGCGCCCCGGGCAGCTCGGCAGAGCTGGTGGAGCGCATCCGCGAGGAGGTCGGCGAGGAGCTGAAGCTGACCTGGGCCGAGGCGCTGGAGCCGTACCGCGATATCGATCCGGTGGAGCTGAGCCAGGTGTTCTGGAACGGCGCCTGCACCACCGCCCTGCGAACCGGGCTCCTGGCTGGCGCCGACATGCGCCAGGTATTCCGCGTGCTCTCAAGGCTGGACGAGAGCGTGCCCCGTCCGCGGGTGGTCGCCAGGGTGGAGGAGCTGGATCAGTACGTGGACTCCAGCGACCTGCTCAAGGACCTGGTCGCCTTCGCCTCGTCCCCCTCCTTCGGCGATCTGCTGAGGAAGTCGAAGCCCGCCGGCGAATAACGCCCCGGCACCCCACACCCCTATTTCAAAATCGCATCCGCCAGCTTGAAATCACTCCCCCAGTTCGCCGCCAGGTGACGCTTGAGCTGCTTGGCCGGCGCCTTCCAGCCAGGGTCCACCAGCCGGGCGCGCACCAGGGCGTCCAGGCGATCGGCCTCCCGATCCTTGCCGCCCAGCTGGGCCTCGGCCTTCTCCCGCTGCATGCGCCTCAGCTCGCCGGTGCAGCCGTCGAGCATGCGTTCGTTGGCCGTGGCGAGCAGGGCGGGCATCCCGGGGAGCTGGAGCGGGTCCGGGGGGATGCCGGCGCAAGACAGCCCGCCGCCGTACTTGTCCCTGGCCGAAGCGCTGCCATGCACGGCCCGGGATGAGAGGGCCGCGCCGCCCCGGCTCAGGGAGAGGGTCCCGCTCACCGTGGCCTGACGCATGAGCAATCGCCGCTCGTAGAAGAAGATCTTCTGCACCGGCACATCGATGGTGCGGCGGCACCGTGACGACTCAGACTCCACGCGCTTGTAATCGTCCTGCTCCCGGCGCAGGCGGCTCTGTGCGTCCCGGATGTAGCTGTTGCAGGACGACGCCTGCTGCTCCCGGGCGCACCGCTGGGAGACAGCGTCCAGAGCGCGGCGGGTGGCGTCCAGGTCCCGGGCGGCCTGTTCCACCCGCCGCTTGAGCGAGGGGCAGAGCGGGTTCGGCTCCCGGCGGGTGCCCACGGTGCACTGGGCGTTGAG
>CAZEJJ010000315.1:0-3827 GCA_964512185.1 uncultured Enterobacterales bacterium | reverse complement strand
GGGTCAGCTACCCTGGACCTCGATGAAGGCATCATCAGGATTGAACACGAAACAATAGGGGACTCCAATGCAGATCAGTGACAAGGGCGATCCAGACCTCTATGCGATCATAAACGACTCCGGTGGGAGCAACGTCTTCGGGCAGGCGGATCCGCCCTCCGAGATCTTCGTCGCCGCCGCCGCAGGGTACTACCACGTCTGCGGGATCACTGTAGATTCCGAGGTCCTCTGCTGGGGATACGATGACCAGGGGCAGGCCTCCGTGCCGGAGTTCTGACGGGGAGACCAGCGCACCGACGACGGTCCAGCTTCGCCTGCCTGCGCGCAGCAGCTCTGCGAGCGGGGTGCGCTGGGCAGGGGCTGCGGGCAGCGAATCTGGATAGGCCAGTTCTTCCTCTCCCGGAGGTTCCGCACCATGAACGCCATGCCCCTCGCCCTGTCCGCCCTCGCCCTGGCCTGCGGCACGCCCACCCCGCCGGAGCAGCCCGCTCCTCCCCCCGATCCGGCGGTCATCGAGGCGGCCGGAGAAGATCACGAGCACGCCCATGACCACCAGCAGGATCACCACCACAGCGCGCAGGCCGAGCAGGCTCACGCCCACGGTGACCACGCCACCGTGGGTCATGGCTTCGACGACGTGGAGAAGTGGGCCGCCATCTTCGACGACCCCACGCGCGCCGAGTGGCAGAAGCCCGCCGAGCTGGTGGCCGCCCTGGGTGTCACCCCGGGCATGGTGGTGGCCGATCTGGGCGCCGGCACCGGCTACTTCAACGCCGCCCTGGCGGCGGCGGTGGGCGCCGAGGGCGAGGTGATCGCCCAGGACATCGAGCCCAACATGGTGGAGCACATGAAGGCCCGCGCGGTCACTGAGGAGACCCCGCAGGTGGACGTGCGCCTGGCCACCGCCGAGGAGACCGGTTTCGCCGCTGGCGAGCTGGATCTGGCCCTGGTGGTCAACACCTACCACCACATCGGCGACCGGGTGGCCTACTTCACGGGGCTCAAGGCGGCCCTCAAGGAAGGTGGGCGCCTGGCCATCGTGGAGTTCAAGCCTGAAGAGACCCCGGTAGGCCCGCCCGTGGCCCTGCGCCTGGCTCCGCAGACGGTGCGCGAGGAGCTGGTGGCCGCCGGTTGGACCGAGCGGGAGGCCCTGGATCTGCTGCCCTACCAGTACGTGCTGGTGTTCACACCGGGGGAGTAGCGCTCACTCCTCGTCCACGCGGATCATGTTCTCCTCGGGCTCGTAGCTCACGGCCGGGGGGGGCGGACCGAAGTGCACCGCGCCGGTGCCCAGGATGGCGCTCAGGTCGGAGCCGGCGGGGGGCTGGATCTCCATTCGGCGCGCGCCGGGCAGGGCAGGTTCGGGGTCCCTCGGAGCCTCCCTCTGCACCGGCTCCTGCTCCCCTCGCCGCCGTGCCCGCAGGGTGATCTGTACCAGCCCGGCGATCGTGCCCAGGAAGACCGCCACCACCAGCACCTCGAGGAACCACGGCAGGTGCAGATGGTCGCCTCGTAGCAGCAGGTAGAGGCTCTGGGGGTCCACCGCTACTCCTCCTCGGCCGGGAGCAGCACGAAGCGCACCACCTGCTCGGGGTCCAGGTAGCGACGGGCCGCGCCCTGGATGATGATGGAGTCCAGGCTGTCGTTGCGTTCGTCCCAGGACAGCAGCGCCAGGGGATCCTCGCCTCGCTGCAGCAGGCCGGCGAAGGCTCCCGCCCAGAAGCGGTTCTCTTCCAGGGAGGTCTCGCGGGCCAGGCGGTTCTTGGCCTGCTCGCGCTCCACGTAGCCGGAGTCCAGGGGCTGGTCGCGCAGCTGCTGCACCACCTGGTCCACTGCCTCCTGCAGCTCCTCCACCCGCTCGGGATCGCAGCGGAAGCCCACCGTGACCCGGTAACCCGGCTCCGGCAGCTGCCAGCTGTCCGAAGAGACCGAGACGCCGTAGGTGCCGCCGCGTTCCTCGCGCAGCTCTTCGCGCAGGCGCACCTCCAGGATGTCGGCCATGGCCATCAGCTGGGCGCGCTCCAGCCAGCTGCCCTCGAAGGGGCCGTGCCAGGTGATGCGCTGTCGAGCGCGGGCGTCGAGGCCGGCGCGCACCGTCTGCTCGTGCACTCCCGTGACCCGCCGAGAGCCGTCGTCGCCGTGGGTTTCCCGCTCGCCGCCGGGCAGCGACGCCAGCCAGGTGCTCACCAGGGGCTCCAGGGCCTCGAGATCCACGCTGCCCACGAAGACGAAGGTGAAGTCGCCCGCCCCGGCGAAGCGCTCGCGCAGGCTGGCCTCGGAGGCCGCCAGGTCCATGCTCTCCAGGGTCTGCACGGTCCAGGGCCGGTGGCGGGGGTGGTCCTGCCACATCAGCGCGTTGTAGGCGTCGCTGAACACGGCGTCCGGATCCGACAGGCGGCCCTCGAGGGAGCGGACGCGCTGCCGGCGCTCCAGCTCCAGCGCGTCGGCGCCGAAGCGCGGCTGGGTGAACAGCAGGTGCACCATCTGCAGGGCCATCTGCAGGTCCCGCGGCGTGGCCGCACCCCCCAGCCCCTCGAAGTGCTGGGCGATGAAGGGGTTCACCGAGAGCTGGCGTCCGGCGAGGGTCTTCATGAGCTGGTCCAGGTCCAGCGCGCCCAGCCCCGAGCGCTGGGCGATGGCGATGGCGGTGCTGGCGGGGATGAAATCCTGGTCGGGCACCAGGGCCATGCCGCCGGGGCTGAAGGCGTTGAAGATCACCTCGTCCTGCTGGAAGTCGGTGGGCTTGATCCACAGCGTGGCGCCGTTGGACAGGGTCCAGATCTGCACGCCCAGCGGCTCGACGCTGCTGCGCTCCACCACCGCGCCCGGCTCCGGCAGCTGCTGCACCAGGGCCAGGGCCTCTTCGCCAGCTTCCAGCGGGGTCAGCGCGGCGCTGGCCACCGCCTGCTCCACCGCCAGCAGGGACTCGACGGAGGGGGGCTCGACGCCCTCTCGCTGGGGCAGCTCCACCCGCAGCAGGCGGCCGCTGTCCGCCAGCCAGCCTGCGGCGAAGGCGCTCACCTCGGCGGCCTGCAGCTGCGCCAGGTAGCGCCGCGCCAGCTCCACCTCGTAGGCCAGGCCGGGCATGGGCTCGCCCTCGGTGTAGTAGCGCACCAGCTCCTGGGCGTGGGTGCGGCTGTCGGTGGTCTCCAGGCGGGCCAGCGACAGCTCGTAGCTGGCCAGCATGTCGGTGCGCGCCCAGTCCACCTCGGCCTGTGTCACGCCCAGCTCGCGGGCGCGACGGATCTCGGTGAGCAGGGTGGCGAGCCCGCGCTCCACCCCGCCGGCCTCCACGCTGCAGCTGCCGCCGAAGGCCCCCTCGGTGGGGGTGAGCCGAGCCGGGCCCACCCCGGCGGCCAGGCAGGGGGGGTCGTCGCTGCGGGTGAGCTTGCTCAGCCGGTGGTTCATGGCGTGCAGCAGCACGCCCTGCATGAGCAGCTCGCGGTAGTAGCCGTGGTGGTAGCGGTGCACCGCGTCGCGCTTGAGCATCACCCCCACCCGCGCCGCGGTGATCTCAGGATCGGCGAAGACGCTCACCAGGGTCTGTTCGTGGGCCGGGATCTCGGGCCAGGTGCGCTCCCGGGCGGCCTCGCGGGCCGGGAGGGAGGCGAAGTTGTCCTGGATCAGAGCCTGCACCGCGTCGGGGTCGAAGTCGCCCACCGCCACCACCGCCATCAGGTCGGGCCGGTACCAGTCCTGGTAGAAGCGGCGCGCCGCGTCGTGCTCGAAGCCCGCCACGCTCTGTTCGGTGCCGATGGGGCGGCGGTCGGCGTAGCGGGAGCCGTGGAAGATCATGGGGGTGAGCTGGTCATCCAGCCGGCCCGCGG
>CAZEJJ010000314.1:0-3927 GCA_964512185.1 uncultured Enterobacterales bacterium | reverse complement strand
GTTCGCGGCGGAGCATCCTGGGAAACACGCGGCGGGATAGCGTGGGACCCTACAGTTCGCCATCGAGTATGCCAGTCGCGATACTGGCACACTGTTCCAGGTGTTCGCTGCTGCTCTGGCTGCGGTGGAGCCCGGTCAGCCAGCAGGGGGCGGGGACGAGGTGCTGTGGGGCCCTACAAGCGTGCGCTGGAAGCCCTGGCGAGCGGCGGCCGGGAGCGAGGTACGCATCCATGTCGCGGCTGGCGCTGCGCTCAGGAGGATGCTCGGTGATACCTCGGCGCGCGATTCATGTATTGGTTCCTGCGGTTGATTGAACCGGAACGGGTGGGACGGTACAAGAGAGGAATCACCACAAATGGGCGTTGCCGTTTCCGATCGATGGCGATATCGTATGACGAGGAGGTGATCGATGACCGTGACCGTATCTCCGAAATACCAGGTAGTCATCCCCTCGCGTGTGCGGAAGTCTCTGGGAATCCTCCCAGGAATGAAGGTACAAGTCTTCATCTACGAGGGTCGTATCGAATTCGTTCCTGTTCGGCCCATCAAGTCGATGCGTGGCTTCTTGAAGGGCATCTCCACCGAGGTGGAGCGTGAGGAGGACCGCCATTGAACGTCGTTGACTCCTGCGGGTGGCTCGAGTACTTCGCCGACGGCCCGAACGCATCCTTCTTCGCGCCAGCTATCGAGGACGTGGAAAGACTGCTCGTGCCAACGGTATGCATCTACGAGGTTTTCAAGAAGGTCCTTTCCGAGCGAGGTGAGGGGGCTGCGCTCCATGCTGTGGCGTTGATGAGACAGGGCCAGTTGATCGACCTCGACTTCACCCTGGCGTTGCACGCCGCAACGGTATCGAAGGAGAACAGGATCCCCTTCGCGGACAGCGTGGTCTACGCCACTGCCAGATCTCGCGACGCGGTGGTCTGGACTCAAGACAGCCATTTCGAGAAGCTCGAAGACGTCAGGTTCCGACCGAAGAGGTAGGCAGCAAACAAGCCGATCCAGCCGTCGCGCTGCGCACGCGGCAGATCGCCAAGACGTAGGGGCCCGCCCGCGGCGCCGGTGGGAGGAGTCCAAGAGCGAGCCTGTCGCCATCCCCGGGATCGTCCTGCAGGAGCTGTTGTCAGGCATCAAGACCAGGAAGGAGTTCGACCGTCTTCGGAGGGTCCTCGAGCCGTTCACGGCGATCCACGCCACGAAGGAACACCATGTCCTCGCCGCGGAGCTCTTCAACACCTGCAAGTACAACGGCCTGAACGTGAGCCCGACCGACGCGCTCATCGCGGCCACGGCGATCCACTGCAAGGGCAGGCTGGTGACCGGCGACAACGACTTCCGCCGGATGACAGGGCACATCGACCTGGTCGTCGACTTCATGGATTGAAGGCGGGGCGCTTGGGAGTCGAGACGTCGGTGGGCGGCCCCAAACAGGGCATTCCTACGGACTCGCGCCGAGGGCGCGGCCGCAGATCGCCAAGACCTTGGCCGGCCGCCGATGCGGCCGTGACACTTCGCTCTGCCGTGAGTCTCGCTACTCCACGACGTCCTTGACCACGAGCGACTCCGGGGCCCGCCTCGAGTCCCAGAGCCGGAGAATCCACACCACGTCGTCTACGACGCGGTAGATGATCAGGGAGGGACGGAGCACCACCTGGCGGTAGCGACCCTCTGGCTCCAGCTGTAGGCCCTCCGCCAAGCCCTGGAGCCCGACGGGAGCCTGCGCTGGACCTTCCGGACCCACAAGCCCATGCTGTCGTCGCCGTCCATTGGGCCCGATGGCGCCATCTACGTGGGCTCGGGCGAGGAGCTCGACGGAGACGGGGAGGGCGACGATTTCTGGGAGCAGGGGCACCTCTTCGCGGTGGAGGCGGCCTGGCCCGCCATCCAGGCGGCGGTCCGCGCCCACGCGCGCTATGCGCGGCCCTGTGTCGTCGATGGCTGGGGCATCCTGCCGGCCTTCGCGGCCGGCTTGGGGCTGCCGAACGTGGCGGCGCTGTTCCTGATCCCCGACGCGCAGGTCCAAGAGCAGCGCTGTCGCGCGGAGCCCACCCGGAGCCGCGCGGTCCCCCTACGGACGCCCCGCCCTCCCCCAGGGGCTTGAGGGTGTGGATCCAGCCGCTCGGCGGAGGGGGCAGGCAGGCCTCAACCTGCTATGCTCCCTGCGAAGCCGGCGGCCGGGCGTGGAGAGTCCGATGCGGAAGCGCAGGTACAGGATCGCAGAGCTGCTGGGTCGCGGTGGATTCGGCTCGGTCTACAAGGCCGAAAAACTGGGCGAAGAGGGCTTCAGCACCATCGTCGCGGTCAAGCTGCTGCACGCCATGGGCGGCTTCGCCTCCAACCCGGAGCAGGTCCAGCAGCGCGCCGATGCGGTGCGCCGCCTGCGCGACGAGGCGCGCCTGCTGGGCCTGCTCAAGCACCGAGCCATCGTGCAGGTCTTCGATCTCGAGCAGCTGCGCGGCGAGTGGGCCATCGTCATGGAGTACGTGCCGGGCATGCACCTGGCCGAGCTGGGCACCCACACCACCATCCCGGTGCGCCAGGCCCTGGCCATCGTCGAGGAAGTCTCCGACGCCCTGCACCACGCCTACCACTTCAAGCCCCACGACCGCGAGCTGCGCCTGCACCACCGCGACATCAAGCCCTCCAACGTCATGGTCACGGCCGGCGGCTCGGTCAAGGTGCTCGACTTCGGCATCGCCCGGGCCAACTTCTCCGCCCGCGAGACCCACACCGCGGGCTTCCTGGTGGGCACGCAGCGCTACATGTCCCCCGAGCACCTGGACTTTGACGACGACACCATCCAGGTGGGGCCCGAGTCCGACATCTACGCCCTGGGGGCCGTGCTGTTCGAGCTGGTGGCCCGCCAGCCCTTCGGCCGCGCCACCCTCGAGCCCCTCAAGCACCAGGACAAGGTGCTGGCCCAGCTCGACGAGCACCTGCTGGGCCAGGTGCCCCGCGACCTGTACGACCTCATCAAGCGCATGCTGTCCTACAGCCCCCTCGAGCGCCCCACAGCCGTCGAGGTGCGCTCCGCCTGCGAGGCGCTGCAGCAGGAGATCCGCGGCCCCTCCATGCGCTCCTGGTGCGAGCGGATGGTGGGCCCGGTCATGCGCAGCAAGAAGACCCCCAGCACCCCGCGCAACGATCCGCTCATCGGCTCGGTCATCGAAGAGGGCGCGCTGCCCGACGAGGCCTTCCTCGACGCCTACGACAGCACGGTGATCGGCCGCGATCTGCCCCACATCGACAAGACCGGGGGCACCTGGGGCGAGACCCCGGCGGCGCCCGCTGCACCTCCGGTCACCCCCGGCGCCATCCCCGTCGAGGGCGAAGGCGACACCCGCGGTGCGGGGCTGTCGCTGTCACCCATGGACGACCCCGACCCCACCCCCGGCGTCGGTGGCCTGGACATCGCCATCGACGACGACGCACCGGACTGGGGTCCGCGCACCCCCAGGCGCAGGCCGCGACCCCCCACAGACGAGCACGACGAGCACGAACGCGGCGGCCGCATGACCCTGCTGGGCGCCGGCCTGGGCGCCCTGCTGGTGGTGGTGGCGGGCATCTGGGGGCTCTCGTATTGGCTCGACCGCGAGGCGCAGCCCGGCGTGGTGGACGCCCAGGCGCCACCCCCCGCGGTGATCGAGGCCGAGGCCGAGCAGGCCGAGGTCGAGCCCGAAGATGCCGAAGCCGAGCAGGCCGAAGCCGAAGCCGAGCCCGAGCCCGGAGAGGCCGAGCAGCCCGAGGTGGCCGCAGCCGAGCAGCCCCAGCCGGCCCCATCCGCCCCCGCCGAGCCCCCTCCCGTCGAGCCCCCTCCCCCAGCCGAGCGCCAGGCCCCCAGCACGGGGGCCACGAGCCCAGCTCCGCAGCCCGAGCCCCCCGCCGACGCCGACAACATGGACGCCCGCCTGGCCGCCATCGCCGCGC
>CAZEJJ010000313.1:0-3946 GCA_964512185.1 uncultured Enterobacterales bacterium | reverse complement strand
GCAAGCAGGGCGCGTCGCAGTAGGCACTGGTGGGTCGCAGTAGACATGAGCTTTCCCGTGGGCTGCTAGCCGAGAACGGTGTCCAGTTGGAGCAGGCACACGACCTGACCAGCCTTGACGGAGCCGCCGTTTTCGATGGGCAGCTCTTCTACGACACCGTCCATTTCGGCCGTGATCTCGTTCATGAGCTTCATGGATTCCACCACGCACACCACCTGCCCCGCCACGACCCGGTCGCCCACCGAGACGAATGGTGGCTTGCCGGGCTCGGAAGACGCGAAGTAGGTGCCCACAGTGGGAGAGATGACGGCGTGCAGGGTGCTCTCTGCGCCGGCCAGCTCGTCCTGATCTTCAGCCACCTGCGCTTCTGCCGGAGGCGCCGTCGCGGAACCAGGCCAGCGGACCTCGAGGCGTTGGTCTCCCGACCGCAGCCGAAACGAGGCGACTCCGTGCTGGCGCATGAGCCTCAGCAGCTCCTCCAGCCTGGCGGTGTCGAGCAGGTCTCGTTTTTCTATTTTGTGAGGCATGATACCAGCCCTCGCAGGCCAAGCTCGTAGCTCTGGGGTCCGAAACCCTGCACCACCCCCACCGCCAGGGCAGCCACCAGGCTGACGTGCCTGAAGGCCTCGCGGGCATGGGTGTTGGACAGGTGAACCTCCACGAAGGGCAGCGCCGCCGCGGCGAGGGCGTCGCGGACCGCGATGGAGCTGTGGGTGTAGGCGGCGAGGTTGAGCAGCAGGCCGTGGTGCTGGCCCACCGCGGCCTGCACCAGATCGACGATCTCGCCCTCGTGGTTGGACTGCCGACAGTGCACCGCCACGCCGAGGGCCTGGCCCATGGCCTGCAGCCGCTGGTCGATCTCCGCGAGGGTCGCGGTGCCGTAGATGCCCGGCTCCCGCGTGCCCAGCAGGTTCAGGTTGGGACCGTGCACTACCAGGATGCTGCGACGCTCACGAGGCATGAAGTCCTCCGTGTGTGAAGGCGCTGCTTCCGGTGTGGTTCAACTTGGCCGTGCAGGCATCCTGTGCTCTCAGGGGTGGGATCACTCAGACTCGGCCAACACCGAGAAGGTCATGTTCTCCACCCCGATGCTGGCCATGACGCCGGCTGAGCTGAACGAGCCGGTGGTCTCATCCTCGGTGGCGGTGTAGGGCAGGGAATCGACGTACAGGTAGAAGCGCATCAGGCCCCGGTTGTCGGTACCCGAGATCATGTAGGTAGGCCGGTAGTTATCGGGGGTCATGGCGTAGTCGCCACCGAACTGGTAGAACTGCCCGGTCTCCGTGTCCCACCACCAGGAGCACCAGTCGGGCGCGTCGGCGTCGATCTGGTCGTCGCCACCGTCGGGCCAGACATCGCAGTAGGCCGCCACGTCTTCGGCCGACTGGACGTCTTCGGGTGCCTCGGGGTAGTCCACCAGCTTGATGGCGGTCTCCGGGAGCACGTAGAGGCCCGACCACATGGTGGACATCTCCACCTCGACGCCGGCCAGGGGCTGCTCGGTGTTCGTGTCGTAGACCAGGATGTCACCCAGGATCAGCACGCCCAAGCCGTCCTGCGACACCAGCGAGGTGGACGGCGCAATCGTGATGTCCTCGATCTCGCTCATCGCGGCCCAGGCGGGCGCCGGGTAGTAGCCGTTGGCGCAGGCCGAGAGGAACAGCGGCAGTGAAACAGCGATGAGGATGGTTTTCATGACATCTCCCAGTCTACGAGGACAGCCAACAGATCCTTGAGCTCTGCCGGAGATAGCGTCTCCAGATGGACCTGACCGAGCCTCGTGGGCACGACGAAGCTGAGTCTACCACGAGCGTTCTTCTTGTCCATTCTCGCGGCGCGCAGCAGATCGGCGGACAGCTCTCGCGGGCCGCCCTTCGCAAGCTCACCAGCCAGGACCACCGGCAGGTCGAGCGCGGCAAGAAGCTGCCTTATTCTGCTTTCCAGGCCTTCTTCCTTGACCCAGCCGCGGCTGTGGGCGTAGCGCGTTTCTGCGAGCATGCCGAGAGCCACCGCCTCGCCATGGCGCAAGACCCCGTGTCCCAGGGCCGTCTCCAGCGCGTGACCGACGGTGTGCCCGAAATTGAGGATTGCGCGCGTACCCGTCTCGCGTTCGTCGGCGGCCACGACCTCGGCCTTGATCTCGCAGCACCTGCGTACCAGCCAGCCGGTGGCTTCGGGTCGCCGCGATCGCAAGCTCTCGCACTCCCGGAGCATCCACTGCGCCAGCGCGGCGTCCCGAATCACGCCGTGCTTGGCCGCCTCACCCAGCCCGCAGCGCCACTCCTCGGGGGCCAGTGTGGCCAGCACCCCGGTGGCGGCGAAGACGAGCCGCGGTTGGTAGAAAGCACCCACGAGGTTCTTGCCATGGGGGGTGTTGAAGCCGGTCTTGCCTCCCACCGAGGAGTCCACCATGGCGAGCAGGGTGGTGGGCACCTGGACCAGGGGAACGCCCCGCAGCACCGCCGCCGCCGCGAAGCCTACCAGGTCGCCCGTCACCCCGCCCCCCAGTGCCACCACGGGCGTGCGGCGATCGATGCCCGCGTCCAGCAAGCTCGCCACCAGGGCTGCCCAGCTGTCCATGGTCTTGTGGTGCTCTCCGTCCGGGAGCTCCAGCAGCCGGGGTTCGAAGCCCGCAGCGCGCAGCGTCCCCATGGCCTGCTGCGCGTACAGGGGGCCCACCACGGTGTTGGTGACCAGAAAGCAGGGCCCGGGGGCGAGCACCGCGGCCATGGCTGCGCCGAGGCCATCGAGCCCCGCCGCCACCACGTGGATGTCATAGCCACGCTCGCCGAGCGAGACGCGGATGGGCTGGCTGTCCGTCAGGACACGCCTCCAGGCGGGCTCACTGGTTGCTTGCTGTGACCTTGGAGGTGAGCACACGCGGCGTGATGAACACCAGGAGCTCGTTGCGCGAGATGGTGGTGCCGGTGTTCCTGAACAGGTATCCCAGCAGCGGGATCTTGCTGAAGAACGGGATCTTGCTGCGGGTCTCGGAGGCCTCCATGGCGTACACACCGCCGATCACGGTGGTGTCTCCGTTGTCCACCAGCAGCATGGTGGTGGCCTCCTTCTCGAGGATGGCCGGCTGACCCATGACCAGCTGCGAGAAGTCGGGACGGTCGTTCTTCACCTCTACATCGAGGGAGATGCGACCATCGCTGGTGATATGCGGAGTGACGACCAGCTCCAGCGCAGCATCGACGAACTTGACGTTGGCGCCACCGGCGCTGGTGGCGAGGTAGGGGATCTTGGCGCCCTGGACGATGGTGGCCTGCTGGTTGTCCATGGTGACGACCCGCGGGGAGGAGACCACCTTGCCCCAGCCCTCCGACTCCATGGCCGACAGGCGTGCGTCGAGGTCGATGAGCCCGGGAATGCTGCCGAGGTGCATGGCCAACGCGCCGAGCTCACCGGTGGGAGAGGCCAGGTCCACCAGAAGGTTGTCGCCGCCCTGCTGGTAGAAGATGGCCTCGCCGATTCCAGCGGAGCCGCGCTCCATGGAGAGGCCGCCGGCCATGCCGATGCTGTTGGGGAAGAACGCACCGGTTGCGTAGCCGGTGCTGGCGCTGGCATCGAGCTCGGAGCCCCACTGGACACCGAGTCCGCGGGTGAAGTTGCTGCTGGCTTCGACGATGCGCGCTTCGATCAGCACCTGGGGATTCTGGGTGTCGAGCTGGCGCAACAGCTCGCGCACGGCGGCGATGTTGGCCTCACGGTCGCGCACGATGAGCTGGTTGGTGCGGCTGTCCACTTCGACGGTGCCCCGCTCCGAGAGCTGCGCCTGCACCTGGGCCGACAGCTCATCTGCCTGGGCGTAGTTGAGCGGCACCACGTAGGTCTGAAGGTCCTCGAGCTCGTCGGTGGCCCGCTTGGCCTCGAGGGCCGACTGCTGCTCGGCCTTGATGGTCTCGATGGGCGCGATGCGCACGATGTTGCCGAAGCGCTG
>CAZEJJ010000312.1:0-3993 GCA_964512185.1 uncultured Enterobacterales bacterium | reverse complement strand
GGGGGGGGGCGCCCCCCCGCGGGGGGGGGGGTGCCCCCCCCCCCCGGGGGGGGGGGGGGGGGGGGGGGGGGGCCCCCCCCCCCCCCCCGCCCACCAGGCGCAGCCCGGGGGCGCCGACGCCGCGGCTGACGCCGCTCGCCATGCCCACGCTGCCCACCCAGCGCCCCACCGGCCGCGAGCGCAGGGCCAGCTGGGCCTCCACCGGGTGGGCGCCTCGAGCTTGTGCTGAGGCCAGGATGCGCGTACCTGTCAGCTCCACGGCCAGGTAGAGGGGGTCGGTGATGGGCGCGTTGAGGCCCGCGCCCCACAGCACCCTCGGCCCCCACCAGATGTCGTCGAGGCGGGTGCTGGAGGCGGTGCCCATGCCCAGGTTCGCGGCCACCACCCAGCGTCGGCCCGCCGAGGCGCCCGCCTCCAGCGAGGCGGTAGGGCGGCCTTCGCCGAGCCAGGACTCTTCGTTGCCCGTGGGCAGCGTGCCGCGGGCCCGCAGCAGCAGGCCCACCGGGCGCCGCGCGCGGTCCAGCAGGAGCAGCCGACCGTCGAGGGCCAGGTCGCCCAGCAGGGTGGGGCCGGACACACCGTCGCCCTGGGCGAGCAGGTTCAGGGGCAGGTCAAGGGCCAGGCGCAGGGGCCCCCAGGAGCCCCAGGGGAGCAGGTCGAGGGTGCCCAGGGCGGCCACCACGCGCTCGTCCTCCAGCTCCGGATCGTCGTAGTGGTAGACGAAGAGGTTCTGGCCGTGGTTGTAGTACAGGGCTGCGCCGTAGCCCTGCCTTCCCGCCTGGGCGTCGGCCAGGCGCAGGAAGGCGCCGCTGCCGGGCACGGGCCTGAAAAGCTGCACGTCCAGGTCCTGGGCCTGGGCCTGAGCGCACAGCAGCGTCGCCACCAGGATCGCGGCGATGGGTCCTCGCCGGCGGCCCGCAGCCAGCAGGGCCGCGACCAGCAGCCACAGGGCCCCGCCGCCGAGCGGCGCCGGTGCGCTGGAGCAGCCCCCGCCGAACCAGCCTCCGTGGTAGCGCGCGTGGGGGTTCGCGCTGTCGTCGGGCAGGCCGCCGCCGCCCTTGCAGTCCTGCGCCGAGGAGGGGTAGGAGCCGGGATCGCTGGGATCGGTGCCGCAGCGGGCCTCGCGGCGGTTGAGCACTCCGTCGCCGTCGGGATCGCCGCAGGGCCCGTCCTCGTCCTGGGGGTCGCGGTAGGCGGGCAGATCGTCGCAGTCGCCGTCGCGGCTGCCTTCGGAGGCGTCGCTGGAGCCGTCGTCGTCGCTGTCGAGGTCGATGTAGTCCGGGAACCCGTCGCCGTCGGTGTCGCCGGAGCCCTCGGTGGCGTCGCTCAGGCCGTCGTCGTCGCTGTCTTGGTCACAGAACGCAGGGTGCCCGTCGCCATCTCCGTCCCACAGGCCCTCGGTGGCGTCGGGGATGCCGTCGCCGTCCCGATCGCTGCTGCTGCCGCCTTCGCACCAGGCCTCGACGCCTTCGATCAGTCCGTCGCCGTCGCTGTCGTCGCCGTCTGTAGGGTCGCTGGGATCCGACTCGTAGGCGCTGTGCTCGCCGTCGAGGTTCTGGTCTTCTTCGGCGTCGCCCAGGCCGTCGCCGTCGCTGTCCCAGGCCAGGGGATCGGTGCTGGTGTCGGGATCGGCGTCGGCCCGGAAGCAGGCCTCGGTGGAGTCCTCGTGACGCTCGGTCACGCCCAGCTCCAGGCCGTCGCTCAGGCCGTCGCCGTCGGTGTCGCAGAGCAGTGGATCGGTGCCCGCGGCCAGGTCTTCGGGATCGAGCAGGCCGTCATCGTCGCAGTCCGCGTCGTTGTCGCGGGTGCCGGCCTGGGCCTCGTCGAGGGCGTGCAGGCCATCGAGATCGCCATCGAAGGCCAGGGGGCGCAGGGCCTGGGCCGACAGCCTGCAGGTGAAGGAGGTCCCCTCGCAGGCGATGAGATCGGCGTCGAGGGCGCCCGCTGTGGAGCCCGTGCCGGTGGCGAAGGCCAGGTTGAAGATGGCGTCCGCCTCCAGCCCCAGCTGGTCGAGCAGCTCGTCTCTGGGCAGGGCCAGGTCGAGGAAGGCGTCGGCGGTGTGGAGCTCGCTGGAGCCGGCGGCGGCGACCCTGGCCTGCTCGTCGAGGAAGGGCGAGCTGGCGGTCCACAGCTGCAGCTCCGCCGGCTCCTGCCAGTCCTCGCCGGTGACGACGCTGTTCTGCCACAGGCTGAGGCTGCCGGTGGCGCTGTCGAGGACGATCAGGGCCTCGTAGGCGCTGGTGTCGCCGTCGTGGTCGATGATGACGCCCCAGGCGCCGTTGGCGAGCTGGTCGGGCACCGCCAACAGGGGCGTGGAGTCGAGCCGCATGCGCAGGTAGACGCTTGAGTCGTCAAGGCACCAGGCCGCGGTGGCCAGCCCTGAACAGATCGGCCCCACCAGGTCGATGGGTGCCCGAGGGGCGTCGCTCGCCACGTCCCAGGACTCCCGCTCGTCGGCGCCGCAGCTGCCCGTGGCCTGGACCAGCGGCACCCAGGCCTCGTCGTCGGGCCAGGCCGCGAGCGCCGGGCAGAGCAGCAGCAGCGCCAGGGTCAGCACGGGCTCTCCCGCCGGTGGGTGGAGGCGCGCTCAGCCGCCAACGCGCGCCGCCGCGGCCAGATCTTGACGTTGTCCGTCGTCGAGCAGCAGCGCCAGCCCGAAGCCCGATGGCATCAGCGCCACCACCTGGCCCCCGCAGGCCACCACCTGGCCTGTCGGCAGCACCAGGCGCACGCTCACCGCGGCCCGGTGGTCGGGTTTCTGCTGGTCCCAGCGCACGAAGGTGGCGTCCTTGGCCAGGTAGTCCGCGTAGTCGGCCAGGTAGCGGTTGAGGTCGTGGTAGCGCACCACCACCAGGGGCGGCCTGTTCTCGAGGGTGACCCTGGTGGTGACCTTGGGCTGGTCGCGGGTGAGGCCACCCGGCTCGGAGTTGGCCTCGGTGATGGAGGAGAAGCTGACCTCGCCCCGGCGGGCGCTGAACTGCTGCTCGGCTTCGGGCGAGTGGGTGACGGTGATCTCGCCGCCTCCGGCGGTGCGCGTGGCCGGCCCGGCCGGGGTCTGGCTGCTGAACTCCGCTTCAGCCGAGCGGGAGCGGGCCGAGCGTGCGCTCGGCGGGCTCGGCCCGGTGGGCGGCTCGGGGGTGGCCTTGGAGCGGTCGAGGGGCTTGACCGGGACCGGGCGGGATGCTGGAGCTCGCCGGGCTCCCGGGGTGCTCTGGGCGTCGGACTCGGCTCTTCGGGTCCGGGCGCGCTCCGCGAACCGGGCGCGCAGGGCTTCGCGCACGGCCGCACGGCCCACGCCGCGTTGTGAGCCGGAGACCGAGACGGACCAGTGGGAGGCGGACGCGGCTCCGGGCCTGGGCGCGGCGCGGCTGGGCCGCCCCCCGCTGAGCTCGGCGCGGGCCGCCGAGTCCATGGCGGTGGAGCGGATGGATGACCCGACGCGGGCCGAGGTGCTGGCTGAGCCCATGCCCTGCGCCAGCTCGTAGATCCATTCGTCGAAGAGCTTGCGGTCCTTGGAGGAGAACTGCACGATGAGCAGCAGGTAGCGGTTGGGGGCGTTGGCGTAGGCGGTGACGCGGGTGATCTGCCCCAGGCCGTACATGGTGCTGCTGAAGCCTTCGAGCTCCAGCTGGAATTCCAGCTTGGTGCCCGGCCGGAACTGGGCCTCGGCTTCCACCAGCAGGTTCTTGTTGGAGACCTTGAGCAGCCGGGCGATGGTGACGCCATATTCGCCGCGGAGGGAGATGCTCGAGTCGACGCGGATCGCCATGCAGGACTCCGTGATGACAGAAAACCATACCTCAGCGATAGCAGAGGGTCAAGGCAGGGTTTGGTCACCCTGCGGCCTGGATGCCGCTTGCTTCGCCCGTTCTCGCGAGCCACCCCCATCCCTTTGCCCTCCGCCCCACTCCGGGCTAGACCCTGCCCACGCGGCGGGCGTTGTCGTGCTGGTGCCGGCCCCGGTCTTCAAAACCGGTCGGGGTGCGTCGGAAG
>CAZEJJ010000311.1:0-4019 GCA_964512185.1 uncultured Enterobacterales bacterium | reverse complement strand
TTGATCGCATTGGCTACAGCAGTGTCGCCGCTGACATTAACCGCGCCCTGGGAGATGTCAAGTTGACCGGCGGTCACGTTTCGAGGGGCTCCCGCGCTGCCGACATTCAGCGTGTATCCGTCAACGGAGCCCAATGTCAGCACGTTGGCTCCGGAGTTGACATCGCCGTCGTAGGTGACTATTGCGCCGGTCTCGCTGCCGGAACCCACCTTGCCGGCGATGATCGACGCATCGCCGCTGATCGCCAGCGGGCGATCGTAAGTCTGCGTGGGGGATCCGCTGGGACTGGCCAGTTTAAGACCCCCGCCGCTGATCTGCATATCGACGCCCGGAAGCAGGCCCGAACGTGCAAGAGCAAGGGTTCCGTCGCTGATGTTCAACACGGGATCCGGTCCAAGGTTGCCGAACGCTTCGGTTATTAGAAGCTCGCCGGATCCGCTCTTGTTGATCGTGACGGCTCCGCCGGCGTTAACACCGCCGGTCCTGGTCAACCAGACAGATCCGTCATTGTCAAAAGTAACGCTGCTCGCGCCGGTGATCTCGGTGCTCTCGAAGCTCAGGAGCCGCGCCACACTCACGTCGAAGCCCACGGTAATGTTGTCGCCGTTTACCTTCAGAACGCCAAGTTCAGTATTGAACCTTGATTCAACCGTGGTATCCGCCGTCACCAGAATATCCGTGTTCGGCATGACTATGTCCGAGGAGCTAATCGCCCCGACGCTCCACCAGTCGAACTGCGCCGGATCGCTGGGATTGACGCGCACCCCGGAACTCATCGACGGTGTCTGGATCGTAAAGTTCACCCAGTCGCCGCCGGTCCCTTCGCTGTGGGCCAGTGCAAAGTCGTAGCTCTCGCCGGCCTGCAGCGTGACGGTCTCGGTGTGAGGCGTATTCCAGCCCTCTGGCGGAACATTGTTGGAAATATCATCGATCCCGAGTTCGAACTCGCCGTTCTGGTTAGTGTCGATCCAGAGAATCTCGTAGTCGTCGCCGCTGACCCAAAACGTATATTCACCGGTTTCGGGGGCGTTGAACGTGCCCGACCACATCTGGCAGTAGTAGTTGCCGCCTATATTGCCCTGCTGCCAAACCTCTTCGGTCCAGACAGACTTGCCCTGAAGCTCTATAGGCCTATCGGCCTCGGGCGTCGGCGTCAGGGCGAACAGGCCTCCGTTCAGACCGTTGGCGACGCCGTCATCGATAGCCTCAAGCTCGGTGTTCAGCACGCCGGCGTAATACGTGAATGTCAGTTGATTGGGGTATGTCTCACCCAGGCCGGTAATCTTCAGCCTGCCGCCGGCAAGGTCCATCTGCACAGGATCGAGCCCGGGATTGATGTCGCCGTGAGAGACCACCACCGGCGAACCCGCGCCGGACATTACGAACTGAGCATCTGTCAATGTGAGAGTATCGCTGATCGTAAGATCGGCTCCGCCCAGGGCCAGAGACCCGCTCTCAGACAGGTCCATCGTAGCCGCCGCCAGGGCCGCGTCGACTGTCAGAACCGAATTGTTGACCTTGACTGCGGCTGTGGCGACATTCAGAACCGCGCCGCTCATGTCCAGGTTCGTGCTGATCG
Source organism: uncultured Enterobacterales bacterium (assembly GCA_964512185.1). Lineage (GTDB taxonomy): Bacteria > Myxococcota_A > UBA796 > UBA796 > JAFGLY01 > CAZEJJ01. The sequence continues at coordinate 2,440 of CAZEJJ010000311.1, read as the reverse complement.
TCAGGCTGTCGGCTATCGTCAGGTTGCGATCGCCGGCCGGGGCGCTGCCGGTCTGGTTGAACGTACCGCTGAGAAGGTCCAGCCTGTCAAGCACCAGCGCCTTGTCTGTCGTGAACGCGCCGCCGTTGAGCGTAACGCCGCCGAACGCGTAGGGACCGACCCCGCTCGGGGTGACGCTCACGTCGGCGCCGATGTCAAGCGAACCGGGCCCGGTTATCTGGCCCGTTACGTTCAGACTTCCGCCGTTGCCGGCCAGGAGCTGAAGATCGCCGCTGCTGAGCGTAAGACCGCCGGGAATGTTGACCGCGACGCCCGAAGCGCCCGGCCAGCCGGCGGTCAAAACACCGCCGTCGGAGATAAACTCGTTGGTGTAGTCAACCGATCCGCCGGGCGTAGAGCCGCCAAGGGCGATCGTGCCGCCGGCGGGGTGAAGGATCGCCGGACCGGTCGGGGCCGCCGGTGATTTGACATTCAACAGACGACCGTCAACGACGGTGAACGTCGCGTTTTCAAGGTTCACTCCCGCACCGCTCAACGTCACGTCGCCTGCGCCGTCTTTGACGATCTCCACATCGTTGGCCACGGGAACCGGATCGGTGGTCATGCCGCCGTCGATAACGCCGGGGGCCACGTTGCCGTCGGTGCTCAGCGTGATTCGGTCAATATCGGATTCGATCGTCATGCCGGTGAACGTCGCACCGCCGCTTACAGTCAGCGCCGCGTCATCGGCAATAAATCGAAGGGCCCCGAAGTTAGGAGCCCCGCCGGAACTGTTGAGGTTGCTGGCCGCTTCGACGTCAATCGACAGGGTCGTCATGTCTATCGCGTAAGCGCCGTTCACCCCGGCGTTGTAGAGGCTCTGAATATCCGAATCGCTCAGCGCGCTGTGGTAGACCAGGAACTCATCGAGCTTCTCGGCGAACGGCTGGTTGGCGAAGGTGCCGATGCGGAAAACATTGGAGCTGGCCTGGACCGCGGCGGTCCCGCCGTACACGCCGTCAACATAAAACTTCGTCTGGCCGCCTTCGCCGACCATCGTGAGGTGATGCCATCCGTCCTGGGCCTGGAGATTGACCGGAGGATCGGTCAGATGAAACCCGCCGGACAGTACGCCCAGCCTGTCGCTGGAGGCGCCGATCACGGCCAGCGCGTCAGAAACGCTGCTCCTGGCCAGCGCTCTCAAAATCGAATCGGGATGAAGATTGTGGAACCACGTCGACATGGTCCACGCAGGGGTGTTCAGCGGAACACCGCCGACGGCGTTCAGACGCAGATACTCATAGCTGGCCGGAGCCGTCGTCATCGCCTCGCCGATTATGCCGCCGCCGCCCGTGGTCAGAAGATCAGTCGGCGTAAAGTTATTGGATGCGTCGCCGACGCCCGTCTGTGCGTCGTACGTCGCGCCGCCCGAGCCGTCGTTGTGGACCGTAGTGCCTGTGGTGTTGTCGAACGAATAGTATGCGACAGATCCGGGAACAGGACCCGACTGGCCGGAAAGACTGACCGTGCCGCCGGCCAGAATCAGGCCCTTGGCGCCGGCCAGAGGATCGGAGCCGCTTATCGCAAGCGTGCCGCTTACAACCTTTATGGTTGTCTCGGCGGCCGTAAGGCTGCCGCCGTAATCCAGGCTCGTTGTGCCCTGGCCGCCGACAATCAGCGTCTTGGCCACACCGCCGTCGCTGTAGTCGTGAACCGTCATCGCCACGCCGGGACCGGCGCTGATCCCGCCGCTGGCGCCGGCGCCGGCAGGAAGAGTCAAAGACGTGTAGTTAAGCACGCCTGTACCGACCTCGCCGCCGACGAAAATGCCGCCCTCGCCGACAGTGATCGGGCCCATATCGACAGTCTGGTTATCGGCGATCAGACCGCCGCTGACCCCGGCTGCGACGGTAGTGTCGGTGAACGAAATATTCGTCGAAGTCCCGGCCGTCGTGATCGTGCCGTCGCCAGTGAATGAAAGAGACTCGAAAGTCGGATCGGCGTCGGTGCTCAATATCGAGGAGCTCGGCATGCTCGGGATCGCCGGGTCGGGAGGATCGGCCGGGACCTCGGGGATCGCCGCCACGCTCAGCGCCACGCCGGGAAGGCTCGTCGTGCCGGTAAGCTCCAGCGTTCCGCCGCGGAATTCCAGTTCAGTCGAACCGGCAAGCGGCGTAGCGCCCGAGCCGGCCAGAGTGCTGCCGTCTGCGATGACGAACTTAGTGCCGACGGCCTCTATCGGGCCGAGCCCCAGGACAGTACGTCCGCCGCCGGTGATCGTCAGCGTTTTGCCGGGCCCGCCGCCGTAGGAGTTAAACGCAAGTTCGCCGTCTCCGAATCGTCCGATGCCGCCGGCCGAGCCAGACAGCGTGACTGTACCCAGGGTCACAGCAGAAGCGCCGGAAGTCACCAGCCGCGCGTCTTCAGCAAGCGTAACCGGGCCGGCAGTCGTATTGGGACC
>CAZEJJ010000310.1:0-4027 GCA_964512185.1 uncultured Enterobacterales bacterium | reverse complement strand
CCACACCAGCGCCAACCACACCGGCGACGTGGACTGGGTGGCGGCGCACGACTGAGCCTGACGGCGGGTGCAGAGCATGAGCCTCCCTCCCTCCGACCGAACCAGCTCTGGCGGCCCGCCCCCCTGCGCGTGCCGCCGTGGTCGGGGTGCGAGGGAGGCCCTTCGCACCCCCGGCCTGCTCGATCCACCCAAGGCCAGCGGACGCATCCACATCGACCGGGCTTCGCTGCGTCACGCTCTCGGGGGGCGCGGCGAGCTGGTCGAGGCCATGCAGGCGCAGCAGGTCAAGGCCACGGGCCGCCCCGGCGCCAACGTGGGCAAGCTGTGGCGCTTCCTCACCTCCAGCCTCTACCAGTCCGGGGATCTGCCCCTGCTCGCCACCCGCGAAGCCCTGCAGAACAGCGCGGACGCCATCCGCGCCGCCGTGCGGGCTCGCAAGACCAAGGCGGGCGCGGGTCGCTTCGAGGTGACCTGGAACCCGCGCGCCCGGGCGCTCACCTGGGAGGACAACGGCATCGGCATGAGCACCGAGGACGTGCTCACCAAGTTCCTGACCATCGGCGAGACCGGCAAGGCTGGCGCCAGCGACTCGTGCGAGGCCGCGGGCGGCTTCGGTGTGGCCAAGGCCGTGATCCTCGGAGCCAGCTCCACCTTCCGCTGGATGATGGACACCCGGGACAACCACGTCACCTGCCAAGGAGCGGACGCCGAGGTCGCCGTGTTCGACGCCGACCCGCCCCTGGCCGGGACGCGCATCACCATCTTCGACGTAGCCGACGAGTTCGACGAGACCTGGGACCGCGCCCGACAGGACTGGGTGGCCATCGAGGACCGCCTGCGCGAGCTGCTCGCCGCCAACGACCTGCCCAAGCTCGAGCTCACGCTCAACGGGCGCGTGGTGAAGCCCATGTTCAGCCGCAGGGGTGGCTCCCGCGTCCGTCTGCAAGGCTCGTGGGGACCGGGCACCACCGCGAAGGTGAAGGCATATCGTCGCCCCCCTGGTGACAGGCGCGGGGCCTACTACGTCCGCCTGGGCGGCTTGTTCCAGTTCCGCGTTCCAGCCCAGCGCACCGGGCTCAAGGCCGACGTGGTGATCGACCTGACCACCACCGTGCGCCCAGGCGAGCGGGGCTACCCCCTCAACGCCGCCCGGGACGCCCTGCAGGAGCAAGCCCGCTGGGCCTTCCAGGACCTGGTGGACGAGGTCGAGAAGGAGAACGAGAGCGTCGGCAGAAGCGACGAGGACGAGGTGCTGGACCCCGAATCCGAGCACGCCGCCGAGCGCGAGGGCGCCCGCGAGCTCGCCAGCCTCACCGAGCAGGCCTTCGCCGATCCCAAGCTGCAGGCCGCCCTCGAGGAAGCCACCGGGGGCATCGCCGACTTCTACGGCGAGCTGGCTGGTTACGCCGCCAAGCGTGAGCCCACCGCATCTGCGGCCCCCGCCGGGACCAAGCCCCAGGCCGCCGAGGACGGCCCCCAGCGCACCATGATCCTGCCCGCGGGCTTCCAACGGGCCGAGCGCGACGACGCCACCGAGCCCGACGTGGAGGCCCCTGGAAGTGCAACCACGGTGAGCGTGCGCCAGCTGCGCGCCACCTTCGAGGTCGCCGACAGTGTGGCCGAGGCCAACGGTGCGCCCCGCGTGCTCACCAACGAGGTGCGCCAGGTCCTCGACCGCGCCGAGCTGGGCTGGCCCCTGGAGCAGCGCGACATGGACACCCTGGCCGCGGCCGTGGAGCAGGCCGCCGAGGTCTCCATGAACATGGGCGGCGGTGGGCTGGTGCAGGCCGCCACCGTGGCCCGCGTGTTCGACCAAGTGCAGGACGCGGCCCCCAGCCCTGCCCGCCGCAAGGTCAACCCCTTCGGCAAGCTGGCTGGGCTCCGCATCAGCAAGAAGCGGTACGACCGAGGCCGCGCCTACCGCTTAAAGAAGGGCTACGCCCGCTGGATTCCCTTCCTGGCCGCCTGGGACGCCACCCTGCGCCTGGTCGCCACCGAGGCGCAGATCCGCCGCAGGTTCAAGCCTGGCTTCATCCTCGACGACGAGCTGCTCGGGCTCACCACGTCCAGCACCTCGGGCGCGAATGTGGTCTACATCCACCCCGACCGGATGAAGCAGGTGGTCAAGGCCCACAAGCAGCGCCCCCTGGCCATCGCCGCCTTCCTGCACGGCATCGCCGTCCACGAGCTGACCCACCTCGACGGGCGCATGGGCGAGGGCCACAGCGAGTCCTACGTCGCGGCCCGCGAGGACCTGGGCGCCGCGACCGCGCACCTGCTCCCCGCCATCGCCGTGCTGGTCACCAACCTGCTGCGACTGCCGCAGAAGAAGAGCGACGAGCAGAAGCGGCTGGAGCGCCTGGAGCGCAGCCTGGCCCGCACCCGAGAGAAGGCCAGGGGCTGCAAGAAGGCCAAGGCCCAGGTCCCCGAGCTGCAGGCCGAGATCGCGCAGCTGCGCGCGGAGCTGAACCAAGCCCTGCGGGCCAGCGGCGCGCCCCGGCCCGATCCAGACCCCGCCGCCGCCGTGCTCGAGCGCGTGGCCGTGGCCCTGCGCGCCCAGCCCCCTGCCGGGGTGGAGCCCGCCTACATCGACCGCTTCCTGAACACCCACCGCCCCGCGCTGCACGGCCTCGTCAGGAGTGCCCTGCAGCGCCGTGGACAGGCCTGACCTCACCGGAGGCCGCCATGACCAAGCCCCTGCGCGTCGCCCTCTACGCCCGCGTGTCCACTTCCAACAAGGGCCAGGACGTGGGCCTGCAGCTCGACGAACTGCGCCGCGTGGCCGAGCAACGGGGCTGGACGGTCACGGGCGAGTACGTCGACGATGGCGTGTCCGGCTCCACCGACTCGCGCCCCGAGCTCGACCGCATGATGGCCGATGCCCAGACCGGGAGCTTCGACCTGGTGGCCGTCTGGAAGCTGGACAGGCTGGGCCGCAGCCTGCAGCATCTGCTCCGGCTGCTCGCGAACCTGTCCGACTGGGGCGTGGGCTTCGCCAGCCTGCGGGACTCCGGGATCGACACCACCACGCCCACGGGGAGGCTCATGCTCCAGATCCTGGGGGCGCTTGCTGAGTACGAGCGCGAGCTGATCCGAGAGCGCGTGATCGCTGGCGTGCGCCGCGCCCAGGCCCAGGGCAAGCACTGCGGGCGGCCCAAGGTGGACCTGGAGATCCGCCCCGCCGTGGCGATGCTCCAGCAGGGGCGCGGGCTGCGTGAGGTGGCGTCGATCATGGGCGTGAGCAGGACGACGCTGCGGCGCAGGTTGAAGGAGGCGGGGGAGTGGCCCGTGGCCGTTGGCGAGCGGAGCGGGCAGGCGGCATAGGCATCGACGAAGTACGTTTCTTCGTCGCTGGAGGCCACCATGACGCTCTACCTGGTCAAGTGGGACGATGGCAGCTTCGCGCTCGTCACCGCCGAGGACGACGACGCGCTGTTCTACACCCTGGACCAGCTCGGCGATCCGGGAGCCGCGAGCTGGCAGGTCTACGACGGGCCGCTCTGGCTGGAGTTCCCGCCCCTCGAGAAGTCCGTGCCGCCCAAGGGCCACATCGATCCCTTCGACCTCGACCTCGGACGGGCCGCCGTGCCGGACACCGACGATGGCGGCGAGTTCACCGACGCCGTGCTCGCCGCTGTCCAGCCCAAGCTCTCGGCACTCCGTCGTCAGGCCATGGACGACGAGCGCCCGATCACCCGACCCGAGTTCGACCAAGCGGTCAAAGCTGACAGGGACTGGGCGCTGCCGGGCTCGGTGTTCGGCTCCGCGGGCGGCACGAGCCACTGACGGACACGCACGGCGGGGTCCTGGGCTATGATGCGCATGTGTATTCCAGGCCTCACCTGGAGCGCAGAGTCTGTTCCACTTCCTCCATCGGACCCTCAACAGGACCATGAAAGCGCTAGCTAGCTGGATCTCCGTCGGCCTTCTAGGTTGTCCTGGGCCAGAGGACTCTGGAGAGGCACCGATGCCAGACCCGAGTTTGACGAGCAGACGGTGTTCTAGGCACTCGCTGTCGCCGATGATG
>CAZEJJ010000309.1:0-4042 GCA_964512185.1 uncultured Enterobacterales bacterium | reverse complement strand
CTGGTGACCCTCACCGAGGGGGCCGGGGCCACATGGGACGAGCCGCAAGGGGAACCGGTGGACCAGGGCATGGAGCCGATGCTCACCCCGGACGATGGGCCGGAGGAGACGGGCGCTGACCCGCTCCGCCCGCTGACCTGGACTGTGCACATGGGGGGCAAGCATGTGCCCCTGGCGCACATGACCGGGCAGCGGGGGGTCCTGCTCCTGATCCACAAGGAGGAGAAGGTGGGGAGCCTGTGCCGCGAGATCCAGGAGCGGCTGGATCCTCCGCGCGGGATCCTCGCCTACCGCCTGGGCCCGGCCGGGGTGAAGTGCTCCCTGCGGGGACTGGCGCCGACCCCCGCCACAAGGGAAAGCCTGGGCGTTCGGAAGGCGCTGCTTCCCCTGCTAATGCTGGTGGACAGTAACGGGAAGGTGATCAAGGAGGTGAGCGGCGGGCTCGGGCCGCTCCACCTGGAGGCCGAGCTCAGCTCTCTCCAAGCTCGGTGACGAAGGCTTCGTACATCTCGTTGGCCGTGGCCATCAGGGTGACGTTGCCGGGACCATCGCCCTTGAAGGCCCTCACTTCGTCGATGATGGCCCGGGCTGCCTCGTCATGGGGCACGCCGTTTTCACCGTAGCCCATGCCCGGGATCGCCAGGGTGTCCATGCGGTAGTGGGTGGCGGCGAACAGGGCCGCCCGGGTGGCGCGCCGGATGTTCTCCACCCCGACCCGCATGCCCGCCTGCTCGATGAGCGGCGAGTGGATGATGAAATCCACGCTCATCTTGCCGCCCTCGGTCACCAGGGCGGCGCCCACGGCGATGGGCACATGATCCATGGCGTCCGCTTCAACATCGGCGCCCGCCGCCTTTTTGACTCGCGCGGCGATCCCCGATCTCATCCTGGCGTCCGAAACGGTGGGGACCAGGATTCCGTCACCCTTGTAGGTGAGCAGATCTTCCTGGACGACTTCGATCTCGGTGGTCATCTCGTTGGTGTTTACAGGCACGGCGGGAAGCCCCTCCATCCAGGCTGAGTCCACGGTAGATAGCCTAATAGTTATGTGATGTCAAGCTGATAAGGACGATTTTGCCAAGCCCGACGGCTTAAATTGGATCCAGCCAGGATGGGGATTACAATCTTCAATACTGCATCCGTCATGACAACCCTGCTCTCCATAATTCTGTACGCCGCCGCCGCCGTGGGCGCCGCGGGCTTTATCGCCTTTCTGGTGGGGCGCTTTTTCCAGGTAGATCCGCTCCCCTCGGAGATCACCTTCTTCAACACCAAGGACGGCTGGCGCCTGGCTCTGCGGCACTACCCGCCCCGGGAGCCCCTGGAGGGAGCCCCGCCCGTGGTGCTCTGTCCTGGCTTCGGCCTGAGCGCCACGGTTTTCGATCTGATGGAAGAGGTTTCCCTGGCCCGCTTTCTGCGGGATCACGGCCACAACGTGTGGCTGCTCGATATGAGAGGCCGCGGCCACGCTGACCGGCCCAGGCTCTGGGGCCGCCGCCGCCGTACCTGGAGCTTCGACGACTTCGTGGACTTCGACGTGCCGGCCGCCATTGAGGAGGTGTGTCGCCTGACCGGCGCCAGCCGCGTGCAGTGGATTGGCTTTTCGGCCGGGGCCCTGGCCCCGATGGCCGCCCGCGCCGAGCAGATCAACGATCGGCTGGCCAGCCTCATCGGCCTGGCCACGACCACATCCTTCAAGCGTCAGCGGCAGCTGCTGAGCCCCTGGCGCACGCGGGTCATGTCCGTGCTCTGGACCCCCACCGCCTGCCGCCTGCTCGCATTCCTGGTGGGGCGCCTGACTCCGCCGCCCTACCGCGCCCTGCTCAACCAGGACAACGTGGACGGGCCCGTGTTCCGGCGGGCGCTGATGAACGGCCTGGTGCGCCTGAGCCAGCGGGAACTGGAGCAGTACGCCCGCTGGGTGGAGCTGGACCTGTTCGACTCCCAGGACCAGGGGCTCGACTACCGCAAGAACCTGCCCCGGCTCACAGTGCCCACCCTGCTTGTCTCCGGCCCGAGGGACGCCCTGTGCCCCGGAGCGGCGGTGGAGGTCACCATGGAGCAGATGACCGGGCTGGGCGAAGGCCGGGCGCTCATGGCGGGCCGTGTCAACGGCATGAGCTGCAACTATGGCCACCTGGACCTTCTGCTCGGGCGCAACGCCCGGCGGGATCTGTTCCCGCATCTGCTGGCATGGCTGGACAGCCACAGCGGCGCCACGGTTGAGCAGGATCGTCCCGAGCCGCTCAAGGTGGCCGAGCGATCTCCAGAGCTTCGTCCTCCCGTGGAGGAGCGCGCCGACCCCACCACCCGGGTCCAGCTCCGGGCCGAGGCGATGATGGGATCGATGCCGATCCAGGAGGACCCGCCTCCGGCGCCGGCGCCGGCTCCGCGGCAGGTTAAGGCGGTATCGGTTGAGGAAGGAGAAGACCCTGTTGAGGAGCTGTTCAAGGAAGATGATGTTCCGCCTGAGGGAAGAAACTAGTTTCTAGTTCTTTGTTTCTGCCTTCCCGGTCATGGGCACAAACCTCACACCCATGAGCCGTTCCTTTTTGTAGCCCTTCTTCGTGCGTTTGATCCGCACAAGCTCCTGAACTCCGCCGGTAGGCCCCACTGGCGCCACCAGGATGCCTCCTGGCTTCTTTAGCTGCTTGAGCAGGGGCTTGGGGATCTTGGGTGGGGCGGCGGTGAGCATTATGGCGTCGAAGGGGGCGGCTTTGGGCCAGCCGGCGTAGCCGTCGCCGATGCGTAGGTGGGTGTTTTTGTAGCCCAGGGTGCTTAGCAGCTTTGCCGCGCGCTCTCCCAGGGGGCGGACGATCTCGATGCTGTAGACGGTCCCGGCCAGCTCGGCCAGCACCGCGCACTGGTAGCCCGAGCCTGTGCCGATCTCCAGCACCTTGCTCCCCGGGCCCAGCTTGCCCAGGGCCTCGGTCATGAAGGCCACGATGTAGGGCTGGCTGATGGTCTGGTCATGGCCAATGGGCAGAGGGTGATCCCGGTATGCGCGGCCGCGGTGCGAGGCGGGTACAAAGAGGTGGCGCTTCACCTTCTTCATGGCGGCAAGCACCCTGGCGTCCTTTACCCCCCGCTTGGCGATCTGTTGGGCGACCATCCGCTCACGAGCGCCAACATGGTCCCGGTCCGGGGAGGCCTGGCTGCTGGGCATGCAGCCGAACCCTCCCATGAGCAGCGCTGCCCAGAGCAGGCCAGGCAGAGGCCGGCTCAATGCATGGCCCCCATGCGCGCCGCTTTTGAAAAAACCAGGCACGACGCGGGGCAGAAAGCCATCCAGGAGAGGACGAGGAAGAGCACGAACAGGATGGCCACGGCCGAGACGGTGTAGACCAGGGCCTTGTCCGAGGGCGTGCCGTTGACGCGGGGCAGGCCCCTGTGCAGGAGGAAAGCGCCGTAGAGCAGGCCGGTGAGGTTGCCAGCGGGCCCCAGCACATGGCCCACCAGGGGCAGGAGCCAGAGGGCGCCGCCCAGCCACACCGGGATGACCGCGCCCGCGGCCAGCTTGAAGGAGAGCCCCTGGTCCTTGCGCGCATTGAATGGGTCGGCCAGCTGGTTGATGATGACACCCAGCGCCAGCCAGATGGCCAGGTTCAGGCCAAAGGTGAGCGTGGCGCTAATGATGGCGGCCAGGAACCCCATGGCAGGCAGGATGAAGGCCAGGCGCACCGTCATGCCCAGGAAGGTCGCAACCGCGGGGATGGCGGCCAGGATGAGCATCTGGGGAACCATCAAGCTCTGGAGGTCACCGGGCTCATCCAGGACCTCGTCCCAGTAGTCATCAGGGGAGGTGAACATCTTCTTGAGGCGATCGAGCTTGATCGCCTCCTTGAGCTGTGCGGGGGTCATACCCTTTAGGCTACAGGCTACGGGCTACAGGCTACAGGCAAAAAATGAGGGGAGGGGGATCAGGCGGAGCAGATCTGCTCGAGCTCTTCTTCCATGTTGACTTCGGTGGTTTTGCGGGCGACCGAGAGCTCCTTGACGATGAGGTTCTTGGCGGTGTCGAGCATGCGCCGTTCGCCGAAGG
>CAZEJJ010000308.1:0-4095 GCA_964512185.1 uncultured Enterobacterales bacterium | reverse complement strand
AGCCGCAGTAGGGGCTGCTGGGCCGCAGTAGATTCGGGGTTCTGTCGCCTGCTGTCAAGAGGTTCCCCGTCAATCCTGCCCGAGAGTGCACCATGAAGCGCCGCGCCCTCCTCCTCGCCTCGGCCGCCCTGAGCTTCCTAGCCGGGTGTGGAGAGAACGAGGTCTCCGACTACACCGGCTACGTCACCGACTACTCGGGCTGGGCGTCCGACGACGTCGACGACGACGGCTTCAACGACGACGAGGACTGCGACGACTCGGATCCTGACGTGTATCCGGGGGCCGAAGAGGACTGCGCCGACGGCAAGGACAACGACTGCGACGGTCTCGTCGACGACGCGGACACCGAGGACTGCGGGTAGCGCGCACGGTCGCAGGCGGGCGAGAGCCAGCCCTCGGGAGTCCTCGGGTAGCGCTCCCCAGCGAGGCAGGGCAGCGCTCGCGGGCAGCTGAGGTAGGCTCTCTGCTCGCCCCGGAGTTCACCATGAAGCGACGCATCCTGCTGCTCACCTCCGCCGCCCTGGCGATGATCGCTGGCCGCTGCCACGATCCCGGCTCCGACTACTCGGGCGGCCTGGTTGTTCACGACCAGGCCGATCAAGACGCCTTCGACCAGACCGCCGACAGCGGCGACGACAGGGAGGTCGGCCTCGAGGTCCAGGTGGACCCCGACGACGATCCCGGCCTCGAGGGTGAAGAACCGACCGACGCGGGCGACGCCGGCGATCGCGAGTAGCGGCGCCCGAGCGAGCCCCATCACAGGGGCCCGGATAGGAGGGCGGCGCCCGGAGGTGCTCATGCTCGCCGCGCCCCTGGTCGGCCTGCTCTCCCTGCTCCTGAGCGGCGGTGCTGCTCTCGCCGGGCCCGATCACCTGATGCTCGGCATCGACGGTCCGGCCGCGCAGGCCGCCGTCTCCGCTCGGGTCGAGGGCCTGGGAGGGCAGGTGGAGCGTTGCTTCGATCGCGCGCGCTTCTGCGTCGTGCGCCTCCCACGCGAGAGGCGCCCCGCGATGGCCTCCCTCGCCGCCTGGCCCGGTGTGCGCTACGCCGAGGTGGACCGCCTCATCCAGGGCGTGACGCCGCACCCCGCTCCCAGCCCGGCCCCGCCGCCCCCCGGCGACGCCGAGGGCACCGACGACTGCCCCGATCAGTGGGAGCTTGAGACCATCGGCGCCTTCGATGCCTGGGAAGAGGTCGACGGTACCTGGGCCCCCGTGGTGGCCATCCAGGACACGGGCTTCCTGACGAGCCACGAGGAGCTGTCGGGGCGCGTCTCCGGCCAGTACGACTACGGCAACGGGGACGACACCGCCGAGGTGGAGTGGGACTCCGACGTGCCCTCCCACGGCACCTTCATCGCCGGGGTCATCGCCGGCCACCCCGACAACGGCGCCGGCCGCAGCGGCGTGGCCCCCCGAGGCCAGGTGAACCTGCAGAAGATCGCCGACAGCGACGGCGCTCTCTACTACTCCTACGCCAGCTGGGCCATGGCCGACATCGCCGAGGGGGACCTGGGCGTCCGCGTGCTGTCCTACTCCATCGCCAGCTCCTCCTACACCGAGTCGTTCCGCGACGCGGTCTCGGCCCTCGAGGACGCCGGCATCCTGCTGGTGACCGCCGCGGGCAACTGCGGCTCGGCCCACTGCTCGGATGCGGACAACGACGCCTACCCCATGTACCCTGGCAGCTTCTCCGACGATCACGTCGTGGTGGTGGCCAGCTCCACCCGCGAGGACGGCTTCAACAGCTACAGCCACTACGGGAGCTGGTCGGTGGACCTGGCGGCTCCCGGCGAGGACATCTGCTCCTGCGGCGTCTATGGCGACGACGACTACTACACCTCAGGTGGCACCAGCTACGCCACGCCCCTGGTCGCCGCCTCGGCGGCCCTGCTGCTCGAGGCCCACCCCGACCTCACCACCACCGAGCTCGCCCGGGTGCTGCGCGCCTCCGCCGAGGAGCTGCCAGCCTGGGAAGGCAAGGTCCGCTCCGACGGCCGGCTCGACCTGGCTGGGGCCCTGCACAGCGCGGTGCCGCGCATGGACACCCCCGCCGACAGCGTGGTGGACGGCGAGGGCGAGATCCAGCTCGACCTGGTCAACGCGGCCTTTGAAGGCGAGGCCTGGCTGGTGCTGGGGCACGGGGAGGCCCTCGACTTCGTGCAGGCGGTGGATCGCGCCAGCGATCGGGCCTGGGAGATCCAGACCTACGGACCTGGGGAGTCCGTGATCCTGCCCGACGCGGACCAGGTGGTGGTCGATGGCGGCCGGCTCACCGTGGTCAAGGGCACCGTCGCCACCCACCAGGCGGCCGACCTCGCCGTCACGGCCCGCGGCAGGGAGCTGGGCAGCTGGGACGTCACCGCCCGCGCCGCCCTGGTCTCAGAGGGCGCCAGCTACCTCAACGCGCCCTACGGCGAGGGCGGCGAGGACGTCACGGGTTTTCTGGCCAGGACCTTCCAGGTCCGCGTCACCGGCACCACGACGGACACGGGCTGGGAGGAGGACAGCGGCGGGCCACCCGCGGACGACAGCGGCTCCGAGGAGCCCGGCGGCTGCGGCTGCAGCGGCGCGCGCGGCGGCGGGCCGCTGCTGGCGCTCATCCTGCTCGTCCCCCTCGCCCTCCGGCGGCGCAGCACCAGCGAGCGGCAGCGCACGCTCAGATTGAGGCTGGTGCCGAAGCGCTGGACGAAGGTCACAGACCGCCCCCGCCACCTCGGACCCCGTCTGCCCCCATTGTTCATCAGATCGCGTAGCGAGATGGTGAATAATGGGGGTTCAGCCTGGTGATCTCACCGCGCGTTCCTGGCCGCAGCCACCTGCCAGGCAGGAGGCGCCGGCGCTGACCTCCAGCTGCAGGGTGGCGTGCTCCACGCCGAAGCTGTCGTGCAGCAGCCTGTTCAGCTGGGGTCCCAGGGTGGCCGCGAGCCGGGCGTCGTCCACCACCACGTGGGCGGTGGCGATGGGGGTGCGGCCATCGAGGGTCCAGACGTGCAGGTCGTGCACGTCGGACACTCCGTCCTGGCGCAGGATGGCGTCGCGCAGCGCCTGCACGTCCAGCCCGGGGGGCGGCAGCTGCATGAGGACCCGCGCGGCGTCGCGCAGCAGGCCCCAGGTGCCTGCCAACACCAGGGCGGCGATCACCAGGCTGACGATGGGGTCGGCGGCGGGCACACCGTAGAGCAGCAGCACCGCCGCCACCATGGCGCCCACCGAGCCCAGCGCGTCGGCCAGCATGTGCACCAGGGCGCCGCGGATGTTGAGGTCGTGGCGGTCGGCGCGCACCAGGGCCCAGGCGCTGCCCAGGTTGATGGCCAGGCCCAGGCCACCCACGATGAGCACCGGCCAGCCCGCCACCTCGGGGGCGCCTTGGCTCAGGCGGCCCAGCGCCGCCCAGGCGATGGCCGCGCAGGCCACCAGCATGGTCACACCGTTGAGCAGACCACCCAACACGCCGGCCCGGCGCAGCCCGAAGGTGCGCTGGACTGTGGCGGGACGGCTGGCGATACGCGCGGCCCCGTAGGCCAGCAGCAGGGCGCCCACGTCGCCCAGCATGTGGGTGGCGTCGGACAGCAGCGCCAGCGAGCCGGTCCACCAGCCCGCCGCGCCCTCGACCATCAAGAAGCCGCCGTTGAGAGCCAGCGTCCAGGCGAGCGCCCGCTGCCCGGCCCCGGCATGGCTGTGTCCGCCGTGTTGATCGTGATCGTGCACCCTCATCTCCCTGCGGCCTCGAGAGGACCACGGGACAGCGTTCCCACCGGAACGCGCTGCGTCCAGGCGAGACCCAGGGTGGTAGGCGGGTCTGGGCGTCGCTGATTAGGCTGGAACCCTGTGATCTCCCAGGAGCCCGCCATGTCTTCCGTCCTGATCCTCGCAGCCCTCGTGTCTCCAGCCTCCCACGCGTCCTGTCCCGCTGCCGAGACCATCATCGACGCGCTCACCTGCTCGTCCAGCACGCCGGCACGGTCTCCGCCTCCGACGACTCCCACCTGGGGGGCAGCTGCGATGACGGCCTCTGCTTCAGCTGAGGCGAGCCCTACGCCAGAGCAGGCGACAGAACCCCGAATCTACTGCGGCCCAGCAGTCGCGACTGCGG
>CAZEJJ010000307.1:0-4115 GCA_964512185.1 uncultured Enterobacterales bacterium | reverse complement strand
AAGTTCATCGAGGCCTGGAAGGGGAATAGTGCGGGTGAAATGGCCACCGCGCAGCAGCATTTCCTGGAACTATGTGAGGCCTTGGAGGTTCCGAAGCCAACTCCCAAGGAACAGGAAGACCTGACCTACCGGTTCGAGATGCCTGTTGAAGTATTAGTTCGGCAGGGACAAAAGTCCTCGACGGAAAGGATGGATGTCTACAAGAAGGACCACTTCATCTGGGAGAACAAGCAGGGGTCAGAGAAGGGAAGCGGGCGCCAGGGTCATGGACGGCGAGGTTCAAAGGCCTGGCAGGTCGCCATGGCCAAGGCTTTCAACCAGGCCCGTCGCTATGCCGTGAATCTTCCAGGTGACGCACCTCCGTTTCTGATCGTGTGTGATGTGGGCCACCATATCGAGGTTTGGCGTGATTTCTCGGGTAAGGGCAAACACTACGAAGAGAAGCCCAGCCAGCTGTACAGTTACGACGACCTGAAATCAGAAAAGACCCGAGATTATCTCCGTCGTGTAATGACCGATCCCAGGGCGCTCGATCCGTCTGTATACCAGGATGAAGTGACCCGGAGGGTTGCCAAGGACCTGGCAAAACTCGCTAAGGCACTAGAGAAATCGGGTCATTCACCGGCGGAAACAGCCCAGTTCCTTATGCGGTGCATCTTTACCATGTTCGCTGAGGACGTCGAATTGCTCCCTTCGGGGTGCTTCACCTCACTTCTTGGTCAGCTCAAGGGCAATGCAAAGGACCTCCCAGAACACCTGGAGCACCTCTGGGCGTTGATGGACAAGGGGGGATTCTCTGTGGGTGTTGGCAAAGTCTTGCAGTTTAACGGAAGTTTATTCAGAAAAGCCACCGCCTTAAGTCTAACGAATACACAAGTTGAGAGCCTTCATATCGCAGCTACCCATGATTGGTCCGAGGTGGAGCCCACCATCTTTGGTACGCTGGTGGAAAGGGCTCTAAACGAAGAGGAAAGACATAAACTCGGAGCCCACTTCACGCCTAGGCCATACATCGAGCGCCTCGTACGCCCCACAGTCATTGAGCCATTAAGGGATGATTGGCTTGCCGTTCAGGCAGCTGCAATTGATGCATTGGGCGAGGGAGAACCAAGTCCGGAATCCACACAAAAAGCTATTGATTTGTTGAAAGAATTCCACCGAAAACTATGTCAGGTAAAGGTGCTCGACCCAGCTTGTGGAACTGGGAACTTTCTCTACGTCACCTACGACTTGTTGAAAGACCTTGAGGCCGAGGTACTTCGACGGCTATCTGATCTGGGCGAAAAACAACTTGTCCTTCAGGTGGCCGGTGAAACCGTGATGCCAACCCAGATGCTTGGGATAGAGGTGAACCCTCGCGCCAGAGAAATTGCAGATTTGGTTCTCTGGATTGGGCATCTGCAGCGAATGCGCAGAGATGGCACAACCCAGAATATTCCGGAACCAGTACTACAGCGAGCCTCAAATATTGAATGCCGCGATGCTGTTTTGGCCTGGGATGGCGATCCCGTGCCTCGGCTAGATGCAGATGGTCAAATAGTCAAAACATGGAACAGGAGAAAGACAAAAACTGACCCGATTACTGGGGCCAAAGTACCTGGGGTAAATGCCGCGAAAATCGTATACGATTATCCTAATTCGCGCCAAGCCGAGTGGCCGGAATCTGATTATATCGTAAGCAATCCTCCCTTCTTGGGAAATAAGCGAATGCGGGAGGAATTGGGCGATGGCTACACCGAGGCACTACGGTCAGTCTGGCCTGATGTCCCTGGCGGAGTCGATTATGTTATGTATTGGTGGGAGCGCTCTGCTCAGCTACTGCATGAAAACAAGATTAAAAGGTTTGGTCTTATTACAACAAACTCAATCACACAGGTAACAAACCGGGTAGTCATTCAACCACATTTCGATTCCGGTCTGGCACTTCTTTTTGCTATTGCAGACCATCCCTGGGTAAATAATGGCGCAGCTGTTCGAATCGCAATGACGGCTGCTGGCAAAGCTGGCTCGATAGCAACAATGGGCAACCTTGAGCATGAACAGAAAGTCGAAAACGATCTACCTCATGTAGAAATAGAATATAGGATTGTGGAGTCAATACATGCCGACTTGTCTGCGGGGGCAGACCTTAGCAGTCTAGTCCCACTTAAGTCCAATTCCGGAGTGACATTCCAAGGTTTCAATCCTGTTGGCCGAGGATTTGTACTGCTTGAGGAAGAACTTGAAAAACATGGCTTATCAAGTGCTGCCCTCCCTCCTGTGGTGAAGCCTTATCTCAATGCGAGAGACATTACACAAGGAGGCAGCCTCAGGTTCATTATTGATTTTCATGGATTGACGACAAGGGAAGCGCAAGACAAATGGCCGTCCCTGTACCAAAGGGTATTAGAGCAAGTAAAGCCCGCTCGTGACAAGAACAGAGACAAACAACGCCGCCGGAATTGGTGGCTTTTTGGAAGAACGAGCCAGGCACTCCGAGATGCGCTTGATGGGTTGGACTGGTTCATCATCACTCCAATCACATCAAAACACCGGTTTTTCGTGTCAGCCCCTCCGGGATTGGCTCCTGATTGCCAACTGCACGCCATAGCATCCAATGACAGCTCAATTCTGGGAGTCCTCTCGTCTAGGTTCCATACAATATTTGCGCTGCGTACTGGATCTACACTTGAGGATAGACCACGCTGGCGCAGTGGGCCTTGCTTTGACCCGTTTCCTTTTCCCGACCTAGATGATAGTGGCGCGAATCGTGATGGGATCGCGCAATTAGCCGAAAGATTAGACGCTCATCGAAAGCATGTGCAGGCACTCGGACGCATTGCCGGTAAACAAGCTCACCTGACCAACCAGTATAACGCCCTCTCACGGGCCAAAGAGGCCAGAACTGGCGGCCCACCACTCACAGAGAAAGAGCGCGCTTTCCATGAGGGCGCGTTGATTGGCCTCCTCCAGTCTCTCCACGATGAACTCGACACCGCCGTGGCCGAGGCCTATGGATGGCCTGTTGACCTGACGGATCAGCAGGTCCTGGAACGCTTGGTTGCATTGAACAATGAACGAGCTGCTGCAGAAGCGCAGGGCAAGATTAGGTGGTTGCGTCAAGAATTCCAGGCGCCAGAGGAATCAAAAAAGCCCGTTCAGCTGACAACGGAGGGAGTCCATCCTGCAGCACCGGCTCCGGTCACCAAACAGCCATGGCCTAAAGACGCACAGTCCAGACTGCTGGCCGTACGGGACGCGCTGATGTCATCCGAGGTTCCACTCACCGATAGCGATTTGGCGGGTCGGTTCAAGGGAGCTAGAAAAAAGGCTGTCCTTTCGGCCCTGTCCTCACTGGAAGCACTGGGCATCATTTTCGCTGATGATGACGGAGCATATTCGCCCAGCGTCTGACCTTCGTTGCTGCTCAGGCCCCCTCGCTCTGCGCCATCAAGCAGTCCTCATGCTGGCAAAACCAATCTCATTTCTTTCTTGTCCGTTGCTGGCGTTGACCTCTTCCCTCGCAGCATCAGCCAGGTGGCGTTGTTCAACAAGCTTCCCATCCCGTGCTGCGCGGTACGCTGCCTTGAATACAGCATTCTTGATCAAACCGCCGCTCAAGCCGTACCGGCGGGCCAAGGCGTCAAAGTCCAGGTTTTCGGCCACGGGCACAGTGTCCGGGATTAACCGCCGCCAGATCTGTTCGCGGGCAGCTGCGTCTGGCATGGGGAAGCGGAGTGAGTAAGTCAGCCTGCGGCTCAGGGCGCGGTCCAGACGGTCTGGGAGGTTGGTGGCCAGGAGGACCACGCCGTCGTGGCGCTCGATGAGGGTGAGCAGGGTGTTGACGGCGGAATCGTCGTGGCGGGAGGCGCGGCCTACCCCGCGTTCGGTGAGCAACCCATCGGCCTCGTCCAGGAAGAGCACGGCCTGCTGGGCTCGGGCGCGCTGGAACAGGTTGTCGAGGTTGCGCTCGGTCTGGCCCACCCACTTGGAGACGATGGCGGGGATGTGGGCGGTGATCAGGGGGCGGTTCAGTTCGGCGGCGATGGCCTCGGCGCAGAGGGTCTTGCCGGTGCCCGGGTCGCCGTGGAGCAGGGCGGAGATGCCCTTGCCGTAGGAGAGGTGGGCGCCGATGC
>CAZEJJ010000306.1:0-4167 GCA_964512185.1 uncultured Enterobacterales bacterium | reverse complement strand
GGTGAAGGTGCGGCGACGTGGACGGTCCGACACCTCGGGATCGGGCACGGCCTTCAGCTTCGGCTTCTGGGGATCGGACATGGAGATTTCCTATCGCCCTCGACAGTAATTTACGGGGGGTCGCTGTCTCAACCCATGTTGGCACGGAGGGGAAGCTCCTCGATGCCCGGAGGGACGAACCGGCCGCCCAGGCTCGCTCCGCTCCAGCGAGCCGGGCAGACATCACAACAACCGTTGTCTGACGCGGTACCAAAAAAACCCGGCAACCAGAAACCTTATCTGCGCTGCACCGATCAGCCAAAACCACCGACACGGGATCCGCGGCTATCATCATCCTCCCCAACTACAGAACCGGCGTCAACTACGGCGCGCCCTTCCAGGTAAACCCTCATCAGGTCAACAACACATCAATCACATCCGTACCAATGCCGACACTGCCATCGGTCATCATGCGGCGTGCACAGATCATCCTGCCCGTCACCGCACTGCTCGTTGCTTCTGCACTCGTCCAGGCCCGTTCGACATGCAACCTTCGCCCACGGGCCACACTGACTGCCCTTTGTCGACACACCACACTCACCAGAAGAGCAGTCATCACCGTCTCGGCATTCGGCAGAAACACATCTCGGCCATGTTATTCCATTGGCAGCCTCAGCACTCAAGCATAGTTGGTCCTCCCTGCAATCAGCATCACTCGCGCACATGTAGACACAGAAACAGCCGTACCGGTAGTACGCATCAGCATATTCGCACTGCCCCCACTCCTGAAGGTCGCAATCCAGGTCGCTTCTACAGTCACTGTCGTCTGTGGCTACATCATCACTACACTCATGAATTCGCTCAACGTACTGCATCGGGTCGAGCACTACAGCCTCAACACGATTCACCGACCCGTCTTCGCAACGAACGTAGCCAGACGCCTCTCCTGTGACAAGCAGAATCTCCGAGGGCTCCTCACATTCCAGCACATAGCTATCACTCGCGGTCTCTGCACCACTCTCTCCATTCGTGCCGCACCCCACTCGACATTGTGTCAAGACCACTGTAGCAATCAGTACGCTCTTCGTCGCTGCCCTAGTGATCCTGTCCATTGCTCTTCTCCGTGGCGTGTTTCGCGCCAAGTCCATGGTGACTAGTGGATAATTGCAGCCTTTTCACAGGCGTTTCATCATTGTGATCCACCGCGTCGTCATTCTGCGCCCAGTTGGTGGGGCACATATCGACGTACACATCCGCCAAGTCCTCTGGGTCCACCGTCGAATAATCCGTCAGCATGTCCCAGAAATACCTCTGCCAATCATACTGTGTTCCCCTGTTTGAGAGGCCAATAATTCCGCAGGTACCTTCATCGTCCATATCTTCCAGCCAGTCCTTTGCGTCAACATACGTTTCAAGGTCATCTGCTCTCGGGACAGGCACATGGTCCGGATCTGCGGTGTCCGACGGAGCATCGATACCTTCGCAGTTGATGGCGCCATCCCAATCATGGTCTTCGTAGTCGACGCCAGTATCAACATAGTTGTCATCAATGTCGCCGTCCAAGTCGAGATCGTGGACTCCGTGAGTGTTGTAGAAGCAGTCGGTCTCAGTCTTCCGGTTCCATAGCCATGAGGAGTAGAAATGCGCCCAGCCCTCGCGAGCAGCACCAGATTGGTATTCCATCGTTAGTAGGGCTTTTCCTCGGGGATCTGCAGTATCCTCTGACGTGTCCCAGTCCTTATCTGCCACGTAGTCTTCTGGATTCGCGGGGTCGTATGTTCCCTTGTAGGACCCTACGCATTGTTGGAATCCACCCTTCTGCGTGAGAGGCGCCGTGTAGTCTGTATGGGTTCTGTGGAACATTCGCTTCATTGCCACCACATGCCCGAGTTCATGCGCGATGATGAACTTCCTATTCCAATTCACAACAACCGCCGGTCGGTCGCCGTCCCAAACGCTCCCACAACACTTCGCGCCGAAGTAGGTGCCATTCACAAACTCCACGGTAGTGCCACTATCACCAGAGTAATCGCCGTACGAAGGCCCGTAGAATTCCGGATCGCCGGTTGGCGGAGCAGGCTCGCCCGGATCCCAGACGCACGTCCCATCGTAGCTATACCAATCATAACTTGTGTTGTGACAACAACCCCGATCAGAATACGTGCCAAGGTTCATGGTGTTTCTGTGGAACGCCCACATCCCAACAGCGAGGTTCAGCCAGGTTTGGTTGTGCGGAACTATGAGAACTGGGTAGTCCAGCGAAATACTCACCCAAAAAGACTTCACCGCAGTGGTCAGCGTTCCTTCGGTAGCCTCGGTATATGACTCTACGTCGATTCCGTTTAACACAGCGTCAGAGTACAGGGTGACGAAGTAGTTATTCTCGGCAGTAACCGTCTGGGTGGTACAGCCACTGCTGTCCATATTGTCCTCGATCAGCGTGCCGTCGTGCGTGATCTTGAAATGAACCCCCCTGGCCAAACGGTCAGCACCCGAGGTCGGCCAGAAATCACCGCCAGGGTCTGCAAAGTTCGCGGTGATCTTAGCACATATGGTAACGGCCTTGGTAGTCGCCCGAGCTTCACCTGAAAGAAGAGCGAGCAGCAGTAGGACTAGGCATGGCATTGGTCTATCTCCTGTGCACGTATTTGTGCAGTTCACTCAGAGATCGGGGTGAATCCGGTGTCTGACCTTGGCATGATTCCATCCCCCTCAAATGACGGAAGCGCGAAATCGGAAGGACTAGATAGGGCAAGCGCGGCCGTGGACTGTAGACTGGCGTCCAGTAGGCCGTATGGAGCGGACGATATTGCCTGAGATTCCGTCCAGACCACCGCAGCACTTTCGGCACCGCCGGGCCATGCGAGGAAGGCGGCAGGTAAATCACCGCTGACACCTGACACGTATGCCCTTACATACAGTGTGGTGAGGAACGTATCGGCTTTCTCGTGTAAATAGGCGATAGCTGGAGGATCAACAGCAGTTGTTATGTCGTCGCCTGGCTCGATAATGAAGGGCTCTTCGCTCCATTCATGCTTGTGAGGACCGAGTCTTGCGGTGCACTCCAGCCAAGCCCTGGTAGATCGGTATGGCCAGTCGGAGGGCACTTGAATTCGAACCACTGCGGTGCCGTCCTCCATCTCATCCCAAGATGCGACCTGATATTCGCTGAAGAGATCATCGATACGGTCGGAACGTGGGATGTCGCTGTCCGTGGAAAACGAGGAAACGAGTTCGGAGGCAAACACGGACAAGCGTGGTGAATAAAGCACCGCCGCCATCAACACACCGCAGGTGACCAGCACCACCATTTTTCTGGCGCCGCTATGCTTTTTCTCGGTCATTGCTTATCCTCTCCTATCGGCACAATCGCCGTGATGGGACGGGCGATCTGGCGCGGGTTTTCAAGAAAGAGCATGCCCGACTCGGGCATCTATTGTCAAGCGCCACTGGTATGGGGTAGTGGGTCAGTTTGATTAAAGTGGGGGTCAGCCCGATTCCCGCGCGTGCTCCCGTAGAAAGTTCCCGTCCGAGAAGCCGTCCCTTGAGCCTCGCTACCAACGCAGCGCCATACTGTAGCCTTGAGAGCACACCATCGGCGACGTGATCGGCTCGATCCTGGCGATCTCGGGACACACGTGTACCGTCCTCGGCGCCATGGCCGGTCGGTTTCCGCGCTGACAAAGACCAGGGGGGGCCGCGCTCTACTCGAGCACGTGCCGGGCGATGAGCAGGAGGTTGAAAGAGACCACCGAGGCCCAGCAGTACTTCTGGAAGCCGGCCTCGCCCTTCCATGTGCATCGCCGCAGGCCAAAGCCGCGCTTCAGGAAGGAGATGACGCCTTCGATACCAGCTCTGAACCGCCGGAGCTTCTTGTAGACCCAGGTGCTCCTGACCATGTCCGTGACGGCCAGACCGCGCCCCTTGGAGAAACATACGTCCTTGACGCCCATGGCCTTGGCGATGGCCAGGTTCGCCTTGGAGGCGAAGCCCCCATCCAGTGCAATCTGACGAGGTGTGCGGCCCGGTGCCTCGGTGATGCGCTCGATGGTGCGTCCGACCAACGTCGAGTCAGCAGGGTTGCCGTCCTCCACGACCAAGTCGATGATCAGGCAGGACTCACCGACCCCTCCGTGCCAACATGGAGTGAGACAGCGAGCCCCCCGTAAAATACTGTCGAGGGCTCGA
>CAZEJJ010000305.1:0-4271 GCA_964512185.1 uncultured Enterobacterales bacterium | reverse complement strand
GCATACCGGACCGACAGGCCCTCTCTCGCCCGAGAGTCGCTCCCTGGGTCCGTATAGCAGTGCTCGGGAGAGAGACGGCAAGCCTGCCGCCGGTTCATGTCGTAGCGAGAGCCTCCAGGGCCGTAGCGACAATGCGAAGCATTGGGGCGAAAGCCGCCGCCGCAGGCGGTGGACCGTACGGACGGGTTCTGCCCAGTTGCGACCGGCGGAGGCGTGTTTTCAACACTCTGACAACTACGTCCGTGTCGTTCGCTGCGAGCAGGGCGCGGCACATGTGTGGCGGCAGCAGGCACTGGTGGGTCTCAATAGACATGAGCTTTCCCGACGACTCCTATGGGAAGCGCTGCAGCACGCGACGCAAGGACAGGCGATCCACCTTGGCGTTGTGGCGCGGATCCACAGGCACCCGGTCGATGAGCCGCAGCCGCCGCAACCCCGTCAGGCTGCGCAGGCGCGCCTCCCAGTCCGGTGGCCGCTCGGGCTCGACCGCCTGCACCCCCAGCACCGGCTGGCCGTCGATGCAGGCCATGCCGGCGCGCGCCACCCAGGGCAAGCTCTCGGCCAGGGCCTCCAGCACCAGGGGCCAGCGCCCCTGGCAGTCCTCACCCACGCGCCCCAGCAGCCAGATGCGGCCCTGCTCGTCCAGGCGCGCCACGTCGCCGGTGCGGTGGAAGACGCGCTCGCCCCGCCGGACCTTGTAGTGAGCGTCGGCTTCCGGGTCGTCGAGGTAGGAGCGGTTCACGTGCTCCCCCGCCACCACCACCTCTCCGGGCTCGCCCCGCTCGACCGCCTCGACGCCGCCGGGCTCCCAGAGCTCCAGCTGGATCTCCCGGATGGGCACACCCACGCAGGATCCGCGACCGGCGCCGTCTCCGCCCAGCGCCAGCAGCTCCCGCGCGTCGATGGTGGCCATGGGATCCGCCTCGGTGGACCCGTAGTGCACCCACACCGTCGCCCGCGGAGCCACCGCCACCAGGTCCTCGAGCAGGCGGGAGGGCACGCGACCTCCGCCCACGAAGAGCTGGCGCAGGTGGGGGAGGGTCTCTCCTCGCAGGCGCAGGCTGCGGGCCAGCGGCGCGAAGAAGGCCGGCGAGCCGCTGGTGGTGGTCACCTTCCACTGTTGGAGCTGGTGGATGATGCGCTCTGGGCGCGCCGAGGCGGGGCGGCTCAGATCCGCGTCGGCCAGCACGCAGGTGGCCCCGCCCGCCAGGGAGTTGAGCATGAACACCGGCAGGGTGGCCAGGTCCACGTCGCGCTCGCCGATGCCCATGTGGGTGACCAGGGCCCGATGCTGTGCGTCGAGGAACGCGTGGCTGCGCGCCATGGCCCGCGGCCGCCCGCTGGTGCCGGTGGTGAAGGTGACCAGCGCGGGGGTGGCCAGGTCGAGGGGGGGCAGCGCTTCGCCCTGCAGCGCGGCCAGGCGCCGGTGGGGCAGCGGCACGAAGCCCGAGCTGAGATACAGGCCCAGCCCACGCAGCTCGGGGATCACGAACCGCAGCAGCTGGGCCTTGGAGCTGCCCACGAACCCCGCCAGCCCCAGGCTGGCCAAGGTGCGGCGGAGCAGCCGCCGCGGCGCAGAGGGATCCACCACCACCGCGGTGCAGCCGGCTCTGAAGATCCCCAGCAGGGCCAGGTACAGGGGGATGCCCATGGGCGCCAGCAGCAGCAGCCGGGCCCCCGGCTGCAGGCCGAGCTCACACAGCCCCCCGGCCAGGCAGGCCGTGCGGCGGTCCAGCTCCCCGAAGCTGATGCTCGCGCCTCCAGGCTCCACCACCGCGAGGCGATCCGGCTGGCTCCGAGCCAGCTCCACCAGCCGCCAGGTGACGTTGCCGGCGCTCACGCCGGCCGCTCCGGGGCCAGCTCCCGTCCGTACAGGGCGTACTCCCGCAGCAGCTGTGCCGCCGCGGAGCCCAGGTGCTGCGAGGCGTTGTCGCGGTGGATGAGGGCGTGGATGAGCCCCCCGGGCAGGCCCAGCTCGAGGGCTCTGTGGTGGCTGTGGGCCAAGAGCGCCTGGGCCAGGCCCATGCCCTGGGCGCGCGGGTGCACGGCGAGGGTCTTGGCCAGGGCCGTCGCACCGCCGGGCGCGTCGGGGCCCGGGAGGCTCATCAGGAAGCCAGCGACCTGGCCCTCGCTGTCCTCGGCCATCACCACCAGCCGAGGCTCCATGAGGGGCTTGAGAGGAGCGTACAGGGCCAGGAACGCCTCCCAGGGCAGCGGCACGAAGGCGTAGGCCCGGGCGAAGGCCGTCTGGCAGATCTCCCATGCGCGGCGCAGCTCCCGCTCCCACTGCCGCAGCCGCAGCGGGCGCAGCCGGATGCCCGCCTCGGCCACGCGGGCCTCAGCGGCAGCGAACCGGGCCAGCTGCAGCTCGTGCTGCACGCGCGTGGAGTCGTAGCGGGCCAGCTCCGCGTAGCCCGCCTGCTGCCAGGGCTGGGGATCGGCGCGGGGCTCCAGCGGCAGCTCGGGGTAGTCGAAGGGCCCCAGCCGCGCCCGGTACGGAAACCAGGTGCACAGCTCCATGGGCGCCAGGACCCGGGTGCAGCCCCGGCCGCGCAGCCAGGCCTCCCCCGCGACGATGACGGCTGAGAACCCCCCGGGATCGCCCACCGGAGCCGAGAGGCTGCCCGCCGGAGCCAGGCCGGGATGGGCCGCGGCCATGAGCGCGGCTCCGCCCTGGCTGATCCACTCCACGGGGGCCAGCCGGCGGTACAGAGCCAGGCGCTGACGGTCCATCTCCCCATGCTATCCGCCCACCGGTGTGCGCGTGGTAGTCTCTCGCCGACCGATGAGCGCAGCACCATCCGATCCCAGCCCTGGACCCCCCCGGCGCAGACCAACGCTGGGGCGCCTGGCGGGCATCGGCTTCGGCCTGGCGCTGCTGCTGGCCCTGGAGCTGCTGCTCCGGATCCTGCCCTGGCAGCCCATGTCGCGCGTGGAGTGGAACCGGGCCCACGGTGTGGTGGGCATCGAGCGCTTCTACCCCCAGCGGGACAGCTTCTTCGTGGAGGCCCAGCCGCGCGATGGTGTCCCCTGGTGCACACCGGCACCCGATCTCTGTCCGCACCCCGACTCCGACCACAACCGCGACAACGGCGTGCACTGGGCCGAGTTCCCCTGCGCCAAGCCCGAGGGCAGCCTGCGCATCGTCACGCTGGGGGGCTCCGCCGCCGCCGGCTGGGGGGTGCCCACCGGGGCCAGCTTCTCCGAGCAGCTACAGCGCCGTCTGGCGGGGCGCAGCGGCCAACCCGTCCAGGTCATCAACGCCGCCATCTCGGGCTACACCAGCGTGCAGATCCGGCAGATGCTGCCCCACATCCCCAGCCTGGACCCCGACCTGGTGCTGCTCTACGCTGGCCACAACGACTACAACTACTTCCTGGTGGCCGACGCGGCCGAGCTCACTCCCCGCTGGGTCCGCGGGCTGCGGAGCTGGGGCGACCAGCTCGTCGGCTGGCGCTGGCTCCGGCAGGCGATGTACGCGCTGCACCCTCCGGCCGGGACCCCCGCGGAGCCCCGCCCCATCGGCCGTCCCGGAGGCGCCCGCGCCGCGGACCCCCAGCAGCCCGAGGAGCCCCGCGCGGTGCCCGCCACCCGCGCCGAGCGGCTGGCGCTGGCCGAACGGGAGCGCCGCTCGCGGTCCCTCATCGACGCCCGCTTCGAAGACAACCTGCGCGCCATCGAGCGCTGGGCGCAGCGGCACGACGCCCGGCTGGTCGTCATGGCGCCCGTCTCCCGGCTCGACGAGCGACCCCTTGACAGCATCCACTGGCGCGACCTGGACGACCAGGCGCTGGCCTCCTTCCAGCACAGCTGGGCCGTGCTGCGGGGTGGTCCCGGCAACCTGGAGGCCGACTCCGCTCAGCAGCAGGCCCTGGCCGTGGACGACAGCTACGCAGCCCTGCGCCACCTGGCAGGGGAGCGGGCGCTGGCTGCCGGGCAGGATGAGCTGGCCGTGGAGCACTTCCGCGCGGCCGCCGACCACACGCCCCCCAGCCGCTGCCCCAAGGCGCCTCCCCGCCACGCCCAGGTGGCCCGCCACATCGCGGCCTCCCTGGACGCCCCCTTCCTGGACCTGTGGCCCATCTTCGCCCAGGCCGCCCAGCGCCCCGGGCTACCCGCTGAAGACCTGCTGCTGGACTCGGTGCACCCCAACCCCGCCGGCCACGCCCTGATCGCCGACACGCTGGCCGCCTTCCTGGTGGACGAAGCCCTGCTGCCCTAGGAGCGCTCGGGAAAGAGGCGGCAAGCCTGCCGCCGGTTCATGTCGTAGC
>CAZEJJ010000304.1:0-4348 GCA_964512185.1 uncultured Enterobacterales bacterium | reverse complement strand
ACGGCCGAAGTATCTGGCCGCCCAGCAGGGTGGGCAGGTACTTCTGGGCACGGGCGCTAGCAGCCCGCGTCCAGCGCGCAGGCGTTGTCCTGGCAGGTGAACGAGCAGCCGCTCCCGGCCTCGTAGCTGAGTCCACCCTCTTGCGTGCCGTCGGAGGCGAAGATGTCTTCGGGGGAGTTGCCGCTGAAGTCGCAGTCCGTGCCCTGCACGATCCCCTCGTAGTAGACGAAGATGCCGCCGCCCAGGGGCGCCGAGTTGTCCGTGAAGCTGACCCGCTCGAGCGTAGCGGTGCCGTACACGAGGATGCCACCCGCGTAGACGCCGGCGTCGTCCTGGTTGCCGGAGAAGACCCCATCGGTGATCGTGAGATCGCTGTTGTACAGCCAGATCCCGCCGCTGAAGCCGGACGCCGTGTTGTCGACGATGGACAGGCTCGAGGCCGTGACATCGCTGTTGAAGATCGCCATGGCGCCGCCATCCAGCGACACGTTGTCGTGGATCTGCACCTGGTCGAAGCTGGCTGTCGAGTCCCACAGGGTGACGGCGCCGCCGTCGTCCTCGGAGATGTTGTCGCGGAAGGTGGCGTTGGTGACGTCGACGGTGCAGTCGTTGGTGTACATGCCGGGCCCGTCGTTTGCCTCGTTGGCCGAGAAGATGGCGTCCGAGACGATCACCCCGCCGTCCTGCTCGCAGTAGATCCCGCCGCCGCCGGAGTTGTGCTCCACGTCCAGCCCTGCGCCGCGGTCGAAGGTGACGTTGCTGACGGTCAGGGTCACCGCGGGGCCGGACACGTCGAGGATGGTGCCGCTCAGGCCGCCGGACAGCACGCTGTCCTCGGGGGCGGCGCCCAGGCCGAGCACCGTGACGTCGGCGCGCACGAGCACACGGGAGTACCAGGTGCCCGGACAGACCCGGAGCGTGCCCGGGACCGCGAGGGTGACGTAGTCGCCGGACAGGAAGGAGCCGGTCAGGTCATGGGTGGCGCCGTCGGTGCCCTCGAAGATGACCGTGGGCGTGGGGCAGGGAGAGGTGCTCGTGTCCCCGGTCTCGCTGGTGTCGGGCGGCGTGTCGGTGTCGCCTGGGGGGCCGGTGTCCTGCGAATCTTCGGTGGGCCCGGGGCAACCGAGGAGAGCCGCGGCGAGGATCAGGGGGGTGGCGCGCATCCGTCTGCTCCAGTGTGGGTCTGTGGCACTTTAGCGCGCTTGATGCGCCTCCGATCCTGCGGCATAGTGAAAATGGTCGCTGGAGGTGTCGATGATCTGGGCTTGGCTAGCTGGATGCAGCCTCGGTCTGACGCCCACTGTCATCGACACCGGCTCCGTGGAGCCGCCGGCTCCCGTGGGGGTCGAGTACTCCGTGGAGCCGGCCTCGCTGGCCCTCGGCGAGACCCCGGTGGATCAACCCCTGTCGGGCAGCATCACGCTGAGCAACACCGGCGACGAAGAGCTGCTGGTGCTCGACCTGGGCGACGCCAGCCAGGACAACATCGAGCTGTCCCTCGCTGATGTGCCCATGCTGTCCCCGGGCTCCTCGGTCCAGCTCGACGTGCTGTGGACGCCGCAGGAGCCCGGCACGCTGGACGCCGCGCTGTCCTTCAGCGTGGGCGGCTCTCCCGACGCCGCCCAGCCGGTGTCCGTGCCGGTGGGTGGCACGGCGCTGGGCGCGAACGCCACCCTCTCCCTCACCTCCTACGACTTCGGCGAGGTGGGCATCGGCTGCGAGGACGAGCTCACGCTCACCCTGACCAACACCGGCAACATCGACATGCAGGTCGAATCCGTCGCGCTCCACGGCTCCGAGGGGTTCAGCCTGGAGGAGCCCGACGACCTGCCCTGGGTGCTCGGTGCGTTCCAGAGCCACTCACAGATCGTGCGCTACTCACCCGACGATCTCGGGCTGATGACCAGCGAGCTGGCCTTCGAGACGGATCTGGGCGAGATCGATGCCGAGCTGCAGGGCGAAGGTGTGGTGGACGAAGAGCGCACCCTCAGCTTCGACGTGGGTGAGCTGAGCCGCTCCACCATCATCTTCGACGTCAACAACACGGCCATCCCCAATTCCTCCGAGGACCAGTACTCGGCGTACTTCGTGGCCGCCTTGCCCACCTTCTTCCAGACGCTGCTGGACAACCACGTCACCTTCCGGGCCGCGTTCGTGTGGAGCGTCTCGGGCACGGTGGATGGCAGCTACGAGTACATCGACGAGACCTTCACCGCGACGGAGGCCACCGACGCCGCCCTGGCGATGATCGCGCCCGGGATGTACGGCGGCGACAACGACCAGAACTTCGCCACCCTGCTCGCCGCCATCAGCGTCAACAGCGACTGGCTCTTCGAGGACGACTACTGGGCCGAGTCTCGCCTGAGCCTCATCACCATCCAGCGCGACGTGGAGGCCAGCGGGGGGCACTGGTCCAACTGGGTCACCCAGGCCCAGGCCTACAAGGCTGACATCGACGACGTCGTGTTCCACGCCATCGCCGGGCCCGTCCCGGGGGGCTGCGGCAGCGCCGAGCCCTTCGCCAACTACGACCAGGCGGTGAGCGCCACCGGCGGTGTCTTCCTCAGCGTCTGCGCTCCGGACTGGACAGACCACATGTCCCAGCTCGCGGCGGCCTGCATCGACGGGGCCGTGGGCTTCTTCCAGCTCGACGGCAAGCCCATGGAGTCCAGCATCGAGGTCTCGGTGGACGGCGTCCCCATGAGCGAGGGCTGGTCCTACGACAGCTCCCTGAACGCCGTGGTCTTCGACGAGAACGTGTACCCGACCGCCGACGCCATCGTCACGGTCTACTACTGGACCAGCGAGGGCTGCGGCTAACCCTCGATGTCCTCGCAGATCTGTAGCTCTTCGTTGCACTCCTGCCCCTCCGGGCAGTCGGCGTCGCTGATGCACGAGGTGTAGCCGATCACGTCCACGTCGACATTGGAGGACGAGGACAGCGTGAGATCCATGCAGCCCACCGTGAGGTCGGCGTGGTCCTGTGTGCGACGCTGCAGGGCGCCGCTCGGAAAACCGGTCACGCCCGTGTCCACCAGGGTCTGCAGGACCGCGGCGGGGACCGTGGCCTCGCCGTCGTCTTCGAAGGAGCACAGCAGCGTGCCCGGGCTGGTGCCGTGCTGGTCGATGTTGAGGCTCAGTGCGATCTCACCGCGGCTCACCGCGGCGGTGGGCGCCTGCCAGTGCACGATCATGTCTGCGCCGGCCTCCACCGACCACTCCTCGTCCAGCGGGACGATCGCCTCGACGCCGACCCCGTGCAGCCTGGCCGGGCCGTACACACCGCCCGGCATGCGGAGCGTGACCAGGTCGCCCGCCTCGAAGGGCGGCGAGGGCAGCGAGGTGTCGTAGTAGGTGTTGCCCGGGAAGACGGGCTCCAGCTCCACAGGGGAGGCCAGGCCCGTGATGGTGACGGTGCCGAGATCCTGGTTGGAGGGGTAGGGCAGGCAGTCGCCCTTGAAGTCGCAGGTCTCGCCCGGGTCGCAGGCGGGGTCGCAGAAGGGGTTGTTGCGGCGCATCAACGCGCAGCCGCCCTCGGACGCGATCTCCTCCAGCACAGAGATGGGCACCACGCCGTCGGCCACCGCGCCCTGCACACCAGAATCCTCGGCGCCGCTGACCACCAGGAACCCACCGAGATCCTCGGCCATAGGGCAGGCGCCGGCCAGCGGTACCGAGGCGGGCTCCGGGGCCGCGCTGTCCTCTGGCGGTTCGCCGTGGTTGCAGGAGCTCACGAGCAGGATGAAGAGCAGGGGGCTCATGTCTGATGTCGTCCCTTTGAGAGCTAGAGTGGGCGCGGGTTCAGGGTACACGGGGTGGGGGTGGGCTGCAGGGGCGCGAGCCTGGGGGTGCGGGGCTCGGAGCGCGGAGGCGGGGGGCTGGGAGCGCGCCATTCGCGGAGGAGTGGCCGCACTGTCGAAGGTCTGACGCGCTCCTGCCGCGACACCACCCGCGCCGCCGCTGGCGCGGCGCTCAGGTAGCGCACGCGGGCCCGGAAGCTGTGCTCGCCAGGGCTGCAGCGGCCAGCGCATGCGCGTTCGCCGCGTCGCGCCGGTGACAGCGGGGCAGGCGTCGATGACCTGCAACAGCTCGGCCGGTGATCGGCTCTCCGACTCAGCGGCTTCTCCACCGTTCCCCAACCTGGTGGCCCTGCCCCGGGCCACCACAGCAGCGAAGGCGTACTCATGACCCTGGCCTGTCACCCGAGCATCCTGCTGCTCTCCGTCTGCCTGACGATGGCCTCGTGCCAGCAGGAGGCGGACAGTGGCGAGTCACCCGAAGCGGACAGCGACAGCGACACCGACACCGACACCGACACCGACACCGACACCGACACCGACACCGACAC
>CAZEJJ010000303.1:0-4489 GCA_964512185.1 uncultured Enterobacterales bacterium | reverse complement strand
CCAGGGCGACGTGGCGATTCTTCAGTTTCTAAGCCGCTTATCTGATCACGGATGAGAGAGCATGATAGGCAGTGTCTCCAAGTAAGGTCAGACGACACGTATGCAGAAGACGTAGACCTTGCAGGCACAGTTGCCCGAGCTGCCTTCACTGGCTCGGATGACCAGGTCCTGGTCAGTGTCCACGTTGTAGTAGCTGTCGTTGATGGTGGTCGGGCGAGCGATGGACTGGTCGTTTCCCAGCGAGATAGCGTCTGTGATCGGCGTGCTTGTCCCCCTCAGGATGCGAACCCAGTCGCTCCCGCCGGCGTTGGCCGCGGTCTTTACGACCACGACATCTACGACCCTGATCTTGTCTGCGGGCCGGATCGTGTAGTCCTGGGTTCCACCACCGCCGCCGATGGCGGTCACTCCTCTGAAGTGCACCACGAGGGGACTCGCGGCCGTGTTGCTCCCAGTGATGGCGAGCATGTTTCCGCCGTCCAGCGACGATAGGTTCACGTCCTGATCGATGGTGAGGTCGTTTCCGTGGAAGTCCACTACGTCCCCTGACTGCTTCACCTCGAAGCGCGACACCGCTGAGTCGTTCTGGACCTTGAAGATCGTGCCTGCAGATCCAAGCTGGCACGCAAGGACGAGGTTCTTGGAGTTGAGGATGAGCTGCTGCGTGGCGTCGTTCTTGTCATCGATGAGCAGCCTGCGATCCGATGAGGCTATGTCCATCGTGCCCCATCTTTCCGTGGTCGAGCCGTCCAGCACGTAGTGGATGATCGACGCAGCCTGCAGCGTCAGGTCCTTGTCGGTCCCGGTGGCCGTCTGCGCGAGCAGCTTGAACCCGCTCGACGAGGTCCCCTGCAGCTGCGCGTCGGCCTTGAGATCCCCCTGCGCCTCCACGTCGCCGTCCACCGTGATGCGCACCTTCTCCGTACCTGATGCCTCCCCGCTGCGGAAGCTGGCGATATCCTGCGCGCTGTCCAGGCAGGTGAAGCCGAAGGTATCGAAGCTGCGCACACCGCCGTCGTGCAGCACCAGCTCTCCATAGAGGTGAGCGCTGCGGTTGGCCATCAGCCGCAGGATGCTGACGGCCCCTGTGCCGAACACAGCGCGGAAATCCAGGTAGTCGCGGAGCTGGTAGGCCTTGTAGTCGGGGGGGTTCCAGCCATCGAGGTTGTCGGTGATGTTGGTGATCGGATCCGTGCCTTCATACGCCATGACTTCCCTCCTGCTCTTCCACCGGCGCGATGGCGCCGGTCTCGGGTTGAACTCTCACGCGTCCGGTCAGCCCGCGGCGGTCTCGGGCACCCAGCACCAGCAGCTCCAGGCGCTGGTCCAGGGTCTGGAGCTGGCTCTCGATCACCTTGCGGGCTCCCACCAGCCGCTGCAGCTCGCCCAGCTCCTCGGCCGTGAGCCTGTCGGATGGAATGTCGGACACTGGGCTGGCGCCCGCGATGATGCCGCCGCTGGGCTCGCTCATGCTGAACCTCCGGGAGGTGGCCTCTGGTTCCTGTTCACGTGCCGCCAGGCGGCCTCGTTGGCCAGCTGCACGGCGTCTTCGGCGTGGCGATAGCGGTGCGTGCGCACGGCCTCTCCCTCGCCGCCCACCTTGACCTGGATGTCGTGACCCAGGCCCAGCAGCCCCAGACCCCGGTCGTAGTACTCCCGGCCCAGGTGGTAGTAGCGGCAGCGCTGGCGCAGGTAGCGGCGCTCGAAGCGGTCGATGGCCCACAGCAGGGCGCGCTGGTGGTCGGGGCGCACCTGACCCGCGGCCTGCTGGCCGAAGCGCGCCAGGTTGACGCAGTCGCGCAGATAGAGGATGTCGGTGAGCTTGCGGCCCGGGTAGCGCTCGAAGTCCTTCATCAGCAGCGCCAGGTTGCGGGCCAGCAGCTTGCGCCTGCGGGTGGGCTCGGTCAGGTAGCCGTAGTGCAGGATGTCCACCTCGGGGGCGATCATCCAGGGCTCGATGGGCTCGTTGAGAGCACGCTCGGGGTGCTCGTGGATGGCGCCGAAGAAGCGGTAGCCGCGCCCGTTGCGGAACAGGCGGAAGGGGATCTCAACGCTGGTGCTGCCGCGGTCGAAGATGTGGTTGTGCTGCCTGATGGCGTAGGCCTCGTAGTGCTCGCTCTGCAGCAGGCGCCGCAGCTTCTCGGGGCGGATCAGGCGCTCGTCGGCGTCGATCCACAGGATCCAGTCCCCGCTGGCGCCCCGCAGCGAGAGGTTGCGCGCCGCGGCGAAGTCGTCTGGCCAGGGCTCCTGGCGTACCAGCAGCGGTATGGGACAGCGCCGGCCGAGCTCCGCCAGCAGCTGCAGCGTGGCGTCGGTGCTGCCCGTGTCCAGCACCCGGATCTCGTCGGCGATGGGCAGCACGGAGTCCAGCGTGGTGATCAGGGTGCTTGCGGCGTCGCGCACGATCATGCACACGCTGACGGTGGGCACCGAGCGGGTGAAGATCCTCTTCCGCTCGGTGCGATCCGGGCGCACCGGAGCGGAGCCCGCCGGGTAGCTCAACAGCCAGGCGCGGGCGGGCTGGCCCCACTCCACCTCGGCCTCGAGGCTGAGGCCGAAGTCGACCTCAGGGGCATCGCCCTGGCCGCCGGGCTCCGCGACGAACCAGCACCGGATGTCGTCGTACACCGGGTGCACGCGCTGCCCTGGGATGGACGCGCCGGACGCCGCCGGCAGCACGTGCACCACAGGGCCCTGGCCCTGCACCCTGCTGGACAGCCAGCGCAGGAAGGCCGGGCGCTCGGGCGCGGCCAGCAGAGCGCCCGTGTCCAGGGCGGCCTCGGCGCGCGGGGCCTGCGCGTCCATGGGCTGCACCGGGTACACCGAGGCCCCGGTGCGAGCCGCCAGCTCACCGACGATGGTGGCGTCGCCCACCAGCGCGATGCTCCGCGCACCGTGCAGCCGCTGCAGCACGGCCTGCCACAGCCCAGGGGACCAGCCCGGCCAGCGGGCCACGGCGGGGCTCGGTCCAGGAGCGCTGGCGCCTCCCGCCGCCTGCCCATCGCCGCGCCCCGCCAGGGTGCGCAGGATCGCGGGCTCCCGCAGCCTGGCGCGCTGCTCCAGCAGCTCCACGAACACCCGCTCCCAGTCCTGGGCGATGACCTCCACGTGGTGCTGCCTGGCCCGCTCCCGGCCTGCCTGGGCCATCTGCTCGCGCCGCTGCGGATCGTAGAGCAGCTCCACCACCGCGTCCGTGAAATCCTCCACCATCTGCGGCCCGGGCTCCACCAGCAGGCTGGCCTTTGGCGAGAGCGTCTCGGGCAAGGCACCCCGGCGCACGGCCACCACCGGCGTCCCGCAGGCCTGGGCCTCGATGGCCGCGATGCACGAGGTC
The DNA here is from genome assembly GCA_964512185.1 of uncultured Enterobacterales bacterium. GTDB lineage: Bacteria > Myxococcota_A > UBA796 > UBA796 > JAFGLY01 > CAZEJJ01. The sequence goes on along the minus strand of CAZEJJ010000303.1, from coordinate 1,155 downwards.
TCGTCGAAGCGCGCCGGGTAGACCATCAGCGCCGCACTGGCCATGAGCTGGTACAGCTCGGGCTTGGGCAGGTGGCCTGCGTGGCTCGCTCCCGGGGTCTGCTGCACCGCCTGGTCCATCGAGAGGCAGAAGGCCTCGATCTGCGAACCACGCGGCTCGTTGAAGGAGCGGTAGCGCGCCACCTGCAGCCGGGCGCTCGGCACCCGCGCGCGGATGCCCGGCCAGGCCCGCAGCAGCGGCTGCAGCCCGCGCTCAGGCCGCGACAGGTGCAGCAATATAGGGCCTTGTACCGCCGTTATCGGCAGAGGGGGGTACGAGTTCCAGATCGACCGGGTTGCGCACCACCGCGCTGCAGGGCTCGATGTCCGGGTGGGCGCTGATGGTCTGCTGGCGGTGCCACTCGCTGACGAACACCAGGCCGTCGCACCAGGCCAGCCAGTCGCGCACCGGCATGCCCGCCAGCACGTCCTGGCACCACAAGAGGCGCAGCGCGGCGCGGATGTCTCTTTGCAGCAGATCCACGAAGCGCAGCGACACGAACACGTCCCAGCAGCGCAGCCGCGCCTGCTCGCCCAGCTGCCCCAGGTCGTGGTAGGTGACGCCTTGGTACACTCCCGGGGCCTCGCAGCGCGTGAACACATCCACGTCGTGGCCGCGCGCCGCCAGCCCCCGGGCCGCGAAGAGCATGGCGGATTCAGAGCCGCCCAGGCAGCGCTCCCAAGGGGTGTCGCCGTGAATGGGCACGCTGTGGGTGGCGAAGGCGATGGTCATGGGTGCGTGCCGGCTCAAGATCTCGTCCCCTTCGATAATCGCGCTTGATACTCCAAATTCCATAAGTGCACGAGCCATCCATCGGCTCCTTTCTGAACGGTAGAGGCTGCGACCAGGGTTGTCAAGCGGGAGATCGTCACGGTGAAGCGTCCCCAACACTTCCCGGCAGCCCTACAGGCCCTTGGCGCGTCGCAAGAACAACCACCAGCGCCTCGAGCACCACAACGCCTCCATCGGCCACAGTCCCGCCTCGACGCCTCCGACCCCCTCCATTCCAGCGACATCGCTACCCCGGGCGGGTGGTGGTGGAGTTGTGTAGCTAGGAGCCTTCGGGAAAGAGGCGGCAGACCTGCCGCCGGTTCATGTCGTAGCGAGAGCCTCCAG
>CAZEJJ010000302.1:0-4528 GCA_964512185.1 uncultured Enterobacterales bacterium | reverse complement strand
AAGTATCTGGCCGCCCAGCAGGGTGGGCAGGTACTTCTGGGCACGGGCACTAGAAGAACGAGCCGATACTGAAATCGAACACGGCCTTGCGCTCGCCCTCCTGCGGCTTGACGGGGAAGCCCCACTCGAAGCGCAGCGGGCCCAGGGGGCTGAACCAGCGCACGCCGAAGCCGTAGCTGGTGCGAAGATCCAGGGGGTTGATGTGGCCGTTGCCCCAGGGATCGCCAAACGCGTTGCCCGCGTCGAAGAACACCACGGTGCTGATGCCGGCGGCCTTGACCACCGGGATCTCGAGCTCGATGTTGTTGACCCAGGTCTCGGTGCCGCCCACCACCAGGCGATCCTCGGGCATGGTGGGATCGTCGGAGCCCACGAAGTTGCTGCCCAGGTAGCCGCTGTTGCCGGAGCGATAGCCGGTGCCGCGGATGGCGGGCCCCAGGCTGTACCAGTCGAAGCCGCGCACGGAGTTGATGCCACCCGCGCGGTAGCGGTGGATGTAGGGAATCACCGTGCCGTCGGTGGACTTGATGTAGCCCAGGGTGAGGTTGTAGCGGAAGATCACCCACTCGCCGCCAGGGATGACCGGCTTGAAGTAGCGGAAGTTGAAGCGGCTCTCCCAGAAGTTGAACTGCCCTCCCAGCAGGGAGAGGACCTCGTCTTCGCCGGTGCGGAAGCCACCCGAGAGCTCGGTGGCCAGGCTGCTGTAGTAGCCGCGCGTAGCCATGATGCGGTTGTTGCGCTTGTCGACGTTGAAGTTGAGCCCCATGGTGGAGGTGAGGCCGGAGCGGTACAGCTCGCCCCCCAGCAGGCGCTTCTTGTAGGAGTCGATGATGTTGAGGCCGGCGTCCTCGATGGTGTAGTCGAGGGTGAGGCGCACGTCGTCGCGGGCGTCGAGGTAGCGGCCGATGGCGATGGAGCCGCCGCGCTGGTACTCATCTTCGATCCATTGCCGCGACAGGGCGTAGGCGTTGACCTGCAGGGTCCAGCGAGAATCCAGGAAGTAGGGATCGAAGAAGCTGAGGTTGCCCTGCTGGCGGCGGCTGGAGATGTTGATCGCCGCGGACATGACGTAGCCGAGGCCCAGGAAGTTGTTCTTGGAGACGTTGAGCCCGAAGACGAAGTTCTCGAGGTTGGAGAAGCCGGCCTGGGCGGAGAAGCTGCCGGTGGGCTGCTCGGTGACCTCCATGTTCATGTCGAGCACGTTCTCGCCGTCGCCTCGCGGCGTGGAGATGCGCACCTCTTCGAAGAACCCGAGGCGCTCGAGACGCGCGCGGGCCTCCTTGATGGCGCGGCCCGAGTACCAGTCACCCTCGTTGATGGGCACCTCGCGGCGCACCACCTTGTCGAAGGTGGGGTCGTTGCCCGAGATGTTGATGCGCCCGATGGTGACCTTCTCGCCCTTCTGGATGTCGAAGGTGATGTCGACGATCTCGCGCTCGGGGTCAGTCTCGGTGAGCGGCACCACGTTGACGAAGGCGTAGCCCTGGTCGGCGTACAGGTCGGAGATGTCCTGCATGACCGCCTGCAGCTGGGTGAGCTTGAACCACTCGCCGGGGGCCAGCGCGTCGCGCGCCGCCGCCCCGCCCTTGCCGCCGTAGCCCACGGCCCCGCGGTAGTAGGCCACCGATTCGCCCAGCTCGCGGCGGCTGTCGCGCTCCACCTCGTCCAGCGAGTCGCCGTCGATGAGCCGCTGCACGGCCTCGGGGGTGAGGCCCTCTTCGGGCACCCACTCACCTTCGACATCCACCTTGCCCAGGCGGTAGCGCACGCCCTCCTCGACGTGGATGTTGACGTGGATGTGGCGCTTGTCGGGGCTCAGGTAGACCCGCGGGGGATCCACCGCCACATCGACGTAGCCTTCCTCGAGGTAGACCGAGCGCACCACGTAGACGTCGTTCTCGAGATCCGACTCCAGGAAGGTGCCGGAGCTGGTGAGCCAGGGGGCCACGCCCGCCTGCTTGGTGGCCATGAAGCGGCGGATCTTGCGGTCGGCCAGGCTGTCGTTTCCCGAGATGTCGATGCGCGACACCAGCACCTTGCGGTTCTCGGTGATGTCGAAGGTGAGCTCCACCTGGTGGTCGGCGACTTCGCTCACCACGGGATCCACCTCGGCCAGGAAGTAGCCCTTTTCGATGTACAGATCGCGGATGCGCTGCACGTTGACCTTGACATCGGCGTCGTTGAGCACGGCGAAGGCCGGGATGTCGATGACCTCGCGGATGTCGTCTTCGTCGATCTTCTTGTTGCCGTCCACCTTGACCTGCCGGATGGCGGGCTTCTCGACGATGATGAAGGCCACCACCACGCCTTCGCCCTGGGCGGCGGGCGCCACGTCGACCCGGACATCGTCCACCAGGCCGCTGCGGTAGATGGAGCGGATGTCGCGGCGCACCTTCCAGGCGTTGAGCTGTTCGCCTTCGCGCAGGTCGATGCGGGCGCGGATGGCGGCGTCTTCCACGCGCCTGGTACCGGTGATGACCACCGAGGAGACCACGCCTTCGGCGCTGGCCGGGGCTTCGGCCCAGGCCGAGGCCAGCGGTGCCAGCAGCAGCAGGAGAGCGGGCAGCAGCCGCAGCAGGGAGCGCATCACGAGGCCACCTCGCCGTCATCGAAGCGGCCGTCGGCCAGGCGCAGCACCCGCGGGAACAGGGAGGCCAGGTCGCGGGAGTGGGTGACGACGACCAGGGTGCAGCCCACCTCGGCGTGCAGCGCCAGCAGCTGATCGAAGACGCCGCGCGCGGTGCGGGGATCCAGGTTGCCGGTGGGCTCGTCGGCCAGCAGCAGGCCCGGTCTCATGACCATGGCGCGGGCGATGGCCACGCGCTGCTGCTCGCCGCCGGAGAGCTCGCCAGGGCGATGGTTGAGCCGATCGCCCAGCTCGAGCCGCACCAGCAGCTCCTCAGCGTGGTCGCGCGCCTCGGCCCTGGGCATGCCGCTGATGACCGCGGGCATGGCGGCGTTCCACAGCGCGGTCTGGTCGCCCAGCAGGTGGTGGAACTGGAAGACGAAGCCGATCTTGCGGTTGCGGCGGGTGTCCACCTCGCGGGAGTCGCCCGCGAAGGCGTCGCGGCCACCCAGCAGCACCTGGCCCTGGCTGGGACGGTCCAGGGTGCCCACCACGTGCAGGAAGGTGGACTTGCCGGAGCCGGAGGGCCCGGAGACCGCCACGCGCTCGCCCGCGCCGATCTCCAGATCGATCCCACGCAGCACGTGGATCTCGTGCCCGCCCTTGACGAAGGTCTTGTGCAGCTCTCGGGTGCTGAGCGACAGCCCGCCCCCGGCGCTGGACAGGCTGGGCGCTTTGCCCGTGCTGGGCTTGGTTTCGAGGGGGAGGTCGACCATGGCTACTCGTATCGGAGTCCCTCTACCGGGTCCAGGCGAGCGGCTTCGGACGCAGGGTAGAGCGTGGCGAAGAAACAGATCATCACCGCCGTGTACATGACGAAGGCGATGGTGGCGGGCTCGATGACCACCGGCAGGGAGTCCAGGTAGTAGACATCGGCGTCGAGGGGGAACTTGTAGCGGTCCAGCGCGAAGCAGCCGATGAGCCCCAGCAGCGAGCCGATGAGGGTGCCCACCAGGCCGATGACCACGCCCTCGAGCACGAACACCAGGCGCACGGCCGTGGCGGAGGCCCCCATGGCGCGCAGGATGGCGATCTCTCGGCCACGGGTGAGCACCACCAGGATCAGCGTGCCAACGATGTTGAGGCTGGCCACCATGACGATGAGGCTCAGGATCAGCCCCATGACGATCTTCTCGAGCTTGAGCGCGGAGAAGAGCTTGAGGTTCAGGTTCTTCCAGTGGCGCGTGTAGAAGGGGTAGGACAGCGCGGTCTCCAGGTCTTCTGAGATGGAGCCCACACCGTAGATGTCGTCCACCCGGATCTCCACGCCGGTGACCGTGTCCTGCATGCCCAGAAACGCCTGCGCGTCCTGGTTGTGCATGTAGACCCACTTGGTGTCGTACTCGTACATGCCCGAGTAGAAGATGCCCACCACCCGCAGCGACTTGACCTTGGGGATGGGGGTGCCGAAGGGGCCGGTGGTGCCGTCGCTCACCGGGTTGATGAGGTGCACCTTGTCACCCACGTAGACCCGCAGCGCGTCGGCCAGCTCCTGGCCCACCAGCACCCCGGGCAGCTGCTCGGTGTCGTCCACGTCCTGGGTGATCACGGCGGGCGGCTCGGAGAGCATGCGCAGCAGGGCGTCTTTGTCTTCGTCGCGCTGCAGCAGGCCCTCGGGGCCGATCTTGAGGTTCTCGCGCAGGTCGGTGACCTTGGGCGTGAGCTCCGGGTCGATGCCCTTGATGATGACCCCGGAGGAGCCGAAGGGAGAGCGCAGCATCATCTCGGTGTAGACGAAGGGCGCCGCCGCCACCACGCCGCGCACCTGCTCGCAGGAGGCCAACACCGTGTCGGGATCCTCGATGGCGCCGCCGTAGGCCAGCACCACGATGTGGGCGTTGGACCCGAGGATCTTGTCGCGCATGTCGATCTCGAAGCCGGCCATGACCGACAGCACGATGA
>CAZEJJ010000301.1:0-4575 GCA_964512185.1 uncultured Enterobacterales bacterium | reverse complement strand
CCGCCGACTGCTTCGACACAGAGGAATGCGACGGCGTCGACAACGACGGCGACGGCGAGGTTGACGAGGGCTTCGACTCCGACGCCGACGGCACGGCGGACTGCTTCGACACAGAGGAGTGCGACGGCGTCGACAACGACGGCGACGGCGAGGTTGACGAGGGCTTCGACTCCGACGCCGACGGCACCGCCGACTGCTTCGACACAGAGGAATGCGACGGCGTCGACAACGACGGCGACGGGCTGGTGGATGACGACGATCCCGACGTGACGGGCCAGGGCAGCTGGTACGTGGACGCGGACGGCGACGGCTACGGCGACGCCGACAGCACCGTCACCGCCTGCGAGCAGCCCTCGGGCAGCAGCGATGACGACAGCGACTGCGACGACGACGACGGCGCCGTCCACCCCGGCGCGGAAGAAGTCTGCGACTCAGTAGACAACGACTGCGACGGCGACGTGGACGAGGAGGACGTCTGCGTCGAGGACTGCCCCGAGGCCGAGCCCGACCAGTGCCTGACCATCTGGCAGGCGCACGCGCGCGGCTTCATCGAGATCCTGTCGTCTTCCAGCGCGGTCGTGACCTTCACCAACACCGGCCCCTACGACATCTGCATCGACGAGCAGGTGCTCTACACCTCCGACGACACGCAGACCTTCTTCGTGGACGACGAGGTGCTGAGCGGCCCGGCCGAGATCGCCCCCGGCGACTCCTACTCCGTCTACTACGGCTCCTGGACCACCGACAACGGCTACTACAGCCCCTACCTGGGCAACCCCGCCTGGTGGTGTGTCGAGAACGGCCAGTACGCCGCGGGCGGCGCCAGCTTCGACTGGTACGGCGAGGAGATCCCCGGCACGCTGTCCTACTTCCCGTCCACCACCACCGACGAAGACGGCGACGGCGTCGATGACGACGTGGACTGGGCCGGCAGCTTCGGCGTGCAGGCCAACTACAACATCTGGTCATGGCAGTCCGCTCACGGAGTGCTCACCGCAGGCAAGACCGCCGCTGTCTCGGGCGGCGAGGTGTGGGTCACCCTGGTGTCCCGCAACCTGGGCTACGACGACGCCAGCGGCACGTTCAGCGACAGCATCCCGGCGGGATGGACCGTCGACTACTGGAGCGTCGAGCCCGACCTGCAGCAGGACGAGGCCGACGGCAGCGTCACGGTCTTCTGGGAAGTGGACCTGCTGGGCACCAGCGGCGGCCTGGTGCTGGACATGGTTGAGCTGTCCTACGCCATGGAGCGGGACTGCTCCTCCGACCTGGCCTACCTGGAGCTGGATCCGGCCTCCGTCGTGTACTTCGACGGCGCCGGCGACGAGATCTCCTGGTCTCTGCCCGCCGCGGCCTACGAGATCGACGGCGACGGCGACGGAGTGGTGGACTGCGCCGAAGAAGAGCTCTGCGACGGCCTGGACAACGACGGCGACTGCGAAGTGGACGAGGGCTTCGACACCGACGGCGACGGCTTCGCGGACTGCATGGAGGAGTGCCTGGTCGAAGAGCAGTTCTGCTCCGCAGAGGACGGCCTCAACCTGCTGGAGGACGGCAGCGACGCCGTGCTCACCTACGACGGCAACTCCCGCTGGACGGTGGAGATCGACGGCGCCGAGTGGATCTGGGACGAGTACCTGGAGACCGACCCGGAGGGCGACGAGGTCCACTCCATCTTCCGCTCCTTCACCGTGCAGGAGGGCGCCTGGGATCTCAGCGCCAGCCTGGAGATGGGCGCAGACAACTCCTACGAGGCCTGGCTGAACGCCAGCAGCGTGGGCTCCGACTCCACCGAGTACAACTACTTCGCACCCTCCGACAGCTGGGACCTCACCGGGTCCGTGGTGGAGGGCGAGAACACCCTCGAGTGGGAGGTCTGGAACTGGGCCCAGTCCGGCGGCAGCGCCTACTCCAACCCCGGCGGCCTGCTGTACTGCGTGGACCTGGCCTACTCCTACGAGATGGATCTCGAGGTCTGCGACGGTGTGGACAACGACTGCGACGGCCTGGTGGACGGCGACGATCCGGACATCTCCGACCAGGACAGCTGGTACGCCGACGCAGACGGCGACGGCTTCGGCGACGCCGGCAGCAGCCTGGTGGCCTGCGAGCAGCCCGATGGCTACGTGGACGACGACACCGACTGCGACGACGGCGACGCGGCCATCAACCCCGCCGCCAGCGAAGTCTGTGACGGCGTGGACAACGACTGCGACGGCCTGGTGGATGATGACGATGACGACGTCTCCGACCAGGGCAGCTGGTACGCCGACGCGGACGGAGACGGCTACGGCGACGCCGACAGCGCCGTGGACGCCTGCGAGGCTCCCACGGGCACCACCGACGATGACAGCGACTGCGACGACGACGACGCCGCGGTCAATCCCGGCGCCGAGGAGCTCTGCAACGGCCTCGACGACGACTGCGACGGCTCCGTGGACGAGGGCCACGACAGCGACGCCGACGGCGTGGCCGACTGCTTCGACGTCGAAGAATGCGACGGCGTGGACAACGACGGCGACGGCGAGGTGGACGAGGGCTTCGACTCCGACGCCGACGGCACCGCCGACTGCTTCGACACAGAGGAATGCGACGGCGTCGACAACGACGGCGACGGCGAGGTGGACGAAGACCTCGACGTCGACGGTGACGGCATCGCCGACTGCTTCGACACAGAGGAATGCGACGGTGTGGACAACGACGGCGACGGCGAGGTGGACGAGGGCTTCGACAGCGACGGCGACGGCTGGACCAGCTGCGACGGCGACTGCGACGACACCGACGCCGACCTCAACCCCGACGCGGCCGAGGTCTGCAACGAGGTGGACGACGACTGCGACGGGTCTGTGGACGAGGACCTGGACTGCGGCGAGGACGACTGCCCCGAGGTGGAGCCCGACGAGTGCCTGACCCTGTGGCAGGCCCACGCCCGCGGCTGGCTGCAGGTGGAGAGCGGCGGCAGCGCCACGGTGAGCTTCACCAACCTGGGTGTCTACGACATCTGCATCGACGAGCACGCGCTGTACACCAGCGCCACCACCCAGTCCATGTTCGTGGAAGGCGAGCTCATCGGTGTCATCGAGCTGGTGCCCGGCGAGACCTTGACGCTGTACTACGGCTCCTGGACCACCGACAACGGCTACTACAGCCCCTACCTGGGCAACGACGCCTGGTGGTGCGTGGACAACGGCACCACCACCACCTCGGGCCAGAGCTACGACTGGTACGGCGAGGAAGTGCCCCTGGTGCTGGCCACCTACATCGACGCTGGCTGGGACACCGACGGTGACGGCGTGGACGACCTGGAAGACTGGGCGGGCAGCTATGGCGTGCAGGCGCAGTACAACATCTGGTCCTACCAGTCCAGCAACGCGGTGCTCACCGCGGGCAAGCTGGCGGAGGTGGACGGCTCCGAGGTGGACGTCACCCTCACCGTGCGCAACGTGGGCTACGACGACGGCGCGGGCACCCTGACCGACACCGTGCCCGCCAGCTGGACGGCGAGCGACTTCAGCGTGGCGCCCGACAGCGAGACCGACAACGGAGATGGCACGGTGGAGCTCAGCTGGTCGGTGGATGTCGCCGGGACCGGCGGCGGCACCGCGGTGGACGCCGACAGCATCTCCTACGCGCTCACTCGAGACTGTGGCTCCGACGCGCCCTACCTCGAGCTTTCCGAGGCCTGGGTCACCTACGATGACAGCGAGGGCACGCAGACCAGCTGGTCCCTGCCGGCGGGTGCCTACAACGTGGACACCGACGGTGACGGCGAGGTGCTGTGCTCCGAAGAGGAGCTCTGCGACGGCATCGACAACGACCTGGACTGCGAGATCGACGAGGGCTACGACGAGGACGGCGACGGCTGGACCACCTGCGAAGATGACTGCGACGACACCGACGCCGAGGTCAACCCGGGTGTCGACGAGGGTGCGCTCGCGGCTCCCTACGCCGCCACCGACGTCTCCTACTCCGAGCAGGGCCAGGAGGCCGACGGCTCGGATGTGTCCAGCCTGCGGTCCGATCCCTACGCGGCCCTGGAGCACGAGTCGGTGGATGTGGAAGGCGGGTTCTTCAGCCTCGGCTTCGGCGGCTGGGCTGTGGTGGACTTCGACTGCGCGCTCAGCGACGGCGACGGTGACGATCTGCTGGTGTACGAGAAGACCTACACCGCCTGCGGCAGCTACCCTGAGGAGACCGCCGAGGTCTACGCGCTGGACGAGGTGAGCGGAAGCTGGGTGCTGCTGGGTGAAGCCAGCAACATGCCGGCCTGCGATCGCTCCAACGTGCAATCCACCTTCGATCTGGGCGGACTGGCGGGCGTGAGCAGCGTCATGGTGGTGGACACCACCGATGCCTCACTGCACACCTCCGGAGCCGACGGCTTCGACCTGAACGGTGTCTACGCCCTGCAGGACTGCAGCTCGCTGTGCGACGGCGTGGACAACGACTGCGACGGCCTGGTGGACGAGGACATGGACGTCGATGGTGACGGCACCGCCGACTGCTTCGACACAGAGGAATGCGACGGCCTGGACAACGACGGCGACGGCTCCGTGGACGAGGGCTTCGACTCCG
>CAZEJJ010000300.1:0-4596 GCA_964512185.1 uncultured Enterobacterales bacterium | reverse complement strand
GACAACTACGTCCGTGTCGTTCGCTGCAAGCAGGACGCGTCGCAGTAGGCACTGGTGGGTCGCAGTAGACATGAGCTTTCCCGAGGGCTCCTAGGCTCTGCCCCGGCTCTCTCCGCGCTGCAGGGCGCCCGCCACCAGGTGGGCCAGGCGCAGGGGCTCGGGCAGCTTGCCGTGAAGCGTGTGAGCCGCCAGCAGCCGCCGAGCGCGCCCGGCGTCGATCCCGGCCCGCTGCAGCCACAGCTCACCACAGGGCTCCATGGGACCGGCCCGCTGGACCAGGCGCCACTTGCGCCGGCCTCCGGGGACCTTGTCGAGCAGCGCGCGGCGCACGGCCTGCAGGTCGGGCTGGCGGCGGGCCACCACCAGCACGGGCAGCCCCAGCTGTTCGGCCAGCGCGCGGATGTCCACCACGTTGAAGCCCGCCAGGGTGATGCCCTGCAGCAGCACCGCCTGCGCCTGGCCCGCGAAGCGCCCCTGGCCCACCAGGGCCGCCAGGGAGCGCGTGGCGTTGGCCCCGTCGCGGCGCACCCGGCCGCGCAGCACGCCGTCCACCCGGGCGCCGGTCATCATCACACCCACCACGGGCACGTCGCCGCGCCAGGCGCGCGAAAACGGCGCGTCGTCGAAGCCGATGACGCGGGAGCAGCTAGCCGGCACGACCCTGCGCCTTCATGCGCGTGAAGTAGTTCTTGGACATGCTGCGGGTCTTGCGCCACAGCAGCATCAGGGCCAGCAGGTTGGGCAGGGCCATCAAGCCCAGCGCGGTGTCGCCGAAGTTCCACACCACCTCGAGGGCCACGATGGCGCCCAGGAACTGCATCAGGCAGAACACCAGCTTGTAGGGCAGCACGTAGCGTGGCCCCAGCAGGTACACGGTGGCCCGGTCGCCGTAGTAGCTCCACGAGATGGCGGTGGAGACCCCGAAGAGCAGCACCCCCAGGGTGACGATCAGGTGGCCCCAGGCGCCGAAGATGGGCGCCAGGCCCTGGCGGAAGGACTGGGCGGTGAGCGGCGAGCCGTTGAGGGCCATGTCGCCCGCCAGGGTGAGATCCGGGGCGGTCTCCAAGTCCAGCACGCCGTCGACGGCGCCGAGGGTGCCGGTCCAGGGTGAGCCCTCGGAGTCCAGCAGGCGGGGCTGGCCCACCACGGCGTGGTTGCGCACGAAGGCGGCTCCGCTGGGTGTGCCCGCCTGGACCGCCACGTCGCCGCTGAGCAGGGCGGCCTCGGCGATCGCGCCGTTGGTGCCCACCACGCCCTCGGCCTGCACCACGGTGATGGCCGACTGGGCGTTGACCGGGACCTGGTCGGGGGTCAGGCTGTTCCAGGTGCCGGTGACCAGGATGACCAGGCCGGTGATGGTGCAGATGATGAGGGTGTCGATCATGGGGCCCAGCATGGCCACCAGGCCCTCGCGCACCGGCTCGTCGGTCTTGGCGGCGGCGTGGGCGATGGGGGCGGAGCCCTGCCCGGACTCGTTGGAGAAGATGCCGCGCTTGACACCCCAGGTGAGCATGAAGATGAAGGTGCCGCCAGCGAAGCCGCCCACCTGGGCCGCGGGCTGGAAGGCGGCGGCGAAGATGCTGCCGAGGGTGACGGGCAGGTCGGCGGCGTTCATGGCCAGCACCAGCAGGCCGCCGCCCACGTAGATGGCGGCCATCCAGGGCACCAGCTGGCTGGTGACCTTGCCGATGCGCTTGATGCCGCCGAGGATCACGGCCGCCACCACCGAGGCCAGCACCAGGCCGGTGACGAAGGTGGGGATGGCCAGGTCGGCCCGCAGCTGGTCGGCCACGGTGAAGGCCTGGATGGCGTTGCCCGAGCCGAAGCTGGAGATGACCGCGAAGGCCGCGAAGGCCACGGCCAGGGGCTTCCACCTGGGGCCCAGGCCCTTCTCGATGTAGTACATGGGCCCGCCCGAGGCGGAGCCGTCGGGCAGGATGGTGCGGTACTCCATGGACAGGGTGCACTCGGCGAACTTGAGCGCCATGCCGAAGATGGCGGTGACCCACATCCAGAACAGGGCGCCGGGGCCGCCGTAGTGGATCGCGGTGGCCACGCCGGCGATGTTGCCGATGCCCACGGTGGCCGACAGCGCGGTGGTGAGGGCCTGGAAGTGGGACAGGTCGCCGGCGTGCTCCGGATCGTCGTACTTGCCGCGGATCACGTCGATGCCATGCTTGACGTAGCGCAGCTGCACGAAGCGCAGCACCACGGTGGTGAACAGGCCGGTGACCAGCAGCAGGCCCACCAGGAAGGGGAAGGCGTCGGGCCAGCCCCAGACGATCCCCGAGGCCCCGCTGGCGATTGAGTTGATCAGTTCCACGGCCGAACCTCGGCGATTGAAGATGTGGCGGGCTCCTAACCTCCCCGTGCCGCTTCAGGCTGGCTGGATCCACACAGCGGTTGCTCTCCACTCAGGGGATGCTCCACCTGGTACCCGGTGGGGCCCCCTGGTCCGGGCGAGGATCGGCCCGCAGCGCGCCTCGCCCACCCTCCGGATCAAAGGAACACCGCCCGGGCGGTCCGCCGCCCAGCCCGAGGTCGCCATGCGCAGAGTCGTCTTCCTGGCCTTCGCCCTGCTCCTCCCTTCCAGCGCCCTGGCCGCGCCCACGCCCTGGTTCGACCAGGCCTGGGCCGAAGAGCTGGTGTCGCTCGAGTTCCCCGCCTACTGGGAGTGGATGCAGCAGGTGCGCGCCTCCGATCAGGATCGCTACCTCGACCTGCTCCACCAGGCGCGCGGCATGGCCCTCAACTCCAGCGCCTGGCCGGAGCTGCGCGAGGCCTGGGAGAACCGCTGGCACGCCCTGCGGGAGTACCAGCGGCTGGTGGGCCGGTGGCGCGAGGAGCCGGCCAGCCGCGGCGACGCCGCCAGGCAGGCCATCGGCGCGGCCGCGGAAGACCTGCACCTGGCCAACCTGGAGCTGTTCGACGTGCGCCTGGCCATCCACCAGGCCCACGCGGCGCGCCTGGAGCTGCAGATCGAGGATCACGAGCAGAACTACGATGTCTTCGCCCTGGAGACCGTGGAGCGCGCCATCGGCGCCGAGTAGGCCCGTTCAGATCAGGCGGTACACTGGGGTGGGGCGCAGCGAGCTGCCGTCCATGGCGTTGTCGGCTGGCGCGTCGTAGCAGGCCAGCGGCTGCAGGCCGCGCTGCGGCAGGAAGCCCCGCCCGGGGTCGGCCAGCAGCACGGTGCAGCCGCGCTCGGCCAGGGGTCCCAGCCAGGCCAGCAGCCGGCCCGTGAGCTGCGCCTCGTAGCTCATGTCGGCGGCCAGGAGCAGCTCGCAGGACACCGCCGTGCCCAGCAGATCGCGGCTGGTGGTGCGCAGCGCCACGTCGTTGAGGGAGGCGTTGAGGGCGGCGGCAACGCCGGCCAGCGGGTCGATGTCGGCCGCCAGCACCTGGGCGGCGCCGGCCCGTGCGGCGGCGATACCGGCGACGGCTCCCCCCGCGCCGAGGTCCAGCACCCGCCGCCCTCGGGCCAGCTCCGGCCGGTCCAGCAGCAGGCGCGCCATGGCCTGGCCCCCCGCCCAGGCGAAGGCCCAGAAGGGCTCCGCGATGCCCTGCTCCGAGAGCTGCGCCGGAGTGCTGCGCCACCAGGGGCAGCTGTGGTCCACCAGGTGCAGGCGCAGCTCGGGGCACAGCCAGGGCGAGCTGACCCGGGTCTGGCGCCGCACCAGGGCGATGTCGTCGGCAGGAGAGCGGGTCAGGCAGGGCTCCCGGAGAGCGGTTCCCGGCGGCCCTAACCCGAGCGAGGGCGCCCTTCCGATTGCGGGAAGCGGGCGCAGCTGGCAAGATCCCCAGCGCGCAACCCTGGAGGAATCATGCGTCTCAGCCCCTTGCTGCTCCCCTTGGCCCTGATGCTGCCCCTGCTCGCCTGCGGAGAGAAGGAGGACAGCGGCCCCGACACCACCGAGGGCGACACCGACACAGACAGCGACGCCGACAGCGACACGGACTCCGACAGCGACTCCGACGCCGACACCGACGCCGACTCCGACGCCGACACCGACGCCGACGCCGATCCCGACGCCCCCGTGGTGCTGAGCGCCGACGCCTACTGCTACCAGGCCGGCGAGGGCGACAAGTTCTACCAGTGGATGGCCATCTGCGATGTCTCCGACCCCCAGGGCGTGGAGACCATCGAGGCCTTCGACATGGACAACAACCTGGTCACCGTCAGCGAGGGCAGCTCTGAGGTGAGCAGCTACATGCTGGTCTGCGCCGACGGCGCCTGCTCCGCCAGCTTCCGTGAGGACCAGGACGACGTGCTCTGCGCCAGCGCGGGCGACTACACGTTCAGCTTCCAGGTCATCGACGAGGACGGCAACCTGAGCCTGCCGGTGGAGGCCACCGGGCGGCAGGAGGAGTAGCTCCGCCCCGCTGCGGACCATCGTCGCAGAGCTGCGAGCCGCCGAGGCGGGCGGCGCCCTCGAAGCCGTGCTCTGCAGCGTACAGCAGTCAGGCTGCGACGCCACCCTGGCGCGCATGGCCCGCCCCTGCCGCCGCGCCCAGGCCAGTGAGCTGATCCGCCAGACGCGCGCCTCCATGCCCGATCCGGTGCCCAGCGCTGTGGCCCGCGAGCGCAGGCTCGCG
>CAZEJJ010000299.1:0-4690 GCA_964512185.1 uncultured Enterobacterales bacterium | reverse complement strand
GAGTGGTGGTGAGCACCTGGAACAGGGCGGGCTCCCACTGGGCGCAGTTGGCGCGGGAGCCGTCCATGTTGAGCATCTTGCTGGTGATGGAGCCCGGCGTGCGCTGGAACAGGGCGGCCAGGGTGTGCACCACGGCGGGCGCCTCGTGGATGTTGCTGCCACCGTAGCCGTGGGGGTCCAGCAGGTAGAACAGGCCGAAGCAGAGCAGGGTCTCCACCGGCAGGTAGGGCTCCTGGCGCGGGCGCGGCTGGCGCCCGAGGACACGCCTCCACTGGACGGCCACGTCGTCGGCGGTGAGGTCCAGGTAGGCGTCGAGGGCGATGCTCATGGTGGGTCGAGTGTAGCAGAGATGGGCCTCGCCGGGCTGCACCATGTAGGGGCAACACCGGGGCGCGAAATGTTGTGATGAAGTCTGCTGCAGAAACAGCCCCAGGCGCTCATGGATCAGGCCCATCTCGAATTTTTTTCAGCCTTGTTCAGTGCATTTTCGGCTCTCTGATACACCACTTTGCATCAGCGTTGCGCCCAAACCACACGCAAACTTCGCGCGGAGACCTCTTGTTCACATATGTGACGTTTTCGTGATTTCGCGTTAAATAGCCTTCGGCGGCACCTTTTCAACTCGCCGCATACGGAGACAGTCATGTCCATGACCGCTGTTCTGCGCGACACGTCCGCGCGTCGCTTCCTCAATCATCACATCAACAAGCCCAACGTCCCCGCACGCGTGCCCGCAGTGATCCAACCGTCAGGCTTCCACGCCGGCACCCTGGGCACGGCCTTCGAGCTGCTGCTGTGCCAGGGCCTGTTCCAGCGCTACCCCTGCAAGGGCCACTACAAGGCCGTCCCGCGCGGGATCGCCTTCCTGCAGGCCGACTGGTCCTGCTTCCCGCCCGACGTCAGCGAGGCCGTGCTGGCGCACATCGAGCCCGCGCTGGCCGTGCACGCCAGCATCCGCAAGGGCACCCCGCTCACCGACGACCAGGTGCGCGCTACCATCATGCTGGCCTACGCCGTCTCCTTCTTCCGCGCGCCCACCTGGTGGGCTTTCAGCTACCACAAGGCGGTGGAGATCATCGAGCGCCCCATCCCTCGCGCCACCCTCGACGAGCTGAAGGCCATGGTCGAGCTAGTGCCCTGGCAGGACTTCGAGCCCCAGCGCCGCATCCACTTCAACCCCGAGTTCGGCGTGGCCACCCGCAAGCTGTACGGCGCCGACGCCGACCTGGCCGTGGACGGCACCCTCATCGACGTCAAGACCCAGCAGCACTGCTACGTGGGCATCAAGGCCATCCGCCAGGTGGTCTGCTACGCCGCCCTGGCCAACCGCTACGGCATGGACGGCAAGGCGCCCTTCCGCAGCATCAGCCGCGTGGGGGTGTATCTGGCGCGGGCTGGAAGGCTGGAGACCTTCGATCTGCGCGAGTGCCTGGCGCGCGAGGATGAGAAGGCGGTGACGGAGATGTTGGTGGGGTTCTACGGGGAGGGGTAGTCGCAGCGATACACATAGAGACACATGAACCAGCAGCCCTCCTCGTACCACGAGGAGGGCGTCGCATACGGGAAATCACAAGGCGAAGAATCGGCGTAGTTGACTGGCGCTCTCTGAGCCATGCAGAGCGCTTCGTTCCAGGATAGTCCTTCCAGGTCCAAGTACCGGAGGGATATCTCGATGCCAGGCACGACAGCCTCCCTGACCCTAAGGTCGCTTGCGGATCTCGAGGGTGAGCGCTTCTACATCCCAGAGTACCAGCGCGGGTACCGCTGGACTGAACAGCAGGTGACTGCCCTGCTCGACGACCTGTTCGCATTCCAGCGTACCCAACCACCCGTCGGTACCTACTACTGCCTGCAGCCTGTGGTGGTACACGCCCGCGCAGACGGCTCCTGGGAGGTTGTGGATGGCCAGCAACGGCTCACCACTCTGTTCCTGATCCTCCGAGCCCTCCCACAGGTCGCCGGAGCAAAGGACCTTTTCACTCTCGAGTACGCCACACGCGACTCCAGCAAGCAGTTCCTTGAAGATCCGAGTGAGCACGCCTCCAAGGACAACATCGATTTCCACCACATGTACCATGCCACCAGGGCCATCGAGACGTGGCTTGGCGACAGCAAGAGAGGGCGAGCCGCCGCCCACAAACTGCTTATGATCCTCACCGACCCAGACAACGAGGGTCCCAATACCAGGGTCATTTGGTACGAGATTGCAGACAAGGACCCGGTGGAAGCCTTTATCCGCCTCAACGTCGGTCACATCCCGCTCACGAGCGCCGAGCTGATCCGTGCGCAGTTCCTGCGTCAAGACAACGATGCCACGCCGCATGCACGCAGCCAGATCGCCGAAGAATGGTATCAGTTGGAGCGACGCCTGCAGGACGATCGATTCTGGTTCTTCCTCCAGAGTGGAGCAGAGGCCCCCCCCGCAAGGATCGAGTACGTCTTTGACGTGTTCGTGCGCGCCAACGAGGCGCCGGTTGGAGTGGCTTTGGATGATCCGCTCTACACCTTCCACGGCTTCAACGCCTATCTGCGGAAGCACGGGAAGGGCTTGTCAATCACAGACATCTGGAGGAATGTCGAGCACACCGCGCGTGTGCTCGAGGAGTGGTACGACGATCGTCGGCTGTTCCACCTTGTTGGCTTCCTCGTGGCCACGACCCCCAAGGGACGCTCTGCGGGGGAACAACGAGAGGCGGGCGCTTCGCTCCTGGTCGAGCTGCTCGAGCTACGGCTCCACCACACGAGCACAGCATTCGATCGCCTCCTCCGGGCACGAGCCTGGCCTCGCTTCCTCGGGAAAACACAAGAACACCCACCGAAGACAATGAAGGACCTCGAGGCGAAGGTCAGCGAACGCATGGCCTCCCTGCAATATCGTCCCGGCTCACAGGCCATTCGAACTGCACTGCTGCTCTTCAACATCGCCGGTCTGCTCGAGAACGACGCCTCCACCCAGAGATTTCAGTTCGAGCATTTCAAGCTCGCGAGCTGGGACATTGAGCATGTCCGTTCCTCAGTGGAGCACATGCCCCAGTCCCCCCCCGGCCGCATCCGGTGGCTGGAGCATGCAAAGCCGTTCCTCGAGACCCCAGCTGCCCGCAGCGCCGACAAGCGCAGGGCCCGAGCACTCTTCGAGGAGGCAGAGGATCTGCTCAGTTCCAAGGCACCCGACAAGGCACGCTTCGAGAAGCTGTTCGGCGAGGTGCGAGAATTGTCGGGCGAAGCTGACGCCCGCGCGAGCGACGACGAGCTCTCCAACCTCGCGCTGCTCGATACGGGCACCAATCGCTCCTACAAGAACGCCATTTTCCCAGTGAAGCGGCAACGCGTCATCCAGCTCGATCGCCAGGGAACATTCGTGCCACCTGCCACCCGGAACGTCTTCCTGAAGTACTACAGCCCGAACGCAGCACAGCTGCTCACCTGGGACGCCGACGACCAGAAGGCCTACGGCCGTGAGATCGAGCGGACGCTCGTGTCGTTCTTCGCCCCAATCGTGGAGGCTCAATGACTCTCTCGGCCGGCAAGACCACTTTCCGAGCCCTGTTCGACAGTGTTCGGGTGGAAATCCCAGAGATCCAACGAGACTATGCCCACGGGCGCACTGACGAGAGCAGTACCGAGATTCGTGAGAGCTTCCTCGAAGATCTCCGCGACGTCCTGGATCCGGAAGGCTCAGGGCGGCTGATGGATCTCGACTTCATCTACGGCCGCCTGGCGGACGACGTGTTGTACCCCTTGGACGGCCAGCAGCGTCTCACCACGCTGTTCCTGCTCCACTGGTACCTCGCAAACC
Organism: uncultured Enterobacterales bacterium; assembly: GCA_964512185.1. Taxonomy (GTDB): domain Bacteria; phylum Myxococcota_A; class UBA796; order UBA796; family JAFGLY01; genus CAZEJJ01. Next base: position 894 of record CAZEJJ010000299.1, on the reverse strand, counting down.
GGGACGATCGATTCGATGAGTTCGAGTCATGGGCTGTCGGGCCGGACAACCACGCCCGCTTCACCTACAGGGTGCGTTCGAGCGCAACCTCGTTCTTCGACAAGCTCGTGCGACAGAGGGTGGCTACCAAAGAACTTCCAGCCGAGACGGATGCACTCTCGTGCTGGCTGCGTGACCAGACCTGGTACCTGTTTGCTTGGCGGCTCGATCCCACGGTACGCGGCTGCCTCACGGTACTGGATGCCATGCATGAGCGCTTCAGAGACCTGGAAGAAGGATACGAGCGGCTCACTGCCAGCGATGCCCCGATCAGCTTCCAGATCCTCCCGCTTCAGAAGTTCGATCTCTCCGACGACCTGTACATCAAGATGAACGCCAGGGGCAAGCCACTGACTTCGCTGGAGGTGTTCAAGGCCCAGCTACAGCGATTCATCGGCGAAGACCTGGGTGAAGAGTCCTGCCCCCACAAGTCAGAGCTCAGCTGGCAGCGCTACGTCAGCGAACGATTCGACCGCGAATGGACTGACCTCTTGTGGCATCACCGCGACAGCGCTGGGCGTATCGATCGTCAGTTCATGCGCTTGATCCGGGTAGCAGCACTCATGGACTGCGTTGAGGGCGAACCCACCGGGCACTCCTTGGAAGAACAGATCGAACTTCTCTTCTCGCAGGACCAGCCCAAGCTCGCCACCTACGCGCAGGCTGGTTGTATGCGGCGCTCCTTCGTGGAGCGCCTGGTCGCCCTGCTCGACCTGTTCGCGGCCGCCCCTGGAGGCGAACCCGTCTATCTGGACAGCAGCGGCTACTGGGACGAGACCGCCGGGCTCCGTGAGATCCTGCGGGCTGATGGCCGTGGCCTGGGTGGTGTGACCCTGCCCACCTGGGCGAAAATCT
>CAZEJJ010000298.1:0-4800 GCA_964512185.1 uncultured Enterobacterales bacterium | reverse complement strand
CCGCGCCCGCTGCGCGGCCACGGCCCCCATGTCGGGGGGGGGGCCCCATTGGCGTTGCTCTGTACCGGGCGGGCCCTGGCCTGGCCCCGCAACCAGGCGCTGCGCCCGCGCATCGCTGCCCTGCCTCGCCCTCCCGGGCTCGCCGTGGTGCTGGTGGGGAGCGATCCCGCCAGCCAGGTCTACGTGGCTCGCAAGGCCCGCGTGGCGGGCAGGCTCGGCTTGCATCACCGGCAGCATGATCTGGCGGCTGACACGCCCGAGGCAGATCTGCTCGCGCTGGTGGACCAGCTCAACGCGGATCCAGAGGTGGACGGAGTGCTGGTGCAGGTGCCCCTGCCTGGCCACATGGATCGCGATCGCGTGCTCGACCGCATCGATCCCTCCAAGGACGTGGACGGCTTCCACCCCTGGAACCTGGGCCTGCTCGCCCAGGGGCGGCCGCGCTTCGTCGCCTGCACCCCGGCCGGCATCATGGCGCTGCTGCAGGAACACCAGGTCCCCCTCAGCGGCCGGCGGGCGGTGGTGGTGGGGCGCTCGCCCATCGTGGGTCGGCCGGTGTCGCTGCTGCTGGACAGGGCCAACGCCACGGTCACGGTGTGCCATAGCCGCACCCGGGATCTCCAGGAGCAGGTGCAGCGAGCCCACGTGGTGGTGGCCGCGGTGGGTCGCCAGGATGCGGTGCCTGCGGCCTGGATCCGTCCCGGCGCCGCCGTCATCGACGTGGGCATCAACCGCCTGCCCGACGGCTCGCTGGTGGGCGACGTGGGGGGCGGCCCCGAGTTGGAGGCGGCCGGCTGGGTCACCCCGGTTCCCGGCGGCGTGGGACCCATGACCATCGCCATGCTGATGGCCAACACCGTGGCCTCCGCGGAACGCCGCCTGGCGTGATCTCCAGCCGGTGCTGGGGCCCACCAGGGGCGGTTTCCTGACCCCGATCAGGCGGCCCCCGGGTTAGGACGGGAGCCTCGCGGGCGGCGCTGCCCAGCGACCTGTCCCCCTGCCAAACCAGGACGCCATGACCCTCAAGCGCACACCCTTTTTCGAGTTCCACCTGGCCCACGGTGGCAAGCTGGTCGACTTCGGTGGCTGGGAGCTGCCGGTGCAGTACCAGGGCATCAAGAAGGAGCACCTGCGGGTGCGGTCCGGAGTGGGCCTGTTCGACGTCAGCCACATGGGCGAGCTGCGCTGCCGGGGCCCACAGGCGCTGCAGGCCGTGCAGGGTCTGATCACCAACGACGCGGCGGCGCTGCCCGATGGCCATGCGCTGTACACCCCCATGTGCAACCACCGCGGCGGCATCGTCGACGACCTGCTGGTCTACCGGCTCAGCGACCAGGACTTCTTCCTGATCGTCAACGGCGCCAACGTGGCCAAGGACTTCGCCTGGGTGCTCGAGAACAACCCCTGCCCCGATGGAGCCACCTTCACCGACGAGTCCGACCGGTGGGGCCAGCTGGCCATCCAGGGTCGCCACGCCCAGGCCGCCCTGCAGCCCCTGGTTGACCTGGATCTGGCCCGGCTGGGTCACTACGAGTTCACCCTGGCCACCATCCAGGGCGTGCCCCGCTGCGTCGTCTCTCGCACCGGCTACACCGGCGAAGACGGCTTCGAGATCTACCTGCCCGCCAGCGGAGCCCAGGCCATCTGGCCAGCCGTCATGCAGGCCGGCGCTCCCTTCGATCTGGCTCCCGTCGGCCTGGGTGCCCGCGACACCCTGCGCCTCGAGTCCAAGCTCTGCCTGTACGGCAACGACCTGGACGACGACACCACCCCGCTGGAGGCCGCCCTGGCCTGGACCGTCAAGTTCGACAAGCCCGGTCCCTTCATCGGCCAGGCTGCCCTCAGGGCCCAGAAGGCCGAGCGCCCCAGGCGCAGGCTGGTGTGCCTGGTGGTGGACAAGCGCATCGCCCGCCCCCACATGCCCATCCTGCGCGACGGCCAGGTGGTGGGCGAGGTCACCAGCGGCACGCGCTCGCCCAGCCTCGATCTCAACATCGCCCTGGGCTACGTCCCCACCCGCTTTGCCCGGCCAGGAAACCGGTTCGAGATCGACGTGCGCGGTCGCCTCGCCAGCGCGCACACCGTCAAGCCTCCTTTCTTCAAGCGCGACTACTAAGCCCCGTTTTCGGCTGCCTCCCGCAGCTTTCAGGAGAACCCATGCTGTTTCCCGCAGACTTGAAGTACACCGTCGAGCACGAGTGGATCCGCCTCGACGGCGACCTGGCAACCGTGGGCGTCACCGACTTCGCACAGGACTCCCTGGGTGACGTGGTGCACGTGGAGCTGCCCGAGCCCGGCACGCAGGTCCAGGCCGGCGAAGCCGTGGTCGAGGTGGAGAGCGTCAAGGCCGTCTCCGACGTCTACACCCCCCTGAGCGGCGAGATCGTCGAGGTCAACGAGGGCCTCGATGGCGACGAGGAGGCCGTCAACGAGGAGCCCTACGGCAGGGGCTGGCTGTTCAGGATTCGGCTGTCGGACCCGTCCCAGCTCGAGGCCTTCATGAACGTCGAGGCCTACCAGGCCTTCGTGGCCGAGCAGGACTCCTAGGCCGGGCCATGGCTGACGCCACCTCGAAGTACGTCCCCGCCACTGCGGATGAGATCCGGCACATGCTGGACACCATCGGCTACCCGAGCATCGACGCACTGATGGCCGATCTCGTGCCCGCCGACCAGCGCCTTGGTCGTCCGCTGCGCCTGCCGCTGCCCCTGTCCGAGGCCGAGTTGCTGGCCCGCGGTCGGTCCCTGGCGCTGGCCAGCCAGCCGGCCGGCCAGGCGGCCTCGTTCCTGGGTGCCGGCGCCTACGCCCACCAGGTTCCCTCCGCCATCCACCACCTGGCGGGTCGCGGTGAGTTCCTCACGGCCTACACGCCCTACCAGCCCGAGGTGTCCCAGGGCACGCTGCAGGGCATCTTCGAGTTCCAGACCATGGTCTGCGAGCTGCTGGGCATGGAGGTGGCCAACGCATCGGTCTACGACGGGGCCTCCGCCCTGGCCGAGGCCACCTTCATGGCCCACCGGGTCTTCCGGGGCAGGCGCCCCAAGGCAATCATCGCGGGCCAGGTGCACCCCGAGTACCAGGAGGTCTGCTGCACCTACGGCCAGGCCGAGATCGTCAGGCTCGTCTCGTCCCCCGCTGGCAGCGGCGGCAGGGTCGATGTGGAGGCGCTGGACCAGCAGCTGGGCCCGGACACCTGCTGCGTGGCCGTGCAGAGCCCCAACTTCCTGGGCCTGGTGGAGGATCTCTCCGCCCTGGCCGAGCGCGTGCACGCCGCGGGGGCCCTGCTGGTGGTGGTGGTCACCGACCCCCACGCCTGCGCCCTGTTCGAGGCGCCGGGCGCCCTGGGGGCCGACATCGTCGTGGCCGAGGGCCAGGCCCTGGGGCTGCCCCTGTCCATGGGTGGGCCCTACGTGGGCCTGTTCGCCACGCGCGACAAGTTCGTGCGGCAGATGCCGGGTCGGCTCGTGGGCCGCACCCACGATGTGGCGGGGCGCCCCGGCTTCGTGCTCACCCTGTCCACGCGAGAGCAGCACATCCGCCGCGAGAAGGCCACCTCCAACATCTGCACCAACCAGGGGCTCTGTGCGCTGCAGACCGCCATGTACATGAGCCTGCTGGGGCCCGCCGGGCTGGCCGATGTGGCCCGGCGCAGCCACGACCACGCCGCCTACCTGCGCCGCGCCATCGCTGCGCTGCCCGGCTATGACGCGCCGCTGCGCGGCCCCTTCTTCCACGAGTTCCTGGTCACCACCCCGGTGCCGGCGGCTCCTTTGGTGGAACACCTCGCTGGCCACGGCGTCTTCGCCGGCCTGCCCCTGTCCCGGTACTTCGCCGACCGCAGCCACGAGCTGCTGGTCTGCGCCACCGAGCGCAACAGCCGCGCGCAGCTGGATGAGCTGGTGCGGCTGCTGGCCGCGCATGGCCAGGGAGGTGCAGCATGAGCCGCCGCTTCTCGCCCTCCGGCACCACCGGCCTGGCCCACGAAGAGCCGCTGGTCTTCGAGCGCTCCGTGGCGGGCCGCCGGGGCTGGCGCCTGCCCGCCTCCGACGTGCCCCCGGCCGACGATCTGCCCGAGTCGCTCCTGCGCCAGCAGCAGCCGCGCCTGCCCGAGCTCTGCGAGCCCGACGTGGTGCGCCACTACACGCGGCTGTCCCAGTGGAACTACAGCATCGACGCTGGTTTCTACCCGCTGGGCTCCTGCACCATGAAGTACAACCCGCGCATCAACGAGGACCTGGCCGCGCTGACCGGCTTCTCGGCGCTGCACCCCCAGCAGCCCGCCTCCACTCTGCAGGGCGCCCTGCAGCTCATGGTGGAGCTGGAAGACGCCCTGGCCGAGATCGCCGGGCTCGACGCGGTCACCCTGCAGCCGGCGGCGGGTGCCCACGGCGAGTACACCGGGCTGGCCTGCATCCGCGCCGCCCTGAGCGCCCGGGGCAACCCCCGCAGCAAGATCCTCGTGCCCGACAGCGCCCACGGCACCAACCCCGCCACCGCCGTCATCTGCGGCTACCGCACCGTGACGGTGCCGGCGGGGCCCGACGGCGTGCTGCGCCCTGAGGACGTGGCGGCGGTCATGGACGACGAGGTGGCGGGGCTCATGGTCACCCACCCCAACACCCTGGGGCTCTACGAGAGCTACCTGCCCGAGGTCTGCGAGATCGTGCATCGAGCTGGGGGGCTGGTCTACGGCGACGGCGCCAACCTCAACGCCCTGATGGGCGTGGCTCGACCCGGTGATGTGGGCATCGACGTCATGCACATCAACCTGCACAAGACCTTCTCCACCCCCCACGGGGG
>CAZEJJ010000297.1:0-4810 GCA_964512185.1 uncultured Enterobacterales bacterium | reverse complement strand
TCGTCGTCGCAGTCGTTGTCGATGCCGTCGCAGTACTCGTCGGCGTCGGGGTTGACCGCCGCGTCGTCGTCGTCGCAGTCCTCGCAGGCGGCCCAGCCGTCCTCGTCCTCGTCGGCGTAGCCCACCGAGCCGTCGCAGTTGTAGTCGTTGGGATCGGAGCAGTCGTCTTCCTTGGCGCCCGGGTTGTAGTCGGCGTCGCCGTCGTCGCAGTCGCCGCTCAGCTCGGCGTAGCCCGTGGGCTGCGCGCACTCGGTGAGGGTCTGCTCGTCGTCGCCGTAGCCGTCCTCGTCGGCGTCCAGGTACCAGGTGGTGGCGTCGATGGCGTCCTCGTCCACCTCGCCGTCCTGGTCGTTGTCCACCTCGTCGCAGAGCTCGTCGGCTCCGGGGTAGGAGCTGGCGTCGTCGTCCTCGGCGTCGGTGGCCAGCTCTTCGGAGGTGTAGCCCTCGGGCTGCGCGCAGGCGTCGACGGTGGCGCCGGCTGCGTTGCCGTAGCCGTCATCGTCGGCGTCTTCGTACCAGGTGTCGGCGTCAACCGCGTCGTCGTCGATCAGCCCGTCGCAGTCGTTGTCGGCCTCGTCGCAGAGCTCCTCGGCGCCCGGGTAGGCGCCGTCATCGTCGTCGTCGCAGTCGGTGGCCAGCTCTTCGGAGGCGTATCCTCCGGGCTGCTCGCAGGCTTCGGTGGTGGCGCCATCGGCGTCGCCGAAGCTGTCGCCGTCGGCGTCTTCGTACCAGGTGGTGGGGCCGCCCACCGCGGCGTCCTCGTCGTCGCAGTCCACGTCGCCCTGCAGCCCGTCGCCGTCGGCGTCCAGGCGCTCATCGTGCTCCGTTTCGCTGATCCAGGTGCAGGCGCTCAGCGCGAGGAAAGTGGCGATCAAGAGGCGCTTCATGGTGGAGACTCCTGCCACAGGGGCGACCCCTGAAGCCTCGCACGAAACGAGACCGCGGACAACGCTGAGTGGCCACAGATGTGCTTGGCTGTGACGCGAGCTGGGCTGCTAGTCGGCCAGCAGGGCCGCCCGCGCCCTGGCGAAGCGACGGGTGGGGCCGATGGCCAGGGGCACCAGGATGAGCGCCACCAGGCACATGGCGCCGGTGACCAGCGGGAGCGCGGAGAAGAAGCCGTGCAGCGCCGCGTAGATCACCCAGCCGAGGCAGATGAGGCCCTGCAGGAGCACCATGAGCAGGCCCGCGATGACCGCCCAGAAGCGCAGGCGCACCACCATGCCACCGGCGAACAGGGTGCCGCCGCCCGAGAGGGCCATCAGGATCGGCACCGCGCGCTGCAGGGATCCCGGGCGAGTGACGTCCCAGGTCTGCAGGCCCGTGGCCAGCATGGCGATGCCGGCGGCCATGAGCACCAGGCCCGCCAGGGTGATCAGCGCGCTCGGACGGGGGACCTCGAGGTCGTCGTGGTGGCTCATGTGCACCTCCTAACCAACTCGTCCGCCCGCTCGGAAGGGGCCGCCGCCGTCCACTGCTCCGGAGCGTCGGTGACAGGGGGGGCGGCGGCCCCGGGGGTGGCGTCCCGGGGCTGCCGGGCGCCGCATGGTGGACGTCCCGGGCCCCCGGAATATTGCAGTGGCTCGGGCCTGCTGGTCCCTGCGGGATCCTCCCTGGAGCTGCGCTCCACTCATGATGCGATAGGATGCACCCGCTCTCCCGCCGAGCAGCCGGAGCCTGCATGCCCAGCGCCCCCGACAAAACCCGTGTCCTCGTGGTGGATGACGAGCCCCTGATCGTCGCCTCCCTCGAGTTCCTGCTCTCGGAATACTGGGAGGTGCATGGGGCCCACTCCGCCGACGGGGCGCGGGAGGTGTTGCGCCGGGAGAACATCGCGGTGGTGGTGGCGGATGTGCGCATGCCGGCCGAGACCGGCGTCGACCTGCTGGCCTGGTGTCACGAGCACCATCCCTCGGTCATCCGCATCCTGCTCACCGGGTTCGCCGACATCGACGCGGCCATCGACGCCATCAACCGGGCCCGGGCCTGGTACTACGTGCGCAAGCCCTGGAACAACCGCGAGCTGGTCATGCTGCTCAGGCGGGCCATCGAGTTCCGCGCCAAGGAGCTGGAGCTGCAGCGCAACTTCCAGGGCACCATCCGCTCGCTGGTGGTGGCGCTGGAGGCCAACCACCCCTACACCTGCGGTCACTCCACCCGGGTCACCGCCTTCACCCGCCACCTGGGCCAGCTGCTGGACCTGGGCAGCCGCAAGCTGGCGGACTTCACCCTGGCCGCCCAGCTGCACGACATCGGCAAGATCGGCGTAGACAGCCACTACCTCGACAAGGCCGGAGAGCTCACCGAGGCCGAGTGGGCCGACGTGCGCAGCCACGTGGACGTGGGCGCCCACATCATCAGGCAGACCGGCTTCCTCGACCACATCCTGCCCTTCGCCGTCAGCCACCACGAACGCCTGGACGGGCGCGGCTACCCGCTGGGCCTCAGCGGCGCGGAGATCCCGTTGGGGGGCAGGATCATCGCCATCGCCGATGCCTTCGATGCCATGGCGTCGGACAGAGCCTATCGACGCGCCATGCCCGTGGCCGCCGCCCTGGCGCAGCTGCGGGCTGGTGCCGGCACCCAGTTCGATGGCGATCTCGTGGAGCTGTTCTGCGCCAGCATCGAGCGCGACGGTGTGCCCGCGGGCGTGGACCCTTCCTGGCGCTCAGACTAGCACCACATGAACGCTCCGCTCTGCGGCGAGGACCTGGCCGACAAGCTCCTGGAGCAGGGCATGGCGCGGCTCCACGCCTTCGCGGCTGGGCTGCCCGAGCCCCTGCCCGCTGCCTGGCAGGCGCTGCGCTCGGACTGGCTGCAGCGGCTGCACCCCGTGACCCCCGAGGAGCACTTCCTGGGCCCCACGGGGACCCCCGCCTTCCCGCTGCTGGCGTGGCTGGCCGAGTCCGTGCTGGCACCCCCGGAGGGCCAGCCCGCCACCCTCGCCGCCGAGGCCACCCTGGCCTGGTACTTCGGGTTGCGCTGCCAGGATGACGTGGTGGACGGTGAGGCTCCGACGCACAGGCTGTTCCTGCAGCCCGTGCTCGAGGGGCACGCGCTGCGGCTGTTGATCGCTGCCTCGGGCGACCCCGCCGGCATGCTGGACGTCTGGCAGCACCTGACCCGGGACTTCGCCGCCGCGGCCCTGCTGGACGCTGCGCAGCGCGCAGATCACGACTTCGAGTGGAGCGAGGCCAGCCTGCAGCACCAGGGTCGCAAGTACCTGCCCATGGTGGGCCCCCTCGCCGCGGTGCTGTTGCGCGCCGGCCAGGGGCAGCGCCTGCCCGAGCTGCGGTGCGCGGTGGAGCGGCTCTCCACAGGGTTGCAGCTCACCAACGACATCTTCGGCGCCGCCACCGATCTCGCCACCGGCCTGCGCAGCCCCTACCTGGCAGCGCTGGGCCTGGTCCCCGGCCTGCACGGCGAGGCGGATCTGCTGCCCGGCCTGCGGCGCGGCCTGCGCAGCGGGAGCTACCACGCCTACCTGGACCGGGTGGATCGTTGCCTGGCCACCGCGCTGGAGCCGCTGTCGCTCCCGGCGTCCCGTCGCCTGCAGCGGCACCTGGCTCAGCGGCGCGAGCGCCTGGATCAGGAGCGGCGACAGGCTGCGGCCCGGGCGGTGCTGGGCGTGCCCACGCTGGTGGCCGATCTGGAGCTGACGCGCCGCTGCAACCTGGCCTGCGCCCACTGCTTCGTGGCCTGCCAGGATGGCGGCTTCCTCCCGGACGCCGCCGAGCTGCCCTTCGAGGTGGTGACCGAGCTGCTGGCGGAGCTGGCGGGCTATCCCACGCTGCTGCACCTCACCGGGGGCGAACCCTTCCACCATCCGCAGATCTGGGAGGTCCTCGAGGCGGCAGCCCAGGAGGGCATCGCGGACCTGGTGATCAACACCAACGGCTGCCTGCTGACCGAGGATGCCCTGGGACGATTGGCGGCCCTCCCCTCCGCTGTGGAGCTGCTCGTGAGCCTGGATGGCCCCCCGGGCGCCCACGACCGGGCGCGCGGTCAGGCCACCACCCGCCACGCCCTGCGGGTGCTGCGCGAGGCGCCCCGGACCGGACTGGTGGCGGAGCCGGTCTCCCTGCTCACCCGCGAGCTGGTGGAATTCGGACTCCAGGCCTGGTGGGATTGGCTGCAGCAGCAGCTCGGCCGCGAGCCCGACCTGGCTCTCTTCGCCCTCTTCTGGCCACCGGGCCAGCCGCTGCCCGAGCGCGCGGTGGGGCAGCCTCTGTCTCCGGCGCAGATGGCGGATGCCGCCAGACAGGTGGCCCACATGCTGGCCGCCGGGCGTCGGGTCGTGGTGGGGGATCTGCCCGTGATCAACCCCCTGCTGTCCGCCCTGGGTGTGCCCGAAGATCGGCTGTGGCAGTGCGGTGCCGGCAGGAACCGCCTCTGCGTGCTGGCCGATGGCGTGGTGTCCCCCTGTCATCCGCTGCGGCAGCCGCTGGAGCAGCTGCAGCCCGGGCGGGCTGGCGGCTTCGTGGCCCGCGTTCTGGACCAGCCAGCGGCGCGGGCCCTGGCGCGGCGCGCCCACCGGCCCTGCCAGGGCTGCGCTCATCGCCCCATCTGCGGTGGCTGCGCGGCCATCGCCGCGGGACGCGGCCTGCCCCTGGCGTCGATGGACACCCTCTGCGCACCGCTGCTCGCGGCGCTTCCATCGGCCCTGCGAGATGGTGTATAAGGAATCTCCAACCTCGCTGAACGCAAGGAGCCAGCATGCCCAAGGGTCCCGTGGATGATTTCATCGTCAAGGCCTATGGGTGCAGTTCTTCTGCGACCAGCACTACGCCGCCAGCCGAAGTGAGGGCCG
>CAZEJJ010000296.1:0-4815 GCA_964512185.1 uncultured Enterobacterales bacterium | reverse complement strand
GCTCGGCCATTGCTATCCTTCTTCCATGGGTTTTTATTACGCCTATCCCCCTCGCCCGAGTAGTCAGCGTGTAAATCCCATGCTCGGACGTTGACTATGCGCGCCTCTTCTGCGAGCATCGTTGCCGTGGAGGTCCCGAATGAGAATCCGCCTGCTTCCTGTCGTCCTTCTGTGCTCCTGCTTCGAGGGCGATTGCCCGGAGGGGTTTCTCCGCGACAACTCGGGCAACTGCATCCAGGTCGGAGACGATGATGGGTCGACTGACGATGATGATGACAATGGGAGCAGCGATATCCTCGCCTTGGGGTTGAACGTCACCTGCACCTTGTCTGGAGACCAGGTCCCCTGGGTGGTGGAAGTGGATGTCTACGATGAGGATTCGGGTTCCCGAGCAGCCTCGTCGAACACCAATGGCGACGGTGAGGTGTGCCTGGACGTGCTTCAAGAAGGCCATAGCTATCGTGTTGAGCTCTTCGACCCAGGCACGGGTGACTGCATCATGGCCTTCTGGGGCGTTGACGCCGACTTGAGCAACGGCAACGTCTTGTCAGACTGCCCCTGCAGCGGGGAATGCCCCGGCACGGTGAGGCTGGGCACCTGCAATGAATGGGATACCTATGATGACTGCTGGGGGTCGTAGGTCCTGCGGTATTCGCGTCAAGGATAGAGGTGAAGAAATGGACTTCAGAATATCTCTCATTCCTCTTGTACTTCTGCTCATGCCGTCATGTTTCGAAGCGGATTGTCCGGACGGATTCCTGCGGGACAACAGTGGGAACTGCGTGCAGGTGGGTAGTGGAGGCGAGGATCTCGATTGCGAGGACTACGGTGCTGTCTCCGATGCGTGGTCTGCATGTTTTGATGTAGAGATCTGCCCCTACATCGGAGACTACGACGGGGATTGGTGCGAGACCGCCGAGTTCCACGGAGAGCGGTGGCAAGCGTTCTCGAACTGCATCGTTGACTCCGGTCTCTGTGTCTGCGACGACTGGGCACAGTCTTGTGCCGATGTCGAGACCAATGTTGATGAATGCGATGGTTGGCATGAGTGCCTACAGCGCTACGACTGCGACATACAAGCATATGCTGATGACCTGGGCGAAGGAGACCTCTGTTCCGACCTCGACACAAACTGTGGCTTCTATACATCCGACGCAAACGCCTGCGACTAGAACGGGATGGCCTCCATGCTTCCTACGAAATGCTGTTCGCTTTCTTTCGTTGTGCTGCTCATGTCGCTGATGTCGGAGGCGTCCGCGTCGGAGCCCAACGATCATTGTGCGAAGTACACGATCTTGCTTTCGGGCGGAGAGGTCTATTCTGGTGATTTCGTCATGAAGTCGCCGGAAGTCATGGTCTTTCGGACCTGTGAAGGCGCCACCATTTCCTTTGCTCCGACTGAGCTCGCTGAGGTAGCCCAGAGTGCTACCCGGACGGCGGCAGCTCCGGTCGATAATGCTCCCGGTCCCGACTTATGGGATGTGCCCTCCGTCGAGTCTGGTTCGGCAGAGACGGCGCCCTACGACTTCTCTTTCGATGAAGAGGAAGACTCATCTGAGTACGGCCCGCCCGCGTCAGTTCAAGAAGCACTGTCGGCGGCCAGCGACCACAATGTAGAACAGTCAATGGAAGTCGTTGAGCCGGAAGGCGTGAATCGAAGCGGATTGTCGGTTCAAGGCGGGTATGGCTACCAATTTGCTGGGCTTGGTGGAGGGCTGTTCCTCTATAACCAGCCATCACGAGGCGCCTTCACTATCTACTTCGGCGGGGGATACCTGCCTGGTATCGGAGGGGCCTCCGGATGGGGCGTGTCGGGCGGAGTCATGCTGGCCAGGGGCTTGAACCATCGGCTAGTCCTGGACGCCAATGTCGGGTTGGCTGCATGGGTAGAGCAGTACTACTACTATGACGACGGGACAACCCAGTATAACCGCAACTCGGTCTACGGATTCACGGGCGCTGGCGGCTACGAGTACATGAGCGACCGAGGTTTCGTGTTTCGCGCCACGGGCGGCGTGACTTTCGCATTCGACTACACTCCGCTTGGAGAAATCATCCCCACCCTCAACCTTGCGATCGGGAAGCGTGGATGATGGCTGGACCTACGGCAGAGGTGTGCAGATGACTCGAACCATCGTTCTACTTAGCGTTCTCCACGGGTGTTTTGAGAGTGATTGTCCAGAGGGCTTCCTGCGGGACAACGACGGCAACTGCATCCAGGCCGAGGGAGACGCAGACACCGATGCGGATTCTGACTCAGATGCAGACGGAGACGCGGATACGGATTACACCGTCACGCACCAACTGTTCTACGCGGTAGATGATACGTACGTGAGTTCGTACGATCCAGGCGAAATCATGGGAGACTATTCCTTCCTCTCGCTCAAACCCTACTGCGGTGAACCGTGCGTAGAAGATGGGTACGCTGATCTCGATCGGACAGGCCATGCGGTCATTAGGTTCGATCTCTCAAATGCCGATTATTCTCTTGACTACGCCTACGAAGCATATTTGGCATTGCACTTCTCCTACCAACCAGGCGATAGCGATGATGGCCCCTTTGTGTTCGACATCTACCGCTATCCCGACAACTGGGACGAGGGGACACTTTGTTGGGACAACTACGACATCGAATCAGCCGAATATCTCCTCACCGTGGATGACTCGGACGATCTCCATGCCAGTGGCGGCTTTGATACGGACCGCGTGGATGGTGGGGTGAAAGTAGGCGAAGTCATACTACCTCTGCTGCGGAGTGGAGATACCGACATCAGTTTGGCGCTTGTACCGGTGTCATGGGATACGTCAGGCAGTTCTAGTTCCGACTGGCCAGGAGACACGTACTATTCCATTGAGGAGGACGGTTCCTTCTACGAAATGTACGAGAGTTACTTGGAGCATGTCGGTCCGATCATTCAGGTTTGGTACCGGTACTAATCGCTATGGGTCCAGGTGATAATCTCGTGACTGCGCTTGGTTCCTGCTATAAACAGAGGTATGCATGACCCGAGCACTCATTCTTATTGTTGTTCTTCAGGGGTGTTTCCAGAACGACTGTCCAGACGGCTTCCTACGGGACAACGACGGGAACTGCATCCAGGTTGAAGGCGACGTGGTTACGGACTCTGACGGAGATGCTGACACTGACGTTGACGCCGACACCGACGCAGATTCTGATGTAGACACCAGTTCTGACCTGCGCTGGTACGATTCCTCGACGGGCCTGACATGGCAAGCGAAGATCATTGAGATCGGGATCACATGGTATGAGGCAGATGAATACTGTGAAGAACTCGTGTACGCAGGACGTGATGATTGGCGAATTCCCAGTGTGGATGAACTCCGAACTTTGGTGAGAGGCTGTCCCGAAATGGAGACAGGGGGCGACTGTCCAATATCAAATGACTGTGCAAGTTGGCGGGACTGTAACACGGATGACTGTGACGGGTGCGAGAACGGGGAGGGACCAAATGATGGCTGCTACTGGGAAGATGGATTCGAAAGCGATGAGTGCGATGGTTCCGTACTCTTCTCTTCAACAGAACTGACTGACAGCGATGGCAGCGTGTGGGCCTATCAACCAGGCAATGCACGCATTCCTGGTGTGGGGATGGACTCGAGTTTCGGAAATTGGGGGGTGGTATGCGTTTCGGGATGATCGTTTCCACGCGAGTTCGTGTCGGGGCCCGTCAGACCGGCTTTGCTCGCTTTGACTCCGTAGAAATTCCGGCATCGGTGGCGGTTGTTGTTCTGCTCGTGGGGTGTGGTTCCGCGCCTTGCCCAGACGGTTTTCTTCGGGACAACGATGGAAACTGCTTTGAGGTCGGGGGAGATACCGACGCCGACACGGACGCCGACACGGACGCCGACACAGATACTGATGTTGACTACACGACTGAACGTCAGGTCTTCTGTGCCGTGGAGGATACATACGTAGATAGTTCCGAGCCGAGTACGGCCATGGGGTTTGACGACTACACCCGTATGCAGCCCTATTGCGGAGAGCCTTGTGAGGGTTACGGGATTGAGGACAAGACGAAGCATGTGATCGTCAGATTCGACTTCTCTGGGTCTGAGGTTTCGTTTGAACATGCTTACAAGGTCGAACTGGGGTTGATTAGTGTCTACACCGGGGCCGAAGACGGACCGTTTGTGGTAGACGTATACCGGTACAACGAGGACTGGAGTCAGGAGACGCTTTGCTGGAATAGCTACGATCAGTCGCACGCAGAGTACCTTCAGACCATCGACGATTCTGATGATATTGCCATTTCCGGTGTCGCTGGGACCGAGAACAAACCTGGAGCGGTGTCGGGCGGCGTGGAGATAACAGAGTCAGTACTACCGCTATTGCAGGAAGGTGAAACAGATATCAGCATTGTTCTGGTTCCAGTGTCCTGGGATGGAGTAGAGGACCCGAGTTGGCCAAGTGACACATACTGCTCTATGGAGCACAGGGGGGACTACTATGAGTCACTTGAGGAGTTGTTGGATCATGCTGGTCCGAATGTAGAGGTGTGGTATCGGGTGCAGTCAGCAAGGTGAATCGCGTCAGAATTGGGCTGAGCGAGAGAACTGGGAGACAATGAGCGCAGTAGGTGCGGGAGAAGAACGTGTGTGGCGTCTGGGGACGAAGGTACGGAACTCGGCACTCAGCCATCTTCATGATTTGTAGTTGATGAGCTCAGCGAGCCTGGCTCCCGAGTCTTCGACTTGTTCGCTCTCCCGCAGCCACAGAGTTCGATAATCATCCAATATGGCCGACCATGTGATACCCCGCTTTCTCTTTGAGGAAGCGGGGTATTCTTTTGGGCG
>CAZEJJ010000295.1:0-4874 GCA_964512185.1 uncultured Enterobacterales bacterium | reverse complement strand
CGCAGTAGGCACTGGTGGGTCGCAGTAGACATGAGCTTTCCCGAGGGCTCCTAGATCCAGGTGTCGCGATCCGTGTCGTAGCCCAGGCGCTCCATGGTGTCGCGGGTGTCCTCGCGGACCAGCACTGGCTCCAGCAGCGCGGCCTTCTCGAACCAGCGCCGATGCCTGGGGCGGGTGGTGGCCATGATGGGCGGCAGGCCGGTCTCCACCAGGCGGGCGAGGCTATCGTCGAAGGGGACACCGAGCCAGCGCACCAGGGCCTCGAAGGCCTCGAGACGCTGCGCGTGGCTGCCCACCACGTGCTCGAAGCGCGTGCGATGCAGGTCGGCCTGGTGCTGTCGGGCCCAGCCGAGCACGGCCCTGTGGGCGGAACGCCACTGGTGACCGCAGACCTCCACGAGGGGGCTCGCGCGGTACTCGCGCCAGCCCGGCGGGAGGTCGAACTTCCACCAGTCTCGAGCCCAGCCGGGAGAGCGGTCCGAGTAGCCCTGGATGTGGAGCTGGCCTGGCATGTAGTGGGCGAAGAAGCCCCGGAAGGTCCAGCCGTCCACCAGCCCGTTGATGGACGCGGCGGCGTTGCGCGTGAGGTGCAGCAGGCGCAGCCGCGCGTTGGGGAACAGCGCCCGCAGAAAATCCAGCCTGTAGGCGTTGCTGGGGGTCTTGATGACCAGCGGCAGGTGCTCCAGCTCGGCGTCGCTCGGAGCCCGCCAGGGGCTCGTCGTGATGAACGGCGGCTCCTCGAAGACCACGGGGGAGGGGGGCGCCTGGGAGGGGCGCGCAGCGGGGCTGTGCTGCCGGATGAGCGCGGGAGGGAGGTCGTAGTACCAGGGATTCACGGCCGGGCAGCTGCGACGGACCAGGCCCAGGAACAGCGCATGGAAGCGAGCCGGGTCGGGGAAGGTGCCCTGGGCCCAGCCGTGGTGCCGCTGGAGCTGCTGCAGGGCCTGCTGGACCTGCTGGTGCACCTGGCCGGCGTGGAAGCGCTCGAGGGGCCACTGGAGCGAGAGGCGCCAGTGCAGCTCGCGGGCGAAGCCTTCGATGGCCCGCTCTCCGGAGAACCGCGCCGCGCGCCGGCCGCAGTCGTGCTCCAGGAGTCGCTCGAGGTCGGGAGCCGCGCTGGGCTCAACCAGCGCATCGGAGCCGGTGCCGGACTCGGGCCAGCCGTGGCCGGCCAGCACCAGGAAGGGGTTGACCTCGGCGCGAAAATGCAGCAGGTGCGGGCTGTGGCGGAGGATCTCCGCCATGACACTGGAGCCCCCCCTGGAGCTGGATACCAGCAGGACCACGTCGCGGATCCGGGCGCACAGATCCGGGCAGGGCGAGACCTGCCCGCGCCGGAGGCCCAGCAGGCGCTCACGTTGCTGCGCCCTCGGCTGCTCTGCCCCGGGACGAACGGGCATCAGCTCAGTGGTTTACGGACCGAGAAGATGCACCAGCGCCACAGGTCGCGGATCTCACCCGAGGGCAGGATCTCGAAGGGGTGCACCGCGCGCGCCTCGGCCGGGGCGTTGTAGAAGAGATCGCGGATCTCGTGGCGGTGCAGGCTGGTGGTCTCGTGGGTGTCGATCCACACGTCGATGGACTCCCACAGGTTGTGCTCGGTCATGCGCAGATCGACGAAGCCCGCCTCCAGCAGCATCTGCCGGAAGTCCTCTTCCTGGAACATGTTGAAGATGAGCGGCTGCTTCTTCTTGAAGACCCGGTACATCCAGGGGCCGTCCAGCTCACTGAACGGGAGGATCTGGCCCACCACGAACTGGCCGCCGGGCTTGAGCACCCGGAAGATCTCTGAGATGGGCTTGCCGGGGTTGGGCAGCAGGTGCAGGACCTCGCGGGTGCACACGATGTCGAAGCTGGCCTCTGGGAAGGGGACGTCGTAGACCGTGCCCTGGACCACCTTGTCGAGGCGCTCGCTGGCGAGCTTGACCATCTCGGGGGTGAGGTCGAGGCCGATCTTTTCACCGACCTTCTCGGTGAAGGAATTGCCCACGACACCCGAGCCGCAGCAGACATCCAGCAGCCGGGCGCCTTCGGGCAGCACGAACATGTCGGCGTGGCGGGCCAGCAGATCTTCGTTGGCGATCCACTCGGCGCTCTTGTGCCAGTTGGCGGAGCGGATGCCGAACTGCTGCTGGTAGACCTCGTCGGAGACGTGCACGTCCACGGCGGTGAAGCGCGCTCGATCCGAGGCCCGGCGGGCCGCCAGCCGGGCGCGGGAGGCGTCGAGAGCGCGGCCCACGACGCGTCGAGCGCGGGTGGGATCGGCCCGTAGCAGCTCGTGCAGCCCATGCCCGACATGCGAGTCGACGATGTCGCGCACCGCCCGGCTGGTGAGCCGGGTCTTGGTCTGGCCTTCGAAGCGCGGCTCCGGCATGCGCACCGAGAAGACGCAGGTGAGGCCCTCGAGGATGTCGAAGGTGGCGATGCGTTCGCCGTTGTCGGCGTTGAGCAGGCCGGCCTCGGTCGCGTAGGCGTTGATGGAGCGGGTGAGCGCGGTCTTGAGCCCGCTGACGTGGGTGCCGCCCCACACGGTGCGGATGCTGTTGACGTAGCTGGCGATCTCCTCGCCGTAGGCGGTGGTCCACTGCAGGGCCAGGTCGAGCTCGAGATCTCCGCTCTTGTGCTGGATGGAGATGGGCTCCTGGTGCAGCGGAGTGCGCGACTCGTTCAGGCGGGCGATGAAGCCCAGGATGCCGCTGTCGTACTGGTAGGTGTTGTGGGTACCACGCCGCTGATCATCGAAGCCGATCAAGATCCCGGGGTGCAGGAAGGCCAGCTCTTCGAGCCGGCGCGCCAGCACGTCGTGGGAGAACTCGGTGGTCTCGAAGATGCTGGGGTCGGGCAGGAAGCGGATGCGGGTGCCGCGGCGCTCTGAGCCGTGCTTGCGCTGGAGCTCGGCCAGGGGAACGCCACGCTCGTAGCGCTGGATCCAGTGCCCGTTCGCGCGCCACACATCCAGCTCGAGCCACTCGGACAGGGCGTTGACGCAGGAGATGCCCACCCCGTGGATGCCCGCCGACCGCCAGTAGGTGCCGCGATCGAACTTGCCCCCGGCGTGCAGGGTGGTGAGCACCACCTGGCAGGCGGGGCAGGCCTGCTCGGGGTGGGTGTCCACCGGGATGCCGCGGCCGTCGTCTTCCACCGAGCAGGACCCGTCCTCACCGATGACCACGTGGATGCGGCTGCAGTAGCCGGCCAGCGACTCGTCGATGGAGTTGTCCACCACCTCGTAGACCAGCCGGTGCAAGCCCTCCTGGTCGGTGGAGCCGATGTACATGGACGGGTTCTGGCGCACGGCCTCGAGGCCCGGCAGCACGGTGATGCTGGAGGCGTCGTAGGTGCCGTTGGCCCTGGGATGCTGGCGATGCATGGTCACTCGTCGCCCCCCTCGTTGCCCTGCAGCCCGTCGAGCACCGCCCGGATCTGCCCCACGTGGGCGCGCTTGAGCTTGGTGAGGGTCTCGAACCAGCTCGCGATGTCGGGGAAGCCCTCGGCGTGGGCTACAGCGGCCATGTGGGGGTACAGCTCCGAGTACTCGCGGGTCTCACCCAGCAGGGCGGCGGTGAGGTTGCTGTCGGTCTCGCCGATGGGGGTGTCGGTGATGGGATCGCCTTCGCCGCGCAGGAAGTCCAGGTTTCCGTGCGCGTTGCAGAGGCCGCCCTCGGCCAGGTCGCGGAAGAGCTGCGCGATCTCGGGCTGGCCCTCGATGTCGGCGATCTTGGCGAAGTAGAGGTACTTGTGCGCGACCCCCGCTTCTTCGGCGAAGGCATCTTTCAGGTGCTGGTGGGTCTGCAGACCCTTCAGGTTCGCCATAGTGTTCTCCGGTCCGAGCGAGGATACCCCGCTGCAGCGATGACCGCGACTGTGGTGGCATTGCGAGCAGCCCACTATAACTGGCACGGAGCCGGCACGTTGAGTGCCGGGGGTACAAGTTGGAGCACAAGAATGAAAACACTCTCGATCTCCCGCGAGCTGGTCGAGCGGCACTTCACCGCTCGAGCCCACAAATACGACCTGTCCAGCCACTGGTGCACCGACCAGCTCATCCTCGAGCGCATCCGGCAGATCCTGGCTCCGGAAGCTCATCATTCGCTGCTGGACCTCGCCGTGGGGACGGGGCTGGTGTCCCGGCATCTCAAGCCCCACGTGGGCCGGGTGGTGGGCCTGGACATCACCGAGGCCATGGTGGAGCAGGCCCGCGACGCGGTGGATGAGCTGCACATCGCTCCCGCCGAAGACATGCCCTTCGCCGACGCCAGCTTCGACCTGGCGGTGTGCAGGCAGGGCATCCAGTTCATGGATCTGAAGCCGGCGCTGTCGGAGCTGGTCCGGGTGCTCAAGCCTGGCGGCCGCGCGGTGCTGGTGGATCTGTGCGCCTATGGGGCCGAGGACCGCGACGAGTACTTCGAGATCCTCCGCCTGCGCAACCCCGCCCGCCGCAACTTCTTCGCGCGCGGCGACGTGCAGAGCCTGCTGGAAGAGGCGGGCTGCTCGCAGGTGCAGACCTTCGAGCACGTGGCGGTAGAAGACGTGGACACCTGGTCCGACAACGGAGCCATCCCCGAGAGCCGACGCGAGGCCATCCGCGAGGTGTATCGGCAGGCCTCCCCGGCTCTCTCCCGCTTGCACTCCGTGCAGCTGGGTGACGGCCGGATCGTCGATCACATGCTGTTCGGGATCACGCTCGGAGTGCGCTGAAGGACAGAACAGGGAACAGGAACCAGAACAGGAACCTGGTTCCCGAGGGGGGCAGGATCCAGGTTGATATGCGGGGGCAGGATCCAGGTTGATATGATTACGTTTTTGTTTTCAAAAACGTAATCATATCAACCTGGATCCTATACGCCTGGATCCTATACGCCTATACGCTATGG
>CAZEJJ010000294.1:0-4885 GCA_964512185.1 uncultured Enterobacterales bacterium | reverse complement strand
CTCCGCCGCAGTCGATGTCTGTCTCCGCGCCGTTCATCACCTTGTCCGTGCAGGTGGCCGTTGCGCATTTGCCCGCGGTGCAGACCCCGCTGAGGCAGTCGCCGACCACCTTGCATGCCTTTGTATCTGGGCACTTGGCGCAGGTCCCCCCGCCGCAGTCGATGTCTGTCTCCGCGCCGTTCATCACCTTGTCCGTGCAGGTTGGTTTCATGCACTTTTGGCCGCTGCCGCAGACCCCGGAGGTGCAGTCACCGGCCCCCGCACACCCCTTACCCTCGCCACACTTCGGGCACGCCTTTCCTCCGCAATCAACGTCGGTCTCATCCTGGTTTTTTGTCTTGTCGCTGCACGTGGGAAGGGGCGCATCCGGAGTTAGCATGTCCGGAATGAGCTTGTCCGGGACCACCTTGTCCGGCAGCGCGCCATCTCCAACGTCGGCAGCCGGCCCGTCCGGTTTCACGATGTCGAGCCGCATATCCAGCACACCTTTGTCCTTTGCCCGGACGCATGTATTGGACAGGCAGACCAGCCCAGAGGTGCATGTGCCGTTTTCGAAACACGGCTCACCTTCACCTCCCTTGCTCTCGTCGGAGAAACAGCCTGCAAGTGAAATCAATGCGGTAATAGCCAGATAAGGAGCGCTTCGCAGCATCCGCGGCCTCATGAAGTAGTCGGATTTAAATTGATTGCATGGACATGATAGGACTGTTCACAGACAAGAGGCAACCGCCCCAGCCCGAGGGCTGCCCGGGAACGGATCCAGCTGGATGGCCGCGCTGGCCGGGACATCGCCAATTGCGCGCTAAACATAAAAAAACCCGCCGAGGCCAATGACCCCGGCGGGCGTGATGCTTGAAACAGGGAGACCGTTTACAGCAAAGCGGCCTTGTACCCGTAGTTAATGATGCCCGGGTGCCCCTCCTCGCTGATCTTGCGGAACTCCAGGCGGCACTTCATGCCCACCTCGAGCTTGTCGCCCTCGCGCCAGTCCGCGATCATGCAGGTCATCCTGGGGCCGTCATCCATCTCCACCATGCCCACCACGTAGGGGGCCTGGTCCGAGAAGGGTGCCGGCGGCACGCGGATGACCGTATAGGTCAACAGCGTCCCCTCGCGGCCCATGGCCTTGGTCTCGAACTCACGGTGACCACAGGCGTCGCACACCTTGCGGGCCGGGAAGAACCACTTGCCGCACTTGGTGCAAACCGCGGCCTCGGTGCGGTAACGGTGGCCGTACTCTCTCCATGCTCTGGCCGACGGCATCACATCACCTCCAAGATATGGCAGACAGAGCTTGCGCCCGTGCCGCCCATGTTCTGGGTCATACCGACCTTGGCACCTTCAACCTGGCGCTCGCCGCACTCGCCGCGGAGCTGCCGGACAACCTCAACCGCCTGGGCAACGCCCGAGGCGCCGACCGGGTGCCCCTTGGACTTCAGGCCGCCGGAGGTGTTGATGGGCTTGGAGCCGTCACGGGCGGTCTCGCCCTTCTCGGCTGCCTCGCCGCCCTTACCCTTCTCGAAGAAGCCAAGGTCCTCGGTGGCGATGATCTCCGCGATGGTGAAGCAGTCGTGCACCTCGCAAAGGTCGATGTCCGCCGGGGTCTTGCCGGAAATCTCGTAGGCCGTGGCGGCAGACTTCTTCACCGCGTTCAGGCTGGTGAGATCCGCGCGGCTGTGGAAGGCGATGCTGTCGGTGGCGTGACCGGAGCCGAGGATCTTCACGGCGCCGTTCTTGGCCATATCCTTGGCCTTGTCAGCCGGGCACATGATAACCGCGGCCGCGCCGTCGGTGACGGGGGAGCAGTCGAGGATGTGCAGCGGGTCGGCCACCAGCACCGAGTTGAGCACCGTGTCCACGGTGATCTTCATGGGGAACTGGGCCACCGGGTTCAGGTTGCCGTTGTTGTGGTTCTTCACCGCGACATGGGCAAGCTGCTCGATGGTGGTGCCGTACTTGTGCATGTGCGCCACGGCCATCATGGCGTACAGGCCGGGGAAGGTGACCCCGTTGAAGGCCTCCCACTCCTGATCGGAGGCGGTGGCCAGGGCGTAGGTGGCCTCGTCGCCGCCCACGTCGTTCATCTTCTCAACACCGCCCACCAGCACGATATCGCTGGCGCCGGAGGCGACCTCGAAGAAGCCGCTCCGCATGGCCACGCCGCCGGAGGCGCACGCGGACTCAACGCGGGTGGCGGGGCACGGGGCCACGCCGAGGTATTCGGCCATCATGGGGCCGATGTGCTCCTGCCCCACGAACAGGCCGGGGGACATGGAGCCAACGTACATGGAATCGATATGGTCAACGCCGGCGTCATCGATGGCGCCGAGGGCTGCATCCACGAACAGGTCGCGCATGGAGTCATCCCACAGCTCACCGAACTTGGTGATGCCGACGCCGATAATGGCTACGTCTCTCATTTTGGCGTCTCCTTACTCGGCCTTGAGGATCTTGCCGCGGAATTTGGCGTACTCGCCGTACTGCAGGTAGATCTGGTTCTCGTCCAGCATCGTCCTGGTCTTGACGGCCAGGTCCTGCACCTCGGTGATACGGTCAGTGACGTTCCAGATGAAGGCGTCGGAGCCGGAGCCCGAGCCGTAGGAACACATGAGGATCTTGTCGCCAGGCTTGGCCACATCCAACACCGCGGTGAGGCCCAGGGGCGACGCGCCGGAGTAAGTGTTGCCAAGGACCGGCACGAGCCAGCCAGTGACCAGCTGCTCATGGGTGAAGCCCATCTTCTTGCCCACGCGCATGGGGAACTTGCCGTTGGGCTGGTGGAACACCGCGTACTGGAAGTCCTCCGGCTTGTAGCCGGACTTGTCCAGGATGGCCTGGGTCGCGCCGATGGTGGTGCGCATGTAGGCGGGCTCGCCGGTGTAGCGGCCGGCGTGCTGCGGGTAGTGCTGGTACTCGCGACGCCAAAAGTCGGGCGTATCGTGAGTCCAGGAGTGGGTGACCTCAAGCTCGGCCACCAGGTTCTCGGAGCCCATGATGTAGGCAGCCGCGCCGGCGGAGGCGGAGTACTCAAGCGCGTCGCCAGGGGCGCCCTGGGAGGTGTCCGCGCCGATGGCCATGCCGTACTTGATGTCCCCGGCCTTGACCTGGGAGCAGGCCACGTACATGGCCTCGGAGCCAGCCTTGCAGGCGAACTCGAAGTCGGCCACATGGATGTGGGGCATGGCGCCGATGGCCTCACCCACGATGGTGCCAGACGGCTTCACCGCGTACGGGTGCGACTCGGAGCCGATGTAGAGGCAGCCGAGATCGTCCGGGTTCACCATGGGCGCCCGGTACATCGCGTTACGCGCGGCCTCAACCGACAGCGTGATGACGTCCTGGTCCGGAGCGGGTACAGATTTCTCCCGCAGGCCCAGGCCCTTTTTGTAGCTCGGCGCGTCCGCGCCCCAGACCTTGGCGATCTCCTCCACCTTGATCCGGAACCGCGGAATGTTGGCGCCATAGCCGACGATGCCAACAGTCATGCTTGTCTCCTTTTCCTCGGAATATTCACTCTCATTTCATCGGGCATTTCGCCCGGCTGGTCATTCAATCAGGTGCGACTGCTTTTAGTAGTCAGAACACGCTAAGTGCCCTAAATTCGGCGGCAACTTACCAACAGGAGGTCGCGCGAGTCAACATATGTGAAAAGGTGCACCTGGCTTTATCTGGTGCAGCTTTTCACGTTTGTCGATGGAGCGAATCGAACGACGTTGTTTTTTTCAACGTCCCGATCCGGTACAATGGATGAACATCCCCTCAATCGGAGCAGAGCACCATGAAAAGACTCGCTTTTTCAGTATGCCTACTCCTCGTGCCCGCCCTCGGGTGCGGCGACGAAAGCGCCACCATCGCGGAGATCCGCGCGGCCCTGGAGAAACCGAACGGCGGCCTCGACTTCTCAGACGGGCTGCCTGCCCTCGGGCAGGCTGAGCTGGCCCAGATGGATCCATCCCTGGTCGACGCGATGGATCTCATCGAGCCGGGCATGCAGCTGCTTTCCGGGAGCGGCGCCACGGGCAGTAAGTGCCCCAACGGCATCCTCAAGGGCCACTGGTTCAGGCTGCACCAAGAGGAGCCCTTCGGTCTCTTCCTCGGCACCTGGATGAGCAAGGTCACGCCCACCGGGGGCCTTGTCCTGGGCTTCTGGGGCAAGAACAAGGCCGGCAAGCAGGTCTTCTTCGGCAAGGCGGTCAACTACCAGGGCAAGTTCGTGGCCCTGCTGTCCGGCACCTACGACAAGAGCGACTTCTCGGGTAAATGGTTCAACAAGAGCAACAAGGGCCGCCTGGGCGGCAAGGTGCTCAAGAACGTCTTCCTCGGCAAGTGGGCCAAGTCCTGCCCGCCCAAGTTCATCAAGGCCTGCCACCCGGCCAAGGTCCTGTCCTACAAGGTGGGAACCACCGGCAGCGGCGGCGCGGTCTCCGCGGTTCGCCAGGACGCCAGCAAGTCCCTGGGCATGCCCGAGCACAACTGGGGCCTGGCCAAGCCGGTGGACAACACCGTCAACTTCACCTCCCTGGGCAAGGGCGGCGCCATGGTCCTGGACTGGGGCGGCCCGGTGAAGGCCAAGCAGCTCTGGGTCATCGAAACCTCCTGGGGTGACCACAACCAGGCCGGCTGGAATTGCGCGCGCTACCCCGAGAAGGTGGAGGCCTACGTCAGCAAGGACGGCAAGAGCTGGACCTTCCTCGGCACCGGCTGCCGGGATTCAGCGTTCAAGCTTTCTGGGTGGTTCCGCTACACCAAGCTCATGGACGTATCGGACTACGGCAAGAGCTACATGGGCGACGGCTACGATGTGGACGGTCTGGACGTGTGCGGGGGGCAGAAGGGCCACACGTACTTGTCAACGTACGGGCAGGCCACGCCGGTTCCGTAGTAG
>CAZEJJ010000293.1:0-5043 GCA_964512185.1 uncultured Enterobacterales bacterium | reverse complement strand
CGTCGCAGTCTTCGCTGTCGAGGCCGTCACAGATGCCGTCCTCGTCGGTGTCGGCGGTGTCTTCGTCCACCAGGCCGTCGCCGTCGTTGTCCTGACCGTCGCAGGTCTCTTCGTCGATGCAGTCGGCCACCCCGTCATCGTCGCTGTCGCCGAAATCCTCGTCCGTCAGGCCGTCGCCGTCGTTGTCCTGACCGTCGCACTCCTCTTCGTCAAGCGCATCGCAGGTGCCGTCACCGTCGGCATCGGGCAGCTCCTCGTCCACCAGGCCGTCGCAGTCGTCGTCCACGCCGTTGCAGCTCTCCCAGGCGCCCGGGTAGACGCCCACGGCCTCGTCATCACAGTCGCCGTCCTGCTCGGTGTAGCCATCGCCGTCCGCGTCTACAGCGAGAGCGGATGTGTCGTCGGGCTTGGGGCAACCGGAGGCGAGCAGCACAGCCAGGAGCAGCCCTGGCACGGAGAAGGACAGACGCATGGGGGCCTCCCGCGCGGTGGGAGCGAGACAGGGAGATGGCCTCCACCAGGATAGCATCCCCAGGGTCGATGCAGGCCGGCGCGCGCGCCCACCCGGCTCCACGGGCGCGCAGACCGACAGCCGGGCGAGACAGAATCGACCACGCCGGGATATGAAGCGAGCGATCTCCCCGGCCTGTCGTCCACACCGAGGTGAACATGGCTCTGCGCGCTGCGGTCGTCCTCTCCGGCTGCGGTGTCTTCGATGGCACCGAGATCCACGAAGCCGTGGTCATGCTGCTCACCCTGTCGCAGGAGGGCGCCGAGCTGTGCTGCACGGCGCCCGACATCCCGCAGGCGGCGGTGGTCGACCACAACAAGGGCGAACCCAGCGATGAGCGCCGTCAGGTCCTCACCGAATCCGCGCGCATCGCCCGCGGGGCCATCACACCCCTGTCCGCCATCCAGGCCAGCGACTTCGACGCCCTGTTCTTCCCGGGAGGTTTCGGAGCGGCGCGCAACCTCACCGACTTCGCCGCCGAGGGCCCCGACTGCGCCATCGACGCCCAGGTGGCCCGCGTGGTGCGCGAATTCCACGCCGCCGGCAAGCCCATCTGCGCCGTGTGCATCGCTCCCGCCGTGCTGGCCAGGGCCCTGGGGGACAACAACCCCGTGCTCACCATCGGCCACGACCCGGGCACCGCCAAGGCACTCGAAGCCATGGGCGCCACACACCGGGAGCGTCCCGCCAGCGACTGCCTGGTGGATCCAGCCAACAAGCTGGTCACAGCCCCCGCCTACATGCTCGATGCGCCGCTCCACGAAGTCGCGGCGGGCATCTCCGCCGCTGTTCGCGCCACCCTCGCGCTGGCCTGACCTCCCTCCATGACCGACTCCAGCCCAGATACCGCCTTCTTCGTCTCGGTGGCTCCCCCCGACTCGCCCCTCGCGGGGCGACTCGCCGAGCTCGTCGCCGCCTGCGGCTTCACCTGGCTGCCAGCCGACGAAGCCCTGGCCGAAGCCGACAACCAGCGCCTCTGGCTGCTGGACCGCAGCGTCGACCCCCAGGCCACTCCACCTGCTGGCGCCCCGGGCGCCGGCACCCAGGCCACGGTCATCCTGCTGGCAGAGCAGACCGACCCCAGCTTCTTCGACACCATCCCGCCCGCAGAGCTCGATCGTCGCCTGCCCGCCACCCTGGCCATCCTGGCCAACCAGGCGCGCCTCCGCCACCAGGTGCACCAGGAAGAAGAGACCGTCACGATCCTGAACGAGATCGGGCATGCCCTCTCCGCCATCCCCGATCGCGATGCCCTGCTGCACGCCGTGCTCTTCCAGACCCGTCGCGTGGTCAAGGCCGACGGCGGCAGCCTCTACCTGGTCCGTCCCGATGGTCGCCTGCACTTCGGAGCCGCCCAGAACGACACCGTCGACTTCGAGCAGGTGGCCACCTCGCTGCCCATCGATGACCACTCCCTCGCCGGCTACGTGGCCAACCGCGGGGTGGTCCAGGTCATCGACGACGCCTACGACGTGCCCGGCGACGCCCCGTACGTGTTCAACACCGGCTTCGACCAGCGCTCGGGCTACTGCACCCGGACCATGCTCTCGGTGCCCATGCGCGACCGCCAGGGGCGGGTCATCGCCGTGGTCTCCCTCATCAACCGCAAGCCCCACTTCGGCGTGCCGCTCACCAGCTTCGACCAGGTCGAGCGCTTCACCCGCCGCGACGTGGCCCTGGTGCGCTCCATCGCGGCCCAGGCCGCGGTGGCCCTCGAGAACCACCGCCTCTACGAAGACATCCGGCGTCTCTTCGACGGCTTCGTGGAGGCCGCGGTCAACGGCATCGAAGCGCGAGACCCCGCCACCGGCGGCCACAGCCACCGCGTCGCCGGTCTCACCGTGGCCCTGGCCGAAGAGGTGAACCGCAGCAGCGCCCCGGCGTTCACCGGCCTGCACTTCACCCAGGAAGAGATCGTGGAGCTGCACTACGCTGCGTTGCTGCACGACTTCGGCAAGGTGGGCGTGCGCGAAGAGGTCCTGCTCAAGGCCGAGAAGCTCTTCCCCTGGGAGCTGTCGGCTATCGAGGCCCGCCTCCGCCAGTACGCCGCCCAGCTCCTCAGCCGGGCCGCACAGGGCCGGATCGCGCCCGAACAACTGGAAGGCGAACTCGACCAGCACAAGGCCACCATGGCGGCCCTGCGCCAGCTCAACCGTCCGGGCGCACGCATGGAGGGCCCGGCGGCCGCCCACATCCAGCGCGCCGCCCAGGAGTGGACCCTCGACGACGATGCCCAGCCGGTGATCCTCCCGCGCGAGCTCGAACGCCTGGCCATGCTCCGCGGCTCGCTGTCCACCGACGAGCGCGAAGAGATCAACGCCCACGTGGAGCACACCTACGAATTCCTGAAGCGCATCCCCTGGACCCCCCCCCTGCAGGGCATCCCCGAGCTGGCGGTGGCGCACCACGAGCGCATCGACGGCAGCGGCTACCCCCATGGACTCAAGGGGGACGAGATCCCAAGCGGCGCACGACTCATGGCCGTCTGTGACGTCTTCGATGCGGTCACTGCGGGCGACCGTCCCTACCGCGGCGCCATGACCGTAGAAAAGGGCCTCTGGATCCTCCAGATGGAGGCGCGTTCTGGAAAGCTCGACGCCGACGCCGTCGGCCTCTTCATCGAGCAGCGCATCTGGGAGGGCATCACACCCGGCAGCCGCCCAGCGGAGGATCACAGCTAGCCCCGAGAGCTTGCGACCGGCTCCAGCCGGCGATAGCTGGGGCTGGCAGCGAGGGGGTTCTCCAGAGTGTGATCATGCCAAGGAAATCCAAGCGCAAGACCCCGTACGCCCCGCTCTCGGAGGCCGCCCGGGCGCGCCTGGAGCCCTTCCGCGACATGATGGGCAACCGTCCCGACGGGGACATCGCTGGGCTGGCAGGTCTCGACCGCCGCTACGTAGTGGTATTCCGCGCCCAAAACGGCATCCCGGCCTACCGGCGCGGCAGCCCGCCTCCAGACGAGAAGAAGCCCAACGAGGTGCGCTTCCGTCGCTCAAAGCTCGACCAGTACCGGCACCTCATGGGGGTCGTCTCCGATGGGCAGGTGGCGGAGCAGGCCAACTCATCCCGCGAAGCTGTGATGCGCTACCGCAGCCGACACGGCATCCCGGCAGCTCCCCGGACGCCACGCGTCGTGCCGCCCCCCCCCCAGGCCGAGCCCGCGACGCCACGGCCGGCGCCCATCGACGAGCTGCCTCCTGAGCCCGAAGATCTCTCCACGCCGGGTGCAACACAAGCCGCGCAGCCTGTCGCCGTCCAGCCGGGCCATGCCGCCCAGGGCTTCATCGCCACGGTGGTCACGGGCGGTGAGCACCGCGAGTACATGGTCCTGGGCGACGACCTGGCCCAGGCCTGCCACATCGCCCTCGACACCGTCGCCCGCATGGACGCCCAGGCCCGCGTCCTGTCGCTGCGCTACTACGCCGACGCGCTGCTGTAGTCCGCGCCGGCGGGGTTACTCCTCGGCCTTCACCACCGGGGCCGCCTGCCGCTCGTAGGCGGGGCGACGGATGTCGCCCGGAGGCACCGGAAACTCGCGCTCACGACCCCAGGTCTGGCGCAGCTCGTACAGCGCGCGATCCCAGCGAGCGAGCATGGGCGGGATGGAGAAGGGCACCGGCAGCACGCCGTGCTGCTCGGCCAGCTGCTTGATGGCGCCTTCCACCTCGAGCCGCTCGCGGCTGTAGATGCCCAGCGCGGGCGCGTGCTTGTCAAGGTGCACCACGCAGACCCAGGGGACGAGCTCGGTGAGCCTCAGGATCGCCGCCGCCTGGAAGCGCCGCACGGGGTAGCCGAGCCGTTCGCCCTGCCCGGTGAGGAGGAACAGGGCTTCTTCCAGCTCCGGTTCCCAGCTGGGCAGGGACGGGAGGAAGCCGTCGGCAGCACCGTTGTGCTCACCCACCACGGCATCGAGCTCGTCGGGATCGCTGATCCCAACCCGCCAGCGGACACAGCGATCCATGCGCCGGCCGCCGTAGCGCGGCTGGAGGTGAAGCTCAGCCAGCAGAGGCCGCTCTGGCAGGTTGCCCACCTCGCCCTGCTCGCAGAAAGCCACCAGCTCCTGATCCGGAAAGATCGTGCCGAGCACCTGCCCGGGGCTCAGGCCGGAGAACCTGAGGCCGCGCTGGGCGTCGCGGGCGGTATCGTCGCTGAAGGCAGCGCCGCTGATCACGAGCCGTTCCACGAAGGAGGGCTCGTCCAGGGGGAAGCCCTCGACCCAGCTCTCTCGCCCACGGCACAGCCGGCCCGGGTTGGCCGGGTCGAACGATGTCTGTGAGTAGCCGAGGGCCTTGACCATGACGGGCCGCTCCCTATCGCTGGTCAGGGTGCAGAGCAAGCGACATGCCGGCGCACGGACCCAGGCACCCGGGCAGCCCGACGGGGGCATGATCTCGGCGCTTCACAAGCGTCCCGCTTCGCTGTATATACAGATGAGTCTCCGACCCCGAACGGACCGATTTGCATCATGGAGCGCGCGCAATGACCCGTACCATCCTCCTCCTCGCTGGCGTGGGCGCCCTCGCCCTGGGCTG
>CAZEJJ010000292.1:0-5059 GCA_964512185.1 uncultured Enterobacterales bacterium | reverse complement strand
CCCACCCCCCCCTCCAGCCAGAGAGCCATCAAGACCGTCATGCGGCCACGATACACAGATCTGATCCGCCGCCTGGAGGACAACGATCCCCACCAGGTGGACAAAGCCTTCGACGCCATCCTGTTCGACCGCGAGCAGGCCGTGCCGGCCCTCGTCGAGGGCTATGCCCTCAACAACCGCCCACCCACGGTTCGCTACCTCCTGGTGCAGCTGCTGGGCTTCTCGGAGAGCCCCGAGGCCCTCCCCACCGTGGAGCAGGCGCTGGACGATCCCTCGCCCCGGGTTCGCGCCGAAGCCTGCCGGTCCCTCACCGACCTGCGGGCGCGCAAGGCGCTGCCCTATCTCCGCACGCGGCTGCAGGATCTGGACCCAGAGGTCCGCAGCGCGGCGGTCGACGCCATCGCCGTCCTGTCGCGTCGCTAGGCAGCCGGGGCCGACGCGCGCGCGTTCCAACGGGCTATGAGAGCCCATGGAACAGCCTCGTATCCTCCCCCATCACCGCGCGCTCCACTTCCTCGCAGCCGCCCTCGCTGTGTCGCTCTGGGCCTGCTGCCCTGCCGATGCCCTGGCCAAGCGCGAGCCGCATGATCCCTGGAGCGACACGGTAGGTCGCGTCACGCGCGCCGTGATGTCCATCCAGCTCAGCGTCACCCGCTCGCTGGACACCGAGACCGCCTCGTCTTCCCAGGGCACGGGTTTCATCGTGGACAAGCAGCTGGGCCTGGTGCTCACCAACCGGCACATGGTGCACGTGGGGCCGGTGCGGGCCCGCGGCATCACCCAGAACAACGAAGAGATCGAGCTGCAGGCCATCTACCGGGATCCCGTGCACGACTTCGGCTTCTACCGCTTCGATCCCAGCCAGGTGCGCTACATGGAGCTGGAGGAGCTGGTGCTCGCCCCCGAACGCGCCGACGTGGGCGTGGAGATCCGAGTGCTGGGCAACGACGCAGGCGAGAAGCTCTCCATCCTGGATGGCACCCTCGCCCGCCTGGACCGCCCGGCACCGGACTACGGCCGGGGGTCGTACAACGACTTCAACACCTACTACTACCAGGCGGCCACCTCCACCTCCGGGGGCAGCTCCGGCTCGCCTGTGGTGGACGTCAGCGGAGCGGTCATCGCCCTCAACGCTGGCGGCAGCCGCAGCGCCGCGAGCTCCTTCTACCTGCCGGTGCACCGCGCGCGACGTGTCCTGGAGCACATCCGTCGCGGAGCGCCGGTGGCCAGGGGGACCCTGCAGGCGGTCTACAGGCAGGAGCCCTTCGAAGAGCTGCGCCGCCTGGGCCTGCAGCCGCAGACCGAGCTGCTGGCGCGCACCGCGCTGCCGGGCTCCACCGGCATGCTGGTGGTGCGCGAGGTCATCCCCGGCGGACCGGGCGCTGGCCAGCTGGAGGCGGGCGACATCCTGGTGCGGGTCAACAGCCGCATGGCGCTGGACTTCGACACCGTGGAAGACCAGCTCGACGAGAACGTGGGCGAGCCCGTCACCGTCCTGGTGGAGCGGGGCGGCCAGCCCGTGGAGCTGGAGCTCACCGTAGACGATCTGCACGCCCTGAGCCCTTCGCGTTACCTGGAATTCTCCCAGGCCATCCTGCAGACCACCTCGCTGCAGGTGGCGCGCAACCACAACGTACCGGCCGAGGGGGTGATGCTGGTGGAGGCCGGCTACGCCTTCCGCAGGGCCAGGATCCCCGCGGGCTCCCTCATCGACTCCCTGGACGACCAGCCGATTCCCGACCTCGACACCGCTCGAGCCGTGCTGGCGGCCTTGCCTGACGGGCGGCGCGTGCGCGTGCGCTACCGCGATCTCGATCAGCCGCGACAGGACCAGGTGGCCATCTTGACCATCGACCATCGCTGGTCGCCCATGCAGAGCTGCGAGCGCCAGGACAGCACCGGGCTGTGGAGCTGCGAGCTCATCGACGGACCGACGGCCGATCCCCTCCCGCCGCCGGACTCTCACACCGGCCCCTCCGACACCTTCGAGCAGATGCGCGACCCGGTGGCCGAGGCGCTGGTGCCCTCCCTCTGCCACATCCGCTTCACCATCCCCTACCGCACCGAGGGCGTCGAGGGCTGGACCTACATCGGCGCCGGGGTGGTGGTGGATGCCGAGCAGGGGCTGGTGTACACCGACCGCGGCACCGTGCCCATCGGGCTGGGAGACGTGGAGCTCACCTTCGCGGGCTCCACGCGCATCCAGGGCGAGGTGATCTTCCTGCACCCCCGCCACAACATCGCCCTGCTGCGCTACGATCCTGCCCTGCTGGGCAGCATCCCGGTGCGATCGGCCACCCTCAGGCCCGAGACCCAGCTGGACGCGGGCGACGAGGTGATCCAGGTGGGCCTCACCTCCTCCATGCGCGTGGTCACCCAGCAGACCACCATCTCCCGCGTCGACGCCGTGTCCGGTTCGGTGCCCTCACCGCCTGCGTTCCGCGAGACCAACGCCGAGGTCTGGAAGCTGGCGGAGCACGCCTCGTCCATCGGCGGCGTGCTGGCGGATCCCCAAGGAGCCGTGGTGGGCCTGTGGACCTTCAACGTCGACAACGACGGCGGGTCCTTCCTGGGACTCCCGGTGCGCCTGCTGGACCAGGTGCTCGAGCCCGCCCTCAAGGCCGAGGAGCCGCGCTTCGTGGACCTGGGGGTGGAGCTCGACCCCATCAGCCTCGCTTCCGCGCGCGATCTGGGGGCACCCGACGAGTGGGTGGCTCGCCTCGCACAGGCCGACCCGGAGCGGCGGCAGGCCCTGGCCGTAGTCAGAGCCCACCCCAGCGCTCCAGCCGCAGACCAGCTGCAGGGCGGAGACCTGCTGCTGGCGGTGTCCGACCAGCCCGTGACGCGCCCCAGCCAGGTGGAGTCCCTGCTGCAGGAGAGCGACGGCAGCGTCCAGCTCCACCGCCTCCGCGATGGCCAGGTGGAGCCCATCAGCCTGCAGCCACTGGTGCTGGATGGCCGGGGGGTGGATCGCCTGGTGTCCTTCGCGGGTGCGCTGCTGCATGAGCCCCACTGGCCCGTGGGCCTGGCCTACGGTGAGCCAGTCTCCGGGCTGTACATCTCCTGGTACTGGTACGGCGGCCCCGCGGCCCACCACGGCCTGCGCGCCTCCACCCTGGTGCGCAGCGTCAACGGCCAGGCCGTGCACGACCTCGACTCCTTCCTCGAGGCAGTGCGCGGCCTGCCAGATCAGTCCGCGGTCCGGCTGGAGATCGAGAGCCTGAGCCACGTGCGCGATGTCACCACGCTGCTCACGGACACCGTCTACTGGCCCACCATGCTCATCGAGCGGGGCGAGGACGGCTGGCACAGCCAGCTCGTACACTGAGCCCTGAACCTACGGCGGGCGGGCCATGGCGAGCCCGGATAAGATCTCCGGACAACCAACCGGTTCGAGGTCTTCATGCGCACTCTACCCCTGCTGATGCTGCTGGGCCTGGCGGCCTGCGACGTCGAAGATTCCAAGCCCAGCGACACGGGCCCTCCCTCCGGCGACACCGACGCCGACGGTGACGGCTACACCATCGACGAGCTGGACTGCGACGACGACGACCCGGACGTCCACCCTGGCGCGCTGGAGGTGCCCTGCGACGGCGTCGACAACGACTGCTTCGAGGGTGACAACACCGATCAGGACAACGACGGCTACGACTGCATCGAACAGGGCGGCGACGACTGCGACGACGCCAACGCAGCCTACAACCCAGGCATCGACGACGAGTGCGGCGACCTGGTGGACTACGACTGCGACGGCTTCGACGAGTGCGACTGCGACGGCGACAGCCACGACGGTGAGCAGTGCTCCGGAGACGACTGCGACGACAGCGAGGCCGGCACCTACCCGGGCGCCGAAGACGCCTGCTACGACGACGTCGACGCCGACTGCGGCGAGGATGACGACTATGACTGCGACGGCGACGGCTACGACTCGACCGACAACGGAGGCACCGACTGCGAAGACGAAGACGACACCGTGACCCCCGCCGCCACCGACAGCTGCTACGACGGCATCGACTCGGACTGCGGCGCAGAGGACGACTACGACTGCGACGGTGACGGCTACGCCAGCGACGAATACGAAGGCGACGACTGCGACGACGAGGACGACACCATCAGCCCCGGCGCCACCGAGGAGTGCGGAGACGAGGTGGACCAGGACTGCGACGGCGAGGTGGACAACGCCGACCTGGACGGTGACGGCTACGTGGACTCGGAGTGCGGGGGCGACGACTGCGACGACGACGACGCCACCGTCAACCCCGCAGGCGACGAGACCGTACCCGACGGCCTGGACTCCGACTGCGACGACGAGGTGGACGAAGACGGCTACTGCCACATCTACGCCCCCACCGCCAACAGCACCAGCGCCCTGCGCGAGTACGACATGTCGCGCGACGGCACCGACTACAGCGAGCAGGTCACCCTCAGCTCCTGGGACTCCAGCACGGGCGAAGCGGGCGTCACCCGCAGCTTCACCGACGCCTCGGGCGTGGCCCAGACCATCGATGAGGCCTGGACCTGCGACACCAGCGGGGTGGCCATGACCGGCTTCTCCACCGCCGTGCACAGCATGGCCGTGGTCAACGTGGGCTACAGCGACGCGCGCACCTTCCTGCTGCCCGCAGCCGACCTGCTCACCGGCACCAGCTGGGAGTACGCCTACATCGCCTCCGACGCCACCATGGGCAGCCTGTGGGAGGCCTCCGGCACCTACACCGTGCTGGGCACCGACACCATCACCGTGAGCGCCGGCACCTTCGACGTCATCGTCATCGACAACGAGTATACGCTGGTGGACATCTCCAGCATCGGCGGTGGCTTCGATCGCGACGTGGTGGCCACCATGTACTTCGCCGAGCGGCTGGGCCTGGTGTACTCCGAAGAGATCGCCGCCTCCGACGGCAGCGTGGCCGAGAGCCGAGAGCTCACCAGCTACACCGACTTCTACCCGTAGTACCCGTGCCCAGAAGTATCTGACCACCCTGCTGGGCGGCCAGGTACTTTGGCTGTACGGTCGCCAGCGACCGTACATGCCGCTCCGCGGCACACGGGCACCAGG
>CAZEJJ010000291.1:0-5090 GCA_964512185.1 uncultured Enterobacterales bacterium | reverse complement strand
GACGCCGTCGCCGTCGCTGTCCAGCTGGCTGTTGTACAGGTCGGGGCAGTTGTCGCAGAGGTCGCCCGCGCCGTCGCCGTCGCCGTCGAGCTGGCCCGCGTCGGAGAGCTCCGGGCAGACGTCGCAGACATCGCCGGCCCCGTCGCCGTCAGCGTCGGCCTGGTCGTAGTTCCAGAAGTCGGGGCAGTTGTCGCAGCTGTCGCCCAGCAGGTCGAGGTCGGCGTCGGGCTGGTCCTTGTTGGCTTCGTCCGGGCAGTTGTCGCAGGCGTCGCCCGTGCCGTCGCCGTCGTCGTCTTCCTGCAGCGGGTTGTAGTCCACCGGGCAGTTGTCGCACAGCGCGCCGAGCTCATCCAGGTCGCTGTCCTCCTGGGCGGGGTTCCAGGTGTCGATGCAGTTGTCGCAGACATCGCCCACGTCGTCGCAGTCGGCGTCTTCCTGGTCGAGGTTGGCGTCCTCGGGGCAGTTGTCGCAGGTCAGGGTGACCATGCTGTCGGGCAGGCCGTCTTTGCCCAGGATGGAGATGGCTCCGCTGGAGAGGCCGTCGCCGTCCTCGTCCATCTCGTCCACCGGGTAGTCGCAGCCGTTGCCCGCGTAGTCGAAGTAGTAGTCGGCGTTGTCGTAGTCGCAGTCGGGATCGCTGATGGCGGGCTCGTCCAGCACGTCCACGGTGTTGCAGTTGAGATCCTGGGTCAGGTCGTTGCGGCACTCCTCGGCCTGGGCTCGGGGCGCCAGCAGCGCGCTGCACAGCAGGGGCAGCAGGTAGGGGCTCATGGGCTCTCCTCCTCTTCGTCAGCCTCGGGCAGGGCGTCGAAGGCGTCGAGCTCCTCGTCCTGCGGGGAGGGCTCGGGCGGCGTCGGTGGATCGGGGAAGCTGAGCTCCTCTTCGGGCTCCTCGTCGTGCAGGTAGCTGTTGAGCAGATCCAATGTCTGCTCGTCTTCATCCGGGCCCACCGGGGTGGTGAAGTCGATCTCCTGGCCCACCAGGCGTTCGCTGGCCTGGCGCACCAGCACGGCCTCGCCTGTCCACGGCAGCAGGACCTGGTCGGGGTAGGTGGGGGGCGGATCCAGGGGGTCGAGCTGCTGGACGATCTGGAACTCCACTCGACGATCCGCGGCCAACTGCTCTTCGCTGGAGTCCGCAGCCGCGGCCTGCACCTCGCCGAAGGCGCGGAAGCTCAGGCGGTCGGGGTGCACCCCCGCCTCCACCAGGGCCTTGTAGATGGAGCGCGCGCGATCCATGGAGAGATCGAAGTTGTAGGAGTAGGAGCCCTCCTCGCTGGCGTGGCCCTCCACCAGCAGGTGGTCGATCTGCCAGTAGCTGGCCATCAGCTCGGCGATGGCGTCCAGGATGGGCAGGGACTCGGGCAGGATGCGGGCGGTGCCCACCTCGAAGCGGATGTCGTCGCGGATGGCGATGTGCTGGTCTTCGGCTTCTACGCGGGCCAGCTCGCCGTGCTTCCAGGTGATGTCTTCTTCGGGGAGATCCTCTTCGAGGGTGGGGCGCTGGCTCTCCCAGTCCTGCTCGGGCAGGTGGGTGGAGACCAGCTCGAGGTCGTCGTACTCGCTGGGCAGGGGGCGCATCCAGGTGACGCCCGCCAGGGCGCGGCCGCTGGAGGTGCCGTAGCCCTTGGTGAGGCCGCTGCCGATGCCCAGGTCCACCTGCAACGACGAGGTGGGCCACAGCTGCACCAGGCCCAGCAGCTCCGCGCGGGTGCCGCTGTTGTCCAGCTCCACGCGGGCCCCTGTGCGGCTGATGGCCATGGCGCCCACCGCGAGCCGGTCGTCGGCCAGGCTGTGGCGCAGGCCCAGGTTGGCCACGAACTCGGAACCCAGCTGCAGGTCGTAGCCGGTGTCGGCCATGGGCCGGCCGGTGAAGCCGGCGTCCACCAGCAGCTCGATGGGGCCCAGCAGGGCGCCGCCCAGGAAGCCCAGGTCGGCCCGGGCCGTGGACTCACCGAGGTAGGCGTCGCGCTTGCCGCTGGGCAGGCTCACGTCGCCGCGGGCGGTGATGTACAGCGGGCCGGAGGTGGTGATCGCGAAGCGACCGCCCACGCGCAGATCGCGCATGCCGAACCCTCCGGCTGTGAGCTCGGGCACCTCGCCCTCGGACTGGAAGGTCAGGGGCATGACCACGCGGGTGGAGAAGCGCTCGTTCCAGTCGTAGGCGAAGCCCAGCTGCGCGTCGCTGCGATGGCTCACCACCGCCACCGGGTTCTCGCCCATGTACAGCACCAGGGGCTCGTGCTCGTACTGCAGCGTGGTGCCCGCGCGCACCCCTCCCTCGGCGGGGATCTGGGGTGCGTCCATGCCGGGCATGGCCCGGTAGGAGAAGCTGGACTGCAGCAGCTCGGGATCCAGGGAGTAGCCCTGGGCGGCGGCCGCGACCGGGCTCAAGAGCAGGGCGGCGGCCACCGTGAGGCGAGCCGGGCGGTGCGGGGGAGCATGGGGCGATTCCGAGCGTCGTGGACTGCCGGCCTTAACATCATGTCTGGCTGTAGCGGTCCAGGCGGCGGGTGGCGAGCCCGCGAGGGGCCGGCATGAAGGCAGGTCTGGCGACCTCGGCTCCCCATCCATGCTTCGCGGTGTTGCGGGTGGGAGGGGGTGAGCTGGGGTGCTCAGGGCACGGTTTGGGCACGGGGACGGTGCCCTCTGCCGATCAGGCCAGGTCCAGCTCCGTCCCCTCCCGCATGCGGGCCAGGTAGGCCCCGTAGGCGAAGGAACGGTCCCGGCGTCGGCCCGGCGTCTCTACCAGCACTCCCGCCTCGACCATGACGGCGAGCGCGCGACCCGCGGTGGGCCTGGAGGTTTCGAGCAGCACCATCACCGAGCTCGAGTCCACGATGGGGTTGTTTGGGAGCAGCTCGAAGAGCCGGAGTGCCGTGACGGAGGCCGAGCCCAGGCCCAGCAGGCGCTGGCGGTCCGCGGCCACCAGGGCGAACAGGTCCCGTGAGGTGGCCACGGCCTCCTCGGCGATGGTGGCCACCCCATCCAGGAAGAAATCCAGCCAGCCTTCCCAGTCGCCCTCGGTGCGCACCAGCGCCAGCCGCCGGTAGTACTCTGCGCGGTGGCGCTTGAAGAACAGCGACAGGTACAGCAGCGGTCGGGTGAGCAGGCCCCAGTGCTCCAGCAGCAGGCGGCCGATGCGTCCGTTTCCGTCGAGGTAGGGGTGGATGGCCTCGAACTGGACGTGCAGCAGCCCGGCTCGGACGACGGGAGGGTGTTGGTCGTCGGTGTGGATGTACCGCTCCAGGTCGGAGAGCGCCTGGGGCAGCTGCTGGGGCGGGGGAGGGACAAAGGCCGCGTTCCCCGGCCGCGAGCCACCGATCCAGTTCTGGCTGCGGCGGACCTCGCCAGGCAGTCTCCCTGCGCCGCGGGTGCCTTGGAGCAGCCGCGCGTGGGCTCCGTTCAGGAGCCGCATGGAGAGGGGTAGCCCCTCGGGACACGCCAGCTGGGCTTGGGCCCAGTTCAGGGCATCGAGGTAGTTGCAGACCTCTCCGACGTTTCATCTGCCCGAGTGACTGGGGGCGCTGAACCATCGGCTCGACGCTTGAGCCGGTGGCCTCGCTCGATCACAGTGGCCAGATCGGGGCCCTTCCAGCAGGGCTCGATCCATATGGGTCGCTTGTCTTTCCAGCTCGCCGCAGCGCGGCGCCTGCGGCCAGCGCGCACCTCGCTCAAGGCCTGGTCCTGGAGGAAGGGCAGCAGCTCGGTGTTGGAGAGCTCCTCGCACTCTGCTAGTAGCCCTCGCCTCCCAGGAACAGGAAGGCGCCGCCAGCGAAGTACTCGGACTCGCCCAGGTAGGGCGCACCGGCCAGCAGATCGCCGTAGCCGTCACCGTCGGTGTCTCCAGCTCCTGCCACGCTCCAGCCCAGGCGGGCGTCGTCCTCGCTGCCGTAGAAGCGACCGTCGGCGTCCTCCAGCGAGGCGGTGCCCTCCATGGGACCGAGCACCAGGTAGAAGGCGCCGGCGTCCTCACCGCCCTCGTCGTTCAGGGGCGCGCCCACTAGCACGTCGTCCAGGCCGTCGCCGTCGACATCTCCGGCGCTGGAGACAGCGGCGCCCGCCTCGTCGTCCTCGTCCTCGCCCACCAGCTGCGCCTCGGTGTGGCGCAGGTTGGTGTCGGCGTCCAGGGGGCCCAGGGCCAGGTAGGCTTTGCCACGCGTCTCGCCCTCGTGATCGGCCCAGATGGCGCCCACCAGGACGTCGCCGTAGCCGTCGCCGTTGGTGTCTCCAGCTCCCGCCACCGCGTAGCCGGCCTGGTCCAGCAGCTCCTCGCCCCGCAGGATGGACGAGGCGTCGCCCAGGTCCGAGCCGTGGCTCGCGGGGCCTATGAGCACGTAGGCGGCCCCGCTGGAGGTCTCCTTGCCCTCGGCCTGGTAGGCGCCCACCAGCACGTCGTCGTAGCCGTCTCCGTCGGTGTCGGGGGCGAGGGCCACGGAGTTGCCCGCGTAGTCGCCGCCCTCTTCGCCGTAGAAGCGGTTGCCCGCGTCCACCAGGGGCTCGGAGGCCAGGAAGGGGCTGTGGGCCACGTAGACGGCGCCGGTCCACGAGTCCATGGGCCTGCCGGCGAACCGGGCGCCCACCACCAGGTCGGGCAGGCCGTCGCCGTTGAGATCCCCGCCGCCGCCGATAGCGGAGCCGGCGCTGTCGGCCATGTCCTCGCCGTAGAGCTTCGCCTGGGCGTCCTCTGCGCCCAGAGTGCCGCTGAGGGGTCCGAGCAGCAGGTAGACGGCGCCGGCGTAGCTCTCGCTGTTGTCCAGCTCGCTCCCCACCCACAGGTCCGCGAGCCCGTCGAGGTTGGCGTCGCCCGCGGCCGCGATGGCCACGCCCACCCGGTCGCCGGTGGTGCCGCCCCGGAAGCTGGCCCACGCCTCGGACAGCGAGGCGGTAGCGGTCAAGGGGCCCAGGAACAGGGCCGCCTGGCCCTCGTCGCCCGCGTCCAGATCGAAGTAGGGCGCACCCACGGCGATGTCGGACAGGCCATCGCCGTCGGTGTCGCCCACGCCCGCCCCCCCCCCGCCCCCCCCGTCCTCCTAGGCGTCGCCCACCCGCCCGGCGGGGGGCGGGGCGCGGCTCCCCGCGCCGGAGGGG
>CAZEJJ010000290.1:0-5134 GCA_964512185.1 uncultured Enterobacterales bacterium | reverse complement strand
AGCTGGACCAGGGAGGCGAGCCCCTCCTGGAGCCAGTCGCCCTCGCCCGAGGACAGGAGCGCGCTCGCGGCCAGCCAGGCGTGCACGTACTCGTGCGTGTAGGTGGGGCGCAGGGTGCCCTGGGCGGGATCCCAGTAGGCGATGCCGACGCCCTGGAGCGTGAACCCCGTGGAGCTGGGGAACCCGCGCTCGGCGTAGAAGGCGAGGCCCAGGCGCACGACGTAGCGGTTGTAGCTCTCCCGGTCGGGGAGCACGACAAGTGCGGGAGGGCTCGACGGCGCTGGCAGCCAGGGCAACAGCTCGCCCAGGGTGGCCGATACATGCCCCAGGTGCGCGGCGAGCGCAGGGCCGTCCAGCTCCGGCGCGCCCCACAAGAGCCGCACCGCGGGCGTCTCCAGGCGCGAGAGCGGCGCCTCTGCCACGGAGGCGAGGTCCTCGGGCTGGAGCAGGGGGGAGCCGGCGACGGTGCGCAGCTCTCCCAGGTTTGCTGTGGTCACGCCCCGGAAGCGAATCGCTACCCGGTCCACGCGCTCCCAGCTCGGGACGTGGGAGTCGTCGCTCCAGCGAAACCAGGCCAGGGGCAGCGCCAGGGCGTTGTCGCCAGGGGCCAGGTCCACCCGGCGCCAGTACCAGGCGCGGCGGTCCATCTCGGCCAGGCGCACATCAACGGTAGTGGCAGCCTCGGTGGTGATGTCGAGCTGCAGGTGGCCGATGGCGCTCCAGTCGAGCACGGCGGTGTTCTCCACGACGCCACCCGCGGGGGCCTCGACGTGGACTCCGTGGCCGGTGGTGGCGACGGTGGCGCCCTTGTGCGCAGTCCAGCTCACGGGGATGGCCTCGGGCGCGGCGATGGCGGGCTGGGCGAGCAGGGCGGCGAGGACGAGGTGGCGGATCATGGGCGGCTGGTATCCCGGGAGCGCGATGCCCGAGCGTCCGCGGACCGGCCGTGGGCGGCGATCATCGGCGGGCCGGATCGACGAATCGCTCACGCTCGAAGTCGAGGCACACTGCGTGGGTTCGCATCCTTCGGGGGCTGGCGATGGACACCTCCGTGGGCCCTTGGTCGGGCCCTGGCCCGGTGTAGTACCCCTCGCGGTACAAGAAGAGTGAGGTGGTGACGTGCTCCAGCGGGATGCCAGCGCGCTGCAGGTCAGCTGGCCGCGGGCGTCGGTCCTGGCGACGGTTGATGCTGTACGGCAGCGACACGAGGACGAGCACCGCGACAGAGTAGGCCAGGGCCAGGGCCTCCAACCTGTTCACCGTCTCCGCCAGATCAGCCATGTGCTCGGCCCGACGAGCCCGGTACTGATCCTGGCGGAGATCTGCGATCACGAGCCGCCTGCACCCATCGTCCGCAAGATCCATCGCAATCGCGCCAGATGTGGGTAACCAGACATGTGGGTGAAACCGGATCATGGGGTGTGCGACCATCGCACGCAGCGCCTGCTGGTCGTAGCCCCGTCCCTGGAGTCGCCGGCGGTTCTCGCCTCGAAGAAGGGCAACCCAGCGCAGGGGAGGCTCACCTCGCAGGGATCGAGTCGGGTAGTGATAATGGACCTTGATGTCTCGACAGTCGCTGAGGTGGGTGACGACCTGCAGCGCGAGCGTGGTGGCCCCCATCGCGGGGCGGCCCGCGAGCACGGTCAGCGCGCCAGGGTGTAGAACGCCTGGGGGGCAGTCCAGCCCCGCGAAGCCGGTGGGGACCGCTGGGGGCAGCTGTGCGGAGCGGGATGGGGCGGACTGGGGGCGTCGGGGTGAGCGAGTCGTCGTCATGGGAGGGCCATCAGCTCGTGGATGGCACCAACCTGGCACATGCTCTGACCAGTTCCTGTCCGCTCGGTGAGACGGCGCCTACAAGGCAGTCACGGACGACACCTCGACCTGCGGCAACAGCTCTACGCTGGGTCCCCGCCGCGGAGCACCTCGCGGCACTCGCGCTCGAACCCCGCCACAGCCTCGCGGTCAGCCCAGGCGTAGCGCCAGGCCACGCCCAGCGGGACCCAGGTCTCCAGGAACAGGGCGTCGGTGTAGTCGAGCGTGCTGTGCTCGGCCCACAGGAAGCCCTCACCTGCCAGCAGGCGCATGTCCTGGCGCCAGGAGGCCTCCTCGTTGCGCTCCATGGCCCAGCTTCCAGCTACCTGCCGCCCAGCTCCTTGAGCAGCTCCAGCAACGCCCTACGCCCCCCAGGAATGGCACTGCGCCACGCCGCGAGCAGCTCGTGCTCGTCGGATGTGAGATCAGGCGGCGGAAGGGGCCGCTCGGGATCCACGATGTCAGCCAGGCCAACGCCCAACGCGCCCGCCAGTGCCAGGAGCGTGCCCAGGCTCGGCACCATGCGCGCGTTCTCGGCACGGCTGATGGTCTCCACGGGCAGGCCCGCCTTCTCCGCCACCACCTCCTGGCTCAAGTCACTGCGCGTGCGAAGGGAGCGGATGCGCGCCGCGATGGCCGCTACGAGGGCCTGGGTCTCGGGTGAGGACATGCACCCAGGCTCGCAGGCCAGCGACGCCCTGGCCATGACGCGGCTCTCAACTGGAGAAGCGCATCAGTTGACACGCTCGTCATGGTCGTGGAAACTCACTTTGCACGTCAGAAGGAGGACTCCATGGCTCGACGACCAGCAGCGATCTGGACCATCCTGGCACTCGCTGCCTGCCTGCCTGGGCGCACAGGGGACATCAAAGAGACCGGGATCCCAGAGAGCGACACGGACACGGACGTGGATGCCGACACGGACACCGACAGCGATGCCGACAGCGATGCCGATGGGGATGCAGACTCCGACACGGATGCCGACACGGATGCGGACTCCGACACGGACGCGGACGTGGGACCAGGTCCGGACGACTGGGTGCAGGTCTCCGCCGGGCGGAACCATTGCTGCGCAGTGACGGCGAGCGGGACTGCGGAGTGCTGGGGAGACTCGACCTACGGCGCTGACGAGGCTCCCGAGATCGAACTCTCGCAGGTGGCCAGCGGCGCATACTTCTCTTGCGGGATCACGACAGGAGAGGAGCTGCAGTGCTGGGGACTCGACGAGAACGGCGAGACCGATCCCCCAGAAGGGGTTTTCTTGGATGTGTCCGCCGGCGACGGGGTCGCCTGTGCTCGCACATCGGAAGGGTCCATCGAGTGCTGGGGCCGGGACACGACGGGGAGCACTTCGCCCCCGGAGGGAGCCTTCGCCGCCCTGGACCTCGGCGACGACTTCGCCATGGCCATCACCAGCGACGGCACGCTGGAGGTGTGGGGCAACTGGCCCTCAGAGAGCGCGGGGTATGAGCTGCCCGAGGCAGACGACTACGAGCAGATCAGCGCCGGGTACTACGCTGCCTGCGGGATCCGAGCCGGGGGCAGCATCGAGTGCTTCGGTCGCAGCGGAGAAGGGCAGACCGAGGCCCCCGATGGCACCTTCGCGGACGTGGCGGCAGGCACGATGTTCGCTTGCGGAGTGGACAGCGAGGGTGTCCTGGACTGCTGGGGAGACAGCACGAACGGCAAGACCTCGCCACCTGACGGGACCTACACCCAGGTCTCCACCGGCCAGCACCACGCCTGCGCCATCACGACCGACTACGAGCTGGAGTGCTGGGGCA
Source organism: uncultured Enterobacterales bacterium (assembly GCA_964512185.1). Lineage (GTDB taxonomy): Bacteria > Myxococcota_A > UBA796 > UBA796 > JAFGLY01 > CAZEJJ01. Next base: position 1,538 of record CAZEJJ010000290.1, on the reverse strand, counting down.
ACGACGACTACGGCCAGGCCAGTCCCCCGTAGGTGCTGCTACCATCCCTGTGGGCATCACCCCACTTCGCCATGCCCTCCACCATCCTCGCCATCACCGGCCACCGCGCCATCGCCCGTGAGAGCGAGCAGGCCGTGCGTCAGGCGATGGCCGAGGCCCTGGCAGGCGCTCCCAGCGAGATCCGCTTCGGCGGCGCCCTGGGCGTGGACACGCTGGCCCTCACCGCCGCGCACGAGCTGCGCCAGGCGGGGACGCGCCTCGTGGTCTACGCGCCTGCCACCATCGCTGACCTGCCGCGCGGCGCCCGCGAGGTGGCCGAGCGCTGCGCCGACCACGTCGTAGAGCTGGAGGGCGACCCGCGAAACCGCCTTACCTACCTGCAGCGCAACGATGCCATGCTCGATGGGGCGGACCAGCTGGTGGCCTTCTGGAACGGCACCCGATCTGGAGGCACCTGGTACACGGTGCGCAAGGCCCGCGAGCTGGGCTTTGAGGTGAAGGTGGTAGCGGTCACGGTGCGCGGTGCTGGTCGCGGCAGGCCGTCAGGGCCGCACCGGCGGCAGGTGCAGCTGGGGCTCCCTTGGGGAAGGGACAGCTCCTCGGACTGAGCGGTGAACTTCGCCAGCTGGGAGATGATGCGCGTGGTCGCATGCTCACCGCACCCGCAGGCCCTCATCCTCGGTGGCCGAAGCCCACCATGGTCCATGATCAGGGGCAGCCGCCTGCACGGTACAGGCCTGGCTCGGGGCGTCGCCCTGGGGTGGTGGCCGTGCCGAAACCGCAACAAGAAAGCCCCTTCTCTCCGTTGATAGCAGGCTTTCTACGCCGCATATACTACGGATCACGATAAGGGGTTGATTGTCGGGATGGGCAGGCGGAGTCCCTGCGTGGGTTGGCGACCGTGTGTGGAGGGCTTGGTTGAAGAAGTCACCGCGACGACCACGATCAACTCGTGGCAGCCGCCGCGGACGCCTCGGCATCGACCCTACTTCTTCGGCGGCATGAAGGGTGGCCCCGCGAAGCCTCCCTCCGACGGCGTGCGCGCAGGGTGCCCGAGGGCACCCAGATCTACCAGGGGCACGTCCACTTGGAACACGGCGGCCAGCATCCGGTGGAAGCAGGTGAGCAACCAGCCCTCCGTCAGCAGCAAGGTTTGGACTTCATCCAGGTCAAAGCGCCGTTGTTCGATGATGTCTCCGACATGTCCCAGGCTCTGACGTAGGTGGTGGATAGTGTCCACGTCGTGCTGACTCAGCAAGTCAACACCAACCACTCGGCCCATCGCCCGGAGCTTGTTCCCGATCTTTGACTGGGCCGCGGCGGCGTGCTTCTTGTCCTTCAGGAAGCCGGTGGCCAGGCGCTCGATGGCGATCACCACGTCCAGGCACCGCATCTCCACTTCTGGCCTGGAGGGAGCCTGTTCGATGTAGCGGAGCGTGAGATCGAGGCCCAAGTCCGGCTCCTTCTCCCGCCAACACCTCAGCCCCGCCTCCATCCACTCAGCCAGATGCCTACCTCCCCCCGCCAGATAAGAGCCA
>CAZEJJ010000289.1:0-5209 GCA_964512185.1 uncultured Enterobacterales bacterium | reverse complement strand
TCCTTGGCCACCAGGTAGACCGACAGCGTCGGCTGGGTGGAGATGCTCGCGCTGGCCTCGAGGCGCACGTAGCGCAGGAAGTTTTCATAGTTCTGCGTCTTGTTGCCCGTGGACGCGATGTCGATGGTGCTTCCCAGGTCCTCGAAGGCCCCGTCCTCGTTGAAGGCCGAATGCTGCATCTGGATGGTCTGGCTGGCGTTGGCCGCCACCTTGACGTGCACGTGGATGAAAAATTTGCCGTAGGGACCGAGGTCCATGACCTCGCCCCTGGCATCGCTGACCACGGTGCCGTCCTTGATCAGGGTGATCACCTTGTTGTTCATTGTCTTCCCCTTGGTCGTTTTGCGCTGCTCGTGATGGTCGTATCGATTCTGGTGCTCAGCCCTTTTTGGCCAGCACCGCTATGGACAGCGTGGGCTGCGTGGTGATGCTGGTGCTCGCCTTGAGCCGCACGAACCGCAAAAACTCGTCGTACGACTTGGTCTTGCTGCCGGTGGACGCGATGTCGAAGGTGGTGCCCAGGTCGTCGAAGGCGTCCTCCTCGTTGACCGCCGAGTGCTGCAGCTGAAGGGTCTGGCCGCTGTTGGCGGCCACCTTGACATGCAGCTGCACCTGCAGCGTCTTGTACTGCAGCAGGTCGAGCACCTCGCCAGTCTCGTCCGTGATCATGGTCCCGTCCTTCATCAGGATGTTCGAGCTATTGTCTGCCACCTTCGCTCCCTCCTATCGTGCGGGTGGACGTCCTGGCCATGTTCGTCGACGCTCGCGGCTCGCGCCGATGTTGCCGCGAGTGCCCACGCGAGTGCCGGCTCATGACTGTGAAAGGAGCCCCCCTTCGTTGATGATGGGAGAAATGCTGGCGGCTCGAATCATTCTGTCAACCTTCATTTTTCAGAATATCGCGTAAATCTTTCAAGGGGGGGGATTTGCTGTATTTTCTGAAGGCAGAACGCCTCAATATGCGCGCCGGAACCCCGGGCAGGTATGCTGATTGGCCACCTTCGCACAGCCCCCTTTTGACGACCTCCGCCCCGGCGTCGGATACGCGACCTCAGCGAAGGATGGCAGATAACCCGAAGCGATCTGCAGGAGCGACCTGATCATGAGCAAACCTTACATGGGCAAGATCCTCAACGTGGACCTCACCGCGGGCACCTGCACCGAGGAGACGATCCCGGACGCTGTCTACGAGCATGTGCTGTCGGGCATGGGCCTGGCGGCCTACCTGCTGTACCAGCGCATCCCCGCCGACGCCGATCCGCTGGGGCCGGACAACATCCTCGGGTTCTTCTCGGGGTTGCTCACAGGCACGGCGAGCCTGTTCACCGGGCGGTGGATGATCGCCGCCAAGTCGCCGCTCACCGGCGGCTGGGGCGATGCCAACTGCGGCGGCAACTTCTCGCCGGCGCTCAAGAAGTGCGGCTACGACGCCATCCTCGTGTCGGGGGCCAGCGAAAAGCCGGTCTACCTGCTGGTCAACGACGGCGAGTGCGAGCTGCGCGACTCCGGGCACCTGTGGGGCACCGACGCGGTGGTGAGCGAGGAGAAGCTGCTCGAGGAGGTGGGCATCAAGGGGGCGCGCGTGGCGTGCATCGGCCCCGCGGGCGAGAGGACGTCCCGCATCGCCGGCGTTGTCAACGACCGCGGCCGCATCGCCGCCCGCTCGGGCCTGGGCGCGGTGATGGGCAGCAAGAAGCTCAAGGCGGTGGTGTGCCGGGGCCGGGCCAAGATCGGCGCCCACGACCCGGCGCGCATGAAGGAGCTGACCCGGGCCTCCCGCGAGGCGCTCAAGGTGGACCAGCCGCTGCCGTCGGGCAGCATGAGCGGCTACCTCGGCGTGCTCATGCGCTGGCTGCCGGTGGTGCTGCGCCAGGACGGCAACCAGTACAAGAGCCTGCTGCGCAAGTGGGGCACCTGCGGGGTCAACTCCCTGTCGGTGGAGAACGGCGACGCCCCGGTGAAGAACTGGCTCGGCAGCTACCTCGACTTCAAGCGCCCCCAGAACAACAGCTTCAACCCGGACCTGATCACCGAGCGGGAGTACAAGAAGTACAGCTGCTACGCCTGCCCGCTGGGCTGCGGCGGGCTGTGCAAGGGGGGCGGCAAGTACGAGGAGACCCACAAGCCGGAGTACGAGTCGACCATCGCCCTGGGCCCGCTGCTGCTCAACGACGACCGCGACTCGATCTTCCACCTCAACGAGGTGCTCAACCGCGGCGGCATGGACACCATCAGCGCAGGGGGCGTGGTGGCCTTCGCCATCGAGTGCTTCGAAAAGGGGATCCTGACCACCGAGGACACCGACGGCCTGGAGCTGACCTGGGGCAACACCGAGGCGATCATCGCCCTGGTGGAGAAGATGGTGAAGCGGGAGGGGATCGGCGACCTGCTGGCCGACGGGGTCAAGGTCGCCGCCGAGCGCATCGGCGACGGGGCCGAGGAGTGCGCCATGCACGCCGGCGGCCAGGAGCTGCCCATGCACGACGGCCGCTACGACCCGGGCTTCGCCCTGCACTACAACGCCGACCCGACCCCGGGCAAGCACACCAACGGCGCGTATGTCTATTACGAGATGTTCGAGCTGTGGAAGAAGGTGGATGGCCTGCACAAGCCGTCGCTGCTTTACGGCAAGGGCCGCAAGTTCGAGGCCGGGCCGGACAAGGCTCAGATGGCCGTGGCCTGCACCAAGTACATCAACATGTACAACGGCGCGGGCCTGTGCATGTTCGGCGCCTTCGCCGGCACCGAGCGGCTGCCCCTGTTCGACTGGCTGTCCGCCGCCACCGGCCTGGAGCGCACGCCCGAGGAGTGGATGGAGGTGGGCGCCACCATCCAGACGCTGCGCCAGCAGTTCAACGTCAAGCACGGCGTGGAGCCCCGGGACTTCTTCGCCGCCGACCGGTCCAACGGCCTGGCGCCGCTCAAGGAGGGCCCGAACAAGGGACGCACCGTGCCGGTGGAGGAGTTGCTCAACGGCTACTGGGGGCTGATGGGCTGGGACACCGAGACCGGCAAGCCCACGCCGGAGCAGGTGAGCGAGATAGAGCGGGCGCTGGGGATGTAGCGGCGCGGCGCGGCGGCGGCCCATGGCCGCCGAATGCCAGAATGGATGGCTGCTGTAGCTGAGGCCGACGCTGAGGCTGAGGCCGGGGCTGACGCTGACGCTGACGCTGAGGCTGAGGCCGAGGCTGAGGCTGAGGCCGAGGCTGAGGCTGAGGCCGAGGCTGCGGCTGAAAGGACCGGGAACTGGAAAGAGAACGGGCGCGGAAGCGGGAACGGACGCGGGAGCGGGCTCGGGGCTCGTGGCTTGCGACCACTCGCCGGGGCGGAAGCGGGGCCCGAGCATTTGTCGAGCCCCGCCGCGGTATCACGCTGCCTTCCTGGGACGATGAATCAGGACCCAGAGCATGGCCGCCACCTGATCCAGGTCCGCATCCGCCTCCAGGTATGACCGCTGCTCCACGTAACCCCACGCCGCCGCGATCTGCAGCGCGGCGCGGGCCTCCCGGCATTCGGCCAGCGCCGTCTGAAACCGCGCCAGCTCATTGCGCCCCCTCGCGCTCCGTCCCTCGGCAATGTTGAGCACCATGCTCTGCGCTGCCCGCCGCATCTGATCTGCCAGCGATGAATCATGCCGCCCAACCTCGTCGATGCTCGGCTTGAGCAGCCCGATCGCCAGCAATGCCCTGTCGTAAACGATGAATGCCATCTGTCACCTCCTGTTGGACCATCGGGCGTAGCCACCGCCCTCGCCCCCAACGGGGCGGGGGCGGAGCCCGGTGGACCAACAGGAGGTCGGCCGAGGCTGAGGCCGGGGCTGTGGCCGAGGCTGAGGCCGAGGCTGTGGCTGAGGCTGAAGCTGTGGCCGAGGCTGAGGCTGAAGCTGAAGCTGAAGCTGAAGCTGAAGCTGAGGCTGAGGCTGAGGCTGAGGCTGAGGGGACCTACCGGTACGCCGTCATCAGCTGGTTGACCTTCACGTCAGCCTTGGTGGGTGGCTGGATGTAGGGCGGCATGATGGGCGGGCGGGGGATGCCGATGCCCGGCAGCTTGGCCTTGGCCCTGTCCACCAGCGGGCGGAACCAGGGGCTGCGCTGGCTCATGCTCAGGGTGGTGGTCACCTGGTTGCCGCGACCCTCGCCCTGCACGAACACCAGGTGGTCCTGCAGCCGGCCGGTGCGCTTGGTGCGCGCCAGGATCCGGCCCTTGTCGGTGTTCACCGCCGACGCGCCGGACACCTTGACGCCGTGCACCAGCTTTCCGGGCGGGAAGCCGCCGTCGGTGAAGGCGTTGACGTCCTTCGGCTTGCGGGAGTTGATCTTGCTGACATGTTTGCCCTTGCTGTTGGGCGCGACGGGGTGGGCCTCGTAGATCCCCTGGGATGACTTCTGCACCAGGTAGGTGCCCTTCTTCTTGTTGTTCCAGAACATGAAGCGCTTGACGCCCTTGGCGGGCTTCTTGGCGTGCACGATGTAGGCGTCCTGGCCGGACGCGCTGCGCAGGCCCTTGCTCACGCGCTTGCTCCAGCGGGACTTGTAGACGCGTACCTTCTTGGCGCTCATGTCCAGCTTGGCCCGGGCGGCCACCGCGTCCCACGCCTTCTGCGGGACCCAGTTCCGGGGATATGGGGTCCGCGCCTCGGCGGTCCCGGTGAAGCCGGCCATCAGGATGGCGCCGGCGAACAAAACGACGGTTGCGGTCCCCACTCTGGGGGTGGTCAGTGCGAGCGGGTACATTGGCTTTCTCCTTGCTCTCTTGCTGTTTTTTCCACTCGGTTTCTGGCCGGTCCTAAAAGCAATCGCGGTGCCAAAAAAATGGCCCGTTTTCTGGCCGGATCCGGGGGTCGGTGGAAAGCCGAGGAGCTACCGGAGCTGGGGGCGTCAAGCCCCACGATCTGATTCAATCGCCTCTCAACCTGTTGGAAGCACATGCAGATAACCGGAGTGACCGGCTTCGGACCCGCGTTCCAGATTTCAAATGGGGCCGCCGCTGTGGCTGGGGCTCCGGCCAAGGCTAGCGTTGGGGCGGCGAGGTTTTCAGTCCGACATGACCTCGCTAATCCCACCCGAGCGGTCGTCCTCAATGACGCTCATGGCTGAATTTTCGCTCATGGTGTCTGGAGTTACGGAGTCGGGATCAACTTGATAGGCCGGAATCATCTCGGTCCCATCGCCCATCTCCTCCTCGTACTCCGAGGCGAGGCGAGTAGAGG
>CAZEJJ010000288.1:0-5210 GCA_964512185.1 uncultured Enterobacterales bacterium | reverse complement strand
CGGGCTGATGGCCGTGGCCTGGGTGGTGTGACCCTGCCCACCTGGGCGAAAATCTATGCTTGGTGCGCCTTTGCCCTGGCCCACAGCACCAGTCTCGCGCAACAGGACACGCGAGAGTTGTTCCACGACTGGATGCGCGTGGTGACCAACTTGGTCAACAACACGCCAATCGATCGCACCGAGCGCCTGGTCAGTGCCCTGCAGGCCATTCATCAGCGCGTCCCGGACACCCAAAACGGCACCTTCCTCGATCTCGTAGGGGGCGGCGCCTTCGACCAAGGTTTCAACCGCGAGCAGCTGCGTGAGGAGCGCCTCAAGGCTCAGCTAATCCTGAAGACCCCGACAGAGTGGAGACCGCTACTCGAGAACGCTGAGACCCACCGCTATTTCTGCGGAGACGTGCAGTTCCTCCTACGCTTCTGCGGGGTCTGGAAGGCCTGGCGCCAGAGCGACGATGTCGGCTGGTCCACAGAAGACGATGCGAGCTTCAGGCGTGAGTTCAGCACCTGGCTCGATCGCGCCGTGGCAGCCTTCCCTCGCAGCGGCGGCGGCCTGCTCGCCCAGCCCGATTTCCTCTGGGAGCGGGCGCTGCTGGCGACCGGTGACTACCTGCTCCCCTACCGGAGCAACCGCAGCCTGCTCGTCAACGAGGAGAGGATCGACGGCTGGAAGCGCCTGCTGCGCGCGGACACTCGTGCCCCCAACCCCAAGGCGCGACGCAAAGTCTTTCAGCGCGTACTCGAGCAAATCGACCCGGAGGACGTGCAAGGTTCGCTGGCCAACATCGTGAACAGCGGCGCCTCGGGTGACCCCAACTCCCTCTGGTGGCGCAGGCCACTGGTGGGAGACCCCGATCTGATCGAGTACTGCAAACACAGACGAATGCTTCGCTTCGAGCACGGCACTGTCTACCTGCTGCGTGGACTCCGACGCAGCGGCTACCACGTAGACCTACGGACCTGGTGGCCGTACCGCGTTCTCACAGCGCCGGTAGAGAGCAAGGAGCTTCTACCCTTCCGCAAGATAGAGCACGGTGAGGTGTACGGAAGTGTCGACATCTCTACCTGTCTCCTCAAGGGAAAGAAGGGCCTCAAGCTCACGATCCAGTCCGCAGGGACCAAGATGCGGCTACGACTCCGCGCTACAAAGTACGAGTTGGCGCTGAGCAGCGAATGGGAGCAAGACGGGAAGCACCACGTGCGGACCGTGGCGTTCGAAGACGTCACCAAGGTCATCGAGCAGCTTGCGGCCGATCTCCGGCTGGCCTGACAAGCCCGAGGGAGGCCGTCGAGAAAACTGACCTCTCGGGTCTCCACCCTGGAAAGGTCTACTGGGAAAGAGCCCCCCTCGCCCCCTCCACATCCATCAACCCCCGCGCCAGCAGATCCCGCTCCAGCGCCTCTGGCAGACAGGGCTGGAACTTCGAGATCCTCCCCCTCGCCGCTGACGGCGCATGCTCCCTCGCCGCCTCCCAGGTCAGCACCCCTGGCTCCCTCAGCTTGTCGATGGCCTGCTTGATCGCCACATCGCTCTCGGCCGCGCCCTTTGTGAAGGTCACGCACAGGTTGTTGCACGCGACCCTCTCCCCCAGCTCGGCCTCCAGCATCGCCGCCAGCAGCCCATTCGCCCGCCCCCCCGCGAAGGTCCACCACCGCACCCGGTCGGGCTCGCTCACCAGCGGCGCCCGCTCATCAGCCAGGAACGCATAGGCCTCTCGCTGTTCGGCCATGACGACACGCACCCGCTTGGACCACCAGGGATCCTCGCGATCATCCAGCAGCACCTCACGCATGGCCTGGCACAGTACCCGGGACAACAGCACGGGGCGACCCATCCAACGGGGGTAGGTGCCGGCCTCGGCGGGCTTGACCTGGCAGACACCACGCTTCCAGTCGATGCGCGACACCTGCCACGCTCGGCCTGCCAGCACGAAGCACAGGGCCCTGCGGTCCTCCTGCTGTACGAACCAGGCGTCGATGGAGCCTACCTCCCGCGTCCCGTGCATGATCTTGAGCACGGGCGGAGCCGAGAACACGGCGAACAGCTCCATGAAGTTGCGACCGGCGTAGAGCTTCTCGCCTCGAGTTCCCAGGGACAAGCGGGCGTCAGCCTCGAACAAGATGTCCTCGTCCAGCATGTGCTGGAGCACGGCCTGGCGCTCATCGGCGGTAAGCTCTCCGAAGGCCGCAGCGCCCTCCAGCCACGCCCACCACTCGCCAGGCGACACACCATGCTGCTGGATGCCCAGGGCGATGAGCTGGTGCGCAAGGACGTGAGCGGCCCGTGGCGATGGCGCAGCAGGCTCGACGTAGCCCTTCTCGTGCAGACGCAGCAGCGCGGCGGTGGTGAGGACCTGCTTGTCCTTGGTGATCAGGAAGGTGCAGTTGGCGCGGGCACCTGGCCGGCGGCCGGTGCGGCCCATGCGCTGCAGGAAGCTCGAGACGGTGGCGGGGCTGTCGATCTGCAGTACGTGGTCGAGGTCGCCCACGTCGATGCCCAGTTCAAGGGCGCTGGTGGCCACGATCACGCAGTTGTGGCCTTCCTCGAAGGCGCGCTCGGCAGCACCTCGCTCACTGGCCGAGAGCGACGAGTGGGTGACGTGGACGTCCACACCGCGTCGGTTCAGGGCATCCCCGAGCTGCTCCACCCTGCGGCGGCTGTCCACGAACACCAGGCGGCGGGTGCCGGGGTACAGCCGGTCGATCATCAGGGCGGCGTTGTCCAGGTCGCCCACAAAGTCCATCAGAATCTTGGGCTCGGCGCCCCCTCCCCCCGGATTGACCACCTGCTGGTGGCGCCTGGAGCTTCCTCCAAGCCACGCGGCGATCACCTCTGGGTCACCCACGGTAGCCGACAGGCCGATGCGCTGCAGATCCCGACCCGCCAGGCGGCTGATGCGCTCGAGCAGCGCGACCAGGTGTGCGCCTCGGTCGTCGCCCGCGAAGGAGTGCACCTCGTCGATCACCACGGCCCGCACGTTCTGCAGTAGAGCGCGACCGGGGACGGTGCGGCTCATCAGCATGGCCTCGAGGGACTCGGGCGTGGTGGCCAGCACGTCGGCGGGCTCGCGGATGAAGCGCCTGCGGGCGCTGCTACCCACGTCGCCGTGCCACTTGAAGGCGCGGCGGCCGAGCATCCCCGTGAGCCGCTGCAGGCGGGCCTCCTGGTTGTTCAGCAGCGCACGGATGGGGGCCAGGTAGAGCACGGACGCGGGCGCCCAGTCCTCGCGGTCCATCAGGGAGAGCAAGGGGAAGAAGGAGGCCTCGGTCTTGCCCCCAGCGGTTGGGGCCAGGACGACGCAGTTGTGGCCGTCGAGGATGGTGTGGATGGACAGCTCCTGCACGGGGCGCAGCTCGCTCCAGCCCAGGGTGTTCACCACCTGGTAGCGCAGGGCCGGGCTCAGGCGGTCGAAGGCATCCATCACAGGTCCAGGTGGATGTCGTCGGGCGTGGTCTCCTGACCTGCGGCGACTCGTTCCTCTGCGGTCAGCTCGCTGGAGTCGATCACCAGCTCGTAGTCGCGGTGGGGGTCGAAGTCCTCGAACATATCCACGCGGTCGAGCAGGCCCGCCACCAGCTTGCGCAGGTAGATGCGCGGGGCGACGCCGGTACGGCCGCCGAGCTTGCCAGCGACCCCGCGAGCCAGGGAACGCAGCACATCGTCGTCCACCTTGGCTTCGATGCGGTCGCGGTGCTCGCTGGGGTACACGTCCCGCACCTTGCGGCCTACGGCCACCAGCCGGTCGAGGTCGAAGGCCTGGAGCCGGACCTGTACGTCACGGGGATTGTCGAAGCGCGGGTCGGCACCGAAGTCCACGTGCAGGCGTTGGGCCAGGGGGGCCAAGCGGCGCACGCCCTGGGGGCCGTCGAAGAAGGCGGGGGTGCCGGTGATGAGCACGTACAGGCCTGGGAAGCTGCCGCTGTAGATGTCGTCGATGAGCTTTCGCAAGGCGTTCAGGCTGCGCTCGCGGCTGTCGGCGCGCACGCGCTGGATGGTCTCCACCTCGTCCAGCACCAGCATGAGCCCGGGGCGTCCGGTCTGCCCGAGCACGGTGAGCAGGCCGCGCAGGAAGGCCAGCGCGCCGGTGTGGTCCACGTCGCCCTTGAGCCCTGCCTTGCGCTTGATGCCCGCGCCCACGTTGGGCTGGGCCATCAGCCAGGCCATCAGGCCCTCGGAGGTGGCGTAGTCCTCCCTCACCTGGGCCTCGTGGCAGGCGCGCAGGGCAGCGGCGAAGTGTGGCTGGGTAGCGCTCACCTGGGCCAGTCGGCCTTCGAGCAGCTTGCCCACACCATCGGCCAGTCGAGCGGGATCGTCAGGGTTGGTTCCGGCGTCGATGACCTCGTCTTCGAGGGACAGCAGCCAGTCCGACAGCAGTGCCCTGAACGCCCCTTTCTCCCACTCACGGGTGCGCAGGCTCTCCATGGCGCGGCGATAGACGGTCTCAAGCCGGTGCAGCGGAGTGTCGTTCTCGGAGATCTGCACCTCCGCCACGGCGAAGCCGGCTTCGAGGGCGCGCTGCTGGTACCAGCGGGCGGTGAAGCTCTTGCCGCAGCCGAACTCGCCCCGGATGGCCTTGAACACGGCGTTGCCGGTAGACACACGCTCCAGCTCCTCAAACAGGGAGCGCTCGAAGCGCTCGGTGCCTACGGAGAAGAGGTCGAGCCCCCGTCGAGGGACGGTGCCCCGGCGCAGGGCCTCGATCACGTCGCGGCGCAGCAGCAGGCTTCGGTCCGTACTCATGCGTCCAGCCCGTACTGCCCGCGAAGGCGGGCTTCGTTGAGCTTCACCTGACCACCGGCCCGATCATGCTCGACCATGGCGTAGCCATCGCAGTTGAGCATCCCCATGCGCGCCACCAGCCCCGCCACCCGGTGGGGCCGGGTGTGACATCGGCGAGCGAACTCGCGGTCGGCCAGGGTGCCGCCGGCCTCGACCAGCACCGCGAGCCAGGCGAGCACCTTCTCGACGTCGTCGGACTGCTGCCCGTCCACATGGGCCTTGAAGACCTTGGAGGCCTGCAGGGCCTGAACGAGCGGAGGCAGCTCCTGGGCCTCCACCTTGGGGGCGGCCTTCTTGGCGCTCGGTCGCGGGGCAGGTGCGATCCCAGGCAGCGTGGTCTGCTTGGGGGGCGGCTCCGGCTCGGGTGCCTGCTTGGTGCCCGAGTTTGACGAGCGCCCCCTACCTCGAGTAGCCATCCACGCCTTGGCAGC
>CAZEJJ010000287.1:0-5245 GCA_964512185.1 uncultured Enterobacterales bacterium | reverse complement strand
GTCGCGCGGGGCTGCCTGGGGGGCGTGGACCTGGTGCCCTGGGGGGTGGTGCGGCGCCGGCGCGGCCGGGGGCGGGGCGCGCGCTCCAGCAGGAAGGTGGCCGCGCCGAGGGCGATGAGCAGGGCGGGGACCACCCAGAATGCGACGCGGGGTCGGCTCACCAGTACCCCCGCTCCTGCAGCACGCGCCGCAGCTGTTCGTCCACCTGCAGGGGGGAGGCTCCGGGCTGGGGCTGGATGCCCTCGTACCAGCCGGCCAGGCGCAGGGCCAGGGCGGCGGCGCCCACGGGCTCGGCGTCGGAGAGCTCGCCAGGAAACAGGTGGTGCTCGTAGCCTTCGCTGTGCTCGCCCTCGGGCAGCCCGCGGGCCAGCGCCACCTTGCTGGCGATCAGCTGCTCCCCCGGGACCCGGACGCTGACCAGGTGGCGGCTCTCGGCGAACTGGGGGGCCTGGGCAGGCGCCTCGACCTGCTCCAGCAGGGGTACCAGGCTCTGGCCGGGCACGCCCTGCAGAGCTGGCACGCCGGCCAGCTCCAGCAGGGTGGGGGCGATGTCCATGGCGTTGACCCGGTGGGTGATCTCGCCGCGGTTCCGCCCGTGCTCGCCCGGCACGTAGAGCACCAGGGGGACGTGGAGCACGCTGTCGTTCAGCAGGGGGCGGTGGTGGAAGTGCTCGTGGTCCGCCAGGCCCTCGCCGTGGTCGGAGAAGACCGCCACCACGGTGTCGTCGCCCAGCCCCAGCTCGTCGAGCCGGGCCAGGAACAGCCCCAGGAACAGGTCGGCGTAGACGATGGAGCCGTCGTAGTGGGCCACGAGATGATCGAGATCCGCCTGGCTGAGGGAGGTGGAGGGCGCGTCGTTGTCGGCGGCTCGCCGCAGAGCGCCTTCGAAGAAGTCATCGGTGATGAAGCGCTGGCCCCGGGAGTTGATGACGAAGTTGAGGGGCACCTCGGGGTAGTAGCGCCCGTCGTAGATGTGCTCGATGCCGACGCGCTGCTGGGCGATCTCGTCGGCGACACCGGAGTACTCGGGGTCGAAGAGGTCCTCGAAGAACAGGGGCTTGCTGTAGGGCGAGTGGCAGTCGTAGCCGTGCACGAAGAGGAAGAAGGGCTGGGTGGCGGGCTGGTCTTCGAGCCAGAAGCTCGCCGCCTGCATGCTGTGGAAGAAGGAGCCGAAGTCCACGTCGTCCAGGTAGAGATCGAAGCCCCTGGACAGGCCGAAGGCGCGCCGCATGTGGGCGCCGGCGGTGAAGGCGGCGGTGTCGTAGCCGTACAGCTCGAGCAGCTCCGCCAGCGTGCGCACGTCGGAGGGCAGCGCGAAGTCGTCGTCCAGGGCCGCCAGGTCGCCCGGGTGGCGTGCCGAGAAGATCGAGGCGTGGGAGTAGAGGGTCTCGTTGCTCTGCGCGTAGCAGTTGGCGAAGCTGGTGCCGCGTGCGGCGAGGGCGTCCAGGTTGGGAGAGGTGTCGCGCTGGTAGCCCGCCAACCCGAGGTGGTCGTAGCGGCAGGTGTCCATGGACACCAGCAGGATGTTGGGTGCCCTGGGGGCGCCTTGGCCATCGGCGGCCAGCGGCGCGTCGCAGGCGGCCACCAGCAACAGGGGCGCCAGCAGGGCCGCCGGACGGGGCGCGCTCATTCCGCGTCGGGCATGGCTTCGAGGCTCTGCATGACCAGGGTGTAGGCCTCCATCAGGGCCTGGCTGGCCTCGCTGTTGGCGTCGCCGCTGCTGATGGCAGCCTGGCGCAGCTGGGCGGAGGGCAGCAGCGCGGAGGCTTCCAGGCCCTTGGAGGTGGCCAGCTCGGTGAGGCGCAGGGCCTGCCGCTCGTCCAGGCGCTCCACGCTGGGCGCCAGCGCAGCGGAGGCGCCGGGAGCGTCGGGCGCTGCGTCTTGGCCTGGCGCGCCGTCGTCGCGGCCGCGGCTGCGGCCCTGGGCCTGGCGCTTGACGTGCTGGACCAGGGCGGCCTGGACGGCCGCGCGGTCGCTCGTGTCGACATCGCTGGTCAGCCCGCGCATGGCGAGCTGGGTCCAGAGCGCGGACAGCTCCGGGAGGGTGGTGGGGTTGATGCCCCCCTCGAGCGCCGCGCGCCGCACCGCCTTGGACATCTCGTCGTCGAGCAGGGCCTCGGCGGGTGAGCCGCCTGTGCCGGAGGCGGCGCCCGCGGTGGCGCTGGAGGGGCCGCTGTTGCTCTGCGTGCGCAACCACCAGGTGCCGGCCAGGTCGGAGAGCACGATCACCAGCGCGATCACCAGCAGCTGGAGCCAGCTGCCGGGCCTCGCGGCGAAGGGACCCTTGCTTGTCATGGGCTGGCTCCCCGGGGGGTACGGACGCTGTCCAGGTATCCGGCCGCGGCCCATGACGCATGGTGGTCGGGTGCGGGCTCCGTCCCGCGTCGAGTGGACGGACGCCGCACATGGGAAGAGCTCCCTCGGGTAGACTCCCGGTGATAGGGCCGCCCCCAGCGCGGAGGTTCCATGGGCTCCCTCGACTCCGTCACTCGCGTGCCTTCGGGCTGGCTCCGTCCCCTCCTCCCGCTCCTGCTGCTGCTGGCGGCGCTGGGCTGTAGCGCTGAGGCGCCGCCAACCCCGGCGAGCGAACCGCCGCTGGCGGCGAGCGAACCGCCGCCCATCGCCGATCCGCAGCTGGCCTCGGTGCGCATCTCCTACCCCACCCAGGACGGTGTCTTCATCTGGGGCATGGTCTCCCAGATCTTCGAGCGCACCGACCTGCTCCAGCGCAACGGGCTGCGCCCGCAGTTCGTGCGCTGCGACGACTCTCCCGACCTGGCCTGGTCGGTGGTGCACGGGGACGCCGACGTGTCGCTGATGACCACCGGAGTGATGGGTGTCACCATGATCTGCGGCCGGCCCTACAAGATCGTGAGCGCCCTGGGCGCCGGCGGCAGGAACGCGCTCATCGTGCGCAGCGATTCACCCGCCCAGCGCGTCTCGGATCTCAAGGGCAAGCGCGTGGAGAATCCCATTCTGGGTGGTCTGCTGGAGCGCTTCCTGAGCATGGACGGGCTGGAGCCCACCGACGTGGAGGTCTACACCCGCTACAACTACGACGGGGACTCGGTCAACAACCTGCTCACCGGGCAGACCGACGCCCTGATGTACTGGGATCCCCTCCTGGTGCCGCTGCTGCGCGAAGAGAAGGTGCGCGTCCTCATCCACGATCCCTACCACCTGGAGGTGGCCATGCTCAGCAGCTTCATGGAGCAGCGCCCCGAGGTGGCCGAGAGCTTCATGGTGGCCCTGCTGCAGGCGCTGTACTGGGTGATGGTGGCGCCCGAGCAGCCGGCTGCCTGGTACTCCCAGATCTCCGGCCTGCCGGCGGAGGACATGATCGAGGCCATGGAGTGGGTCGAGGTGGTGGAGACCTACCGGGAGCATCCGGGCCTGGAGTCCGTGCACCTGGCCTCCACCGATCACGCCATCGCCGATGTGAAAGGCGTCATCGGGGCCATGGGCGGCTACGGCGTGTTCGACGATCTGCGCCTCAGGATCGACCGGCTGGGCCTGCCCGGCGTCGAGCCGCTGGAGACCAACGAGGTGGACGTCATGCCTTTCCTGGATGTGGAGCTGGCCCGTCGCGCTGAGGTGCGCTTCGTGGCCGAGGGCTTCGATCCGGCCGCGGTGACCATCACGGGCCTGGATCCCGACGCGGCCTACCTGACCTGCCACGGGCGGCGCTGAGTCCACAGGGCGCCGAGGTAGCAGAGCTACCGCTCGGAGCTCTGGGCGGCCTGGGCGGCGGTCAAGGCTTGTTCATTCCCCTTCGAGCTTTCGAAGGAGGCGCTCCTGTGCCTGGGTCGACAGGCCCAGGACTTCTTCCAGGAACAGCGCGGCTTCGTCCTCCTCGAGGATCTCGTGCACGTTCTCGTACTGGCGGAAGCGCTCTGCCTGGAGGAAATCTCGGCGTTCGGAGTCGGTTATTTCTTCGGCGGCGACCTTGGCCCTGACCTCTTTCTGTGCTTCAAAGGTGCGGTCGATCTCGTCTTCGAGCAGCTCGGCGGTCTCCACGTCGAACTCGGCCACGTAGATGTAGGAGGCCAGCTTCTCTTCGGTGTCGACGCGGTGCGCTTTGAAGGCCTCGTCGTCGGGCATGCGGTCCATGCCGGGGGCCTTGGGACGACGGCCTCCCTGGGGGCGCTCGCCGTCCTGGGGGCGCGCCCCGTCTCCGGGGTTGCCTCTCCGGGCCTCGGGATCGGGTTCGCGGCCTCCCGGCTCCGGTGGCCTGCCCTCCATTCCACCAGGGGGGCCCTCCTGCCACTGCTCGTAGAAGTCGTCGTGGTCGCTGCGCAGCTCCTCGAGATCCTCGTCAAGCTGCTCGATCTGGCTGTGCTGTCGCTGCAGCCCCCAGGCCTGGAAGGCGAGGGCCGCCAGGATCGCCACCAGCAGCCAGCGACTGCGGGTGCTGGAAGGAGCGGGGGCTGGAGATGTCTCCGGGCTGGGTCTGGCCATGGGCTGCGTACTTCGGGCTAGGGGCTGGGGCTGGGGGCGGGCGCCGCGCCGGGGGGCCCTGCTCCCAACTCCTCGAAGATGCGCAGGTATTCCGCGACGAGGGCCTGGGCGGGAGGCGAGCCCAGGTCGCCGGTGCCGATGGCCTCGTCGCGAAGGGTCTGTTCAGGGAGCAATGTGGTGGCGTCAAGGCCCTTTTCGGCGGCGATGGCCTGGACCCGTTGCTGCATCAGGGAGTCGTAGCGCTGCACCACGTCAGAGGCTGTGTCGGGGGCCCTGGCACCTGTCACCGTCGGCGCCTGGGCCGCCGCGGCCGCTTCGGGTCGCTGCCCTGGAGCGCCGCTGGGGCCACCCGGGCCGGGTCGGCCTCCGGAACCTTCGCCCCTGCGGCCCTGGCCCGCGCCCTCGACTGGCGGACGTCCGCTGCCGTCGCCACCAGGCATGCGGCCCCGGGCGCCTGGGCCGGCGGCCTGGCTGGATGCCTGCGCCTGGGTGGGATTGCTGGCGAGGTACAGAGTGGAGAGCGCCCTGCCGAGCAGGATGGCACCACAGATCACCAGGGTCAGCTTCCACTGCCGCCAGAAGGATCCGCGAGCTGGGTAGGGCATGGTCTCGTCTCTGCTTGGGGCTGGGGGCTGGGGGCTGGGGGCTGGGGGGGCCTAACACGGGATGGGACGGCGGGGCGTCCCATCCCGGCTGTGTTTGCGCCGACGGCGCGGACGCCCCCCCCAACACCCCCCCCCCCCACCCCCGCCGCCCCAACCGGGGGGGCCGCGGGGGGCCCCCCCCC
>CAZEJJ010000286.1:0-5268 GCA_964512185.1 uncultured Enterobacterales bacterium | reverse complement strand
ACTTCGGCGACTCCGACAGCGATGGGACCGCCGACTGCCTCGACAGCGAGGACTGCGATGGGCTGGACAACGACGGCGACGGCGCCGTGGACGAGGACTTCACCGACACCGACGGTGACGGTTCGGCCGACTGCGTGGACCTGGAGGAGTGCGACGGGCTGGACAACGACGGCGACGGCGCCGTGGACGAGGGCTTCACGGACACCGACGGCGACGGCACCTGCGACGGCATGGACGCCGAGGAATGCGACGGCGTGGACAACGACGGCGACGGTGAGGTGGACGAGGGCTTCAGCGACACCGACGGCGACGGCACCTGTGACGGCATGGACAGCGAGGAGTGTGACGGGCTGGACAACGACGGCGATGGCAGCGCCGACGAAGGCTACAGTGACGTGGACGGCGACGGCACCGCGGACTGTGTGGACGTGGAGGAGTGCGACGGGGTGGACAACGACGGCGACGGCGACGTGGACGAGGGCGTCTCCGATGACACGGACGCCGACGGCTACACCGAGTGCGACGGCGACTGCGACGATGACGAGGCCTCGGCCTGGCCCGGGAACGTGGAGAGCCTGGACCAGGTGGACAACGACTGTGACGGCTTCGTGGACGAGGACTTCCTGGCCACCGGCGACGTGATCATCACCGAAATCCACTACGATCCCGACTATGTCGGGGACAGCGCGGGTGAGTACTTCGAGGTCTACAACCTCGCGTCCTTCGACATCTACATGGACAACTGGACCCTCTCCGATCTCGACGGCGACGCCATCGTGGTGGAGCCCTCCCTGCTCGTGCCTGCCGCGGGCTACGTGGTCTTCGGGGCCCACGGCTACCAGTCGAGCAACGGTGGGGTGGTGGTGGACTACGACTACGACCGCACCGCCGACATGCTGCTGGACAACGGGCCCGACGAGCTGGTGCTCAGCCTCGACGGGATGCTGGTGGACGAGGTGCAGTGGGACACCTCCGGCGACTGGAGCTACGCCGCTGGCGTCGCCCAGTCCCTGGATCCGTACTACCTCGACGAGGCGAGCAACGACGACGGCGCCGCCTGGTGCCTGGCCAGCAGCGAGATCATCAGCGGCGGCGACCTGGGGACACCGGGGGCCGGCAACGATCTCTGTCCGCAATTCGATCACGACGGTGATGGCTACTCGGGAGATGACGGCGACTGCGACGACGAGGACGCGGACACCTGGCCGGGGGCCCCGGAGACGGATCCCGGAGTGGACAACGACTGCGACGGTTCGGTGGGCAACACCCTGCCCGTGGCGGTGCCGGAGCTGCTGAACACCGGCACCATCTACACCTGCGACACCATCCTGCTGGACGGCACCAGCTCCTACGATCTCGATGGCGATCCGATCCTGAGCTACGAGTGGAGCCTGGAGTCGGCGCCCTCGGCATCGGTGCTCGGCAGCTCGGACATCGACGCCACCACCGAGCCCGCGCCCGACTTCGTGCCCGACGAAGAGGGCGAGTTCAGCTTCGGCCTGGTGGTGGGGGACGGCCTGGACTTCAGCCTGCTGGGGACCGTCGAAGCCGACGTGCTCTGGCGCGGCTATAACAACGCTCCCGAAGCGGACGCCGGATCCGACGCGGCCTATGTCGACTCCGTCACCTGCACGGCCACCGGCTATGGCTATCTCTGCGACGACTGCGCCACCGTGGTCTTCGCCCTCGACGGCAGCGCCTCCAGCGATGATGACGGCGACGCCATCAGCTACGAGTGGACGGTCACCAGCGGGTCCACCTACGGCTCGCTGATCAACGACGACACGGCCACGCCGTCGCTGGTGGTCTCCGGTGTGCCCGCCACCTACGGCACCACGGCCACCGAGACCATCGAGGTGGAGATGCTGGTCTCGGACTGCGAGGGCGAGTCCGACACCGACACCGTAGAGATCAGCTTCGAGTGCACCGGCAGCTGATCTGTCGGCCCGGGTCACTGCGCGCACGAAACCTGCTAAGATGCCTCGTCCGGCAGCTGCCGGTTCCCGGAGGTCACGCATGCGCCAGCTCGTGTTGCTCACCCTGCTGCTCGGCGGCTGCACCTGGATCACGGAAGCCGATCTGAATTGCCAGCTCGAGCTGGTGGACGACGACGGCGACGGCTATGCGCTCAACCAGGTCGAAGAAGGCTACGACGGCAACGACCGCTGCGGGCACCTGGTCGTTGTGGACTGTGACGACGCCGATGCCAGCATCCACCCCGACGCCGAAGACGACTGGTACGACGGCATCGACGCCGACTGTCAGCTCGACGATGACTACGATCAGGACGCCGACGGTTACGTGCTGGATGAGCACGAGGGGGTCGCCACCGAGGGAGTCGACGGGTCCGGGGCCCTGCCCGGTGGCGACTGCGACGACGAGCTCCCCGGGGTCAATCCCGATGGCTCCGACGTGGCGTATGACGGCGTCGATGCCGACTGCGGGGGCGATGACGACTACGACCAGGACGGCGATGGCTATGTGGCTGACGAGTACCAGGGCCTGGCCACCGACTACGTCGAGGGCTCGGGGAGCCTGCCGGGCGGAGACTGTGACGACTCCGACAGCGCGGTGATGCCCGGCGCCACCGACAGCTGGTACGACGGGGTCGACACCGACTGCGGTGGCGAAGACGACTACGATCAGGACGGCGACGGCTACGTGCTCGACGAATATGCCGGTCTGGAGACCACCTATGTGGACGGGTCCGGCGCCCTCCCGGGGGGCGACTGCGACGACGAGGACGACGCCATCCACGCCGGCGCGAAAGACGTCTGGTACGACGGCATCGACTCCGACTGCGCCGAGGACGACGACTACGATCAAGACCTGGACGGCTACCAGGACGCCGCCACCGCCAAGGACGGTGAAGACTGCGACGACACCGACGCCACCAGCTATCCGGGCGCGGTGGAGATCCTGGGCGAGCTGGTGGACCACGACTGCGACGGCGACGGCGGCACCTTCACCCTGTCCGACCTCGAGGAATTCACCTGGGTGGCCCCGCAGGAGCTCGACCTGGCCTCCAACGCGGACGGCATCTACCTGGGCCTCTCAGCCGAGGAGCTCAGCCAGGGCAGCACCGACTACTTCGACTCTGCCATCGCGGTGGTGTGGGATCCCGCCGACCTGGGCGCGGGCTACAGCGACGTGGTGGGCTGGGTGCGCAACTTCGCGGATCCCGGCTCCAACGTGCTCACTCCAGGGCTGGGCATCCACGTCACCGACGATGTCCTCTATGGCGTGGTGGGCATCGAGACCGCCACCACGCGGCAGCTGGTGGTGCGCGGCTACGAGATGGACTCCGCCGTGGGCTACGGTGCCAATCCCCCGGTCACCGCCACGCTCTCCTTCGAAGACGCCTCGGTGGCCATCGATGCCAGCGGCAACGTGCACGGCGTGGGCTGCACCAGCACGCCACACGACGACGCGCTGGCCTACCTCTGGGCCGCCCCCGACACCCTCACGAGCAACCACTACGACGACACCCTCACCCTGCCCCTCGAGGCCAACGCCTGCCAGCTCGATTTCTTCGACGCCGCGGGCCAGGGCACCATGCTGGTGTCCCGGGTGTCGAGCCCTGTCGAGACCGAGCTGGTGGTCTACACCTTCGAGCCGCCCGTGGACGAGACCTCCGTGGTCGAGTTCACCGAAGCCGCGGTGGAGACCGGCTACTCCATCCTCGAGCTGGAGGTCCACCAGGACGGTGTGGATCGCCTCGTCCTGCTGGCCGACGGCCTCAGCTCCACGGTCTACCTCGAGCGGCTCACCCCGGAATGGACCGCCTCCACCGCGGCCTTCCTGGGCCTGCCTGGCTCACCCGTCGCGGCCGCCAGCGTGGCCTTCGCTCCCGACGGCATGGCCTATGTCGTGGCGGTGGACCAGAGCGGTGAGCTCTCGCTGGCCTCCGGCATGCCCGGCGACGCGACGCGGCTCAGCGCCGTGCCCTTCCTCGACCTGGACATCCTGGTGTACGACGCGGCCATCTGGGTCAGCGAGACCGGTGATCAGCTCCTGCTGGTGGCGCAGGGCTACGATCTCAGCACGAGCATGGACCGGATCCTGTGGGGCTACGCCGACATCGCCGTAGAAGAGTGATCACTCTTCGTAGTAGTCGGGGTCGCCGAAGACGCACTCGCTGAGGTCGCCTTCTTCGGTGCCGCTCAGGCTCTCCACGTAGTAGACGCGCTCGAAGGAGCTGCTCCAGCACTCGGTGATGGTGGCGACGGTGTCGCCCAGATCGCCGCCGGTGATGCGGATGTCGGCCTGGCCCGCTCCGGTGGGCTGCCAGCGGCTGCGGGTGTACCAGGTCTCTTCCAGCCCGGTGCCGCTCTCGGGGTTGATGTCGGCCTCGACCGCTAGGTCCATGAGCCCGTCGCCGTCGAAGGCCTGGTCGTACAGGTAGACAGCATCGAGCTGGTCGTCACCGAAGTCGGTGAAGGTGACCGCGGCGGTGACGCCGTTGGCGTGGATGTCGTACTCCACGTCGAACAGACCGGTGGCGTCTTCGGTGGGGTCGAGCTCGTGCACGGTGGTGAAGTCCACCTGGAAGCGCCCGGCGGACAGGTCGCGGCTGGCGCCCGGATCCACCTCGCCCAACACCACCGTGCTGGCCGCGTCGCGCTCGGCATCGCGGGGCCACTGGTCGAAGCCCCAGGTGTGGATGTCGGTCTCGGGGTCGTAGCTCATCCAGAGCAGCGTCTCCACCGGGTCCAGCGCCGTGGACCAGGGACCCCACTCGGCGGTGTTCTGGTCACGGTCCACCAGGGTGGGGCGGTAGTTGCTGGTGATGCCGTCCACCCACAGCAGCACCGTGCCGGCCATGGCGTTGATGGTCTCGGTGGTGGAGGCGGTGAAGAGGTACCAGGTGGCCCAGTCGCGCGGGGCCTTGCCCAGGCCCTCGTCCATGGGCAGGTTCACCTGGATGCGCTCGTCGGGGAGCACCTCGTCCATGTCGGTGGTCTGGAAGCAGCCCGCGGCGCTGAGGGCCAGGGCCATGCTGGCGAGGCTGGTGGGCTTCATGGGACCTCCACGCTGTGATCGGGCTCCATCATCCCAGACACGCGAGGCGCTGAAAAGGGAAAGGGCTCTGTCAATCCAGGACCTCGAGGGCCTGCTGCAGGTCGCGGCGCAGATCGTTGGTGTGTTCCAGGCCCACCGACACGCGCAGCATGGACTCGGTGACGCCGTGCATGTGCAGCTGCTCGGGGGGCACGTCGGCGTGGGTCATGCGCATGGGGTGCTCCACCAGGCTCTCGGTGCCGCCGA
>CAZEJJ010000285.1:0-5439 GCA_964512185.1 uncultured Enterobacterales bacterium | reverse complement strand
TCCAGGGCCGTAGCGAGACGGGTTCTGCGCAGTAGCGACCGGCGGAGGCGTGTTTGCAACGCGTACGCAGTGACGCTGACAGTCGGGCGCTGCAAGCAGGACGCGTCGCCGTAGGCACTGGTGGGTCGCGGTAGACATGAGCTTTCCCGAGGACTCCTAGGCCGGCGGCGGGGGGGGCGGCCCGGAGCCCGGAGGTGGCGGAGGCGGGCCCTGGTCGAGCAGGGCGGTGATCTCGCCCACCTCCTTGGCGTTCTTCCAGCCGCCGAGCTCCTGGCGCCACACCAGGTGGCGGCCGTCGGGATCGGCCTGGAGGCGCTTGGCCACCTCGATCGCCGGTAGCTCTTCGGCGGCATCGCCAGCGCCCAGGTAGTGGTAGGGCTTGCCGGAGGGCACGGGTGGCGGCGGTGGCGGCGCGGGAGGCACCGCCTGGACGATCTCGGGCACCTCGCTCCAGGGTTTCCAGCCCGCCCAGCCCTGGGCCCAGACACTGTGGGTGCCGGCGCGGTTGGCGGCCACCAGCTGCGCGATCTCCTGGGCGCTGTACTCACCCTGGCCTGCGGCGCCGTGGTAGTGCATCTTCTGCAGGCCTGGGGGAGGGGGAGGAGGGGCTCCGCCGCCCTGCAGGCCCTGGTGGGGATTGAACTGCCCGCCACCCTGACCGCCGGTCATGGCCTGGCCCATCTGCTGGCCCATGGCCCAGCCCACGCCCATGCCCACGCCGGCACCGCCGATGCCGGGGTTGCGCGCGGCGTCGCCGATGGCGTCGGCCTGCTGCAGGCGGCTGTAGGCATTGAGATCGCCCAGGATGCCCATGCCCTGGCGCTTTTCGTAGTATTCCTGCACCTTGGGGGGCAGGGTGACGCCGTCGACGGTGAAGTCGGTGACCGCGATGCCGTAGGACTCCATGAAGATGGGGGTGATCTTCTCCTTGAGGGCCTCTGACAGCTCGAGGCCGGCTCCCACCAGCATGTCGAAGGGGATCTTGGCGTCGCGCAGCAGGGCGGCGAAGACCGACAGCACCTTGCGCTTGAGCTGACCGTTGATCTCTTCGGTGGTGAACAGGCCGTCGGTGCCCACCACTTCGCGCAGGAACTTGGCCGGGTCGGCGATGCGGTAGGCGTAGATGCCGAACGCGCGGATCTGGATGGAGCCGAACTCGGGGTCGCGCACCGGCAGGGGCGCGGGGGTGCCCCACTTCTGGTCCGTGAAGCGGCGCGTGTTCACGAAGTAGATGTCGCCCTTGTAGGGGTAGTTGAGCCCGTACTTGATGGTCTCGAAGAAGCTCCAGATGGCCTTGGTGCGGGTGGACAGCTCGTAGGTGCCCGGGCCGAAGCTCTCGGAGAACTGGCCCTCGGCCACGAAGATGCCCGCCTGGCCTTCGCGGACCACGAGGCGGCCGCCGTCCTGGATGGCCTGGTTGAAGACGGGGTAGCGGTAGACGAGGGTGTTGCGGGAGTCGTCCAGCCACTCGATGACATCGAGGAACTGTGCTCCGGCGTGCGAGCGCAAGGTGTCCCAGAGGCCCATGCGTGCCCTCCTGGTGTGGGTTCGTGAAACAGGGTCGAGGGGAACGTAGCCGCCTCGGCCGGTGGCGCAATACTTTCGAGGCCACCGGCGCTCGGGATACGCACGGGATGGGGAGCTATTCCTACTGTGGGGTCGTAGACGTCGCCTTGCTGGTAGCATGCCTGCCCATGAAGACCCTGCTGCTGCGCCTGCTGGAGCACCGACGCCTGCCCTGGATCGCGGCGGTGGTGGCCATGCTGCTGTGCTCGCCTGCCTTGAGCTTCGGCTTCCTGGCGGACGACTGGTTCCAGCGGGGCATCGTGGCGGCCGCCCAGGGTGAGGTGCAGCTGCCCTTGCTGGTGGGAGATCCTCCCGCCTCGCCGCTGGACCACATGTTCGTCTTCTTCGACGGCACGCCGCAGGGCAACCGCGACCTGGGGGAGCTGGGCCTGGTGCCCTGGTGGGCCCCGCCCGGGATCAAGGCCGCCTTCCTGCGCCCCCTGGCGGCCTGCACCCACCTGCTGGACTACGCCGCGTGGCCGAATCTGCCCGCGCTGATGCACCTGCACAGCCTGCTCTGGCTGGGGCTGGCCGTGCTGGCGGCCGCCGCGCTCTACCTGCGGCTGGGGGGCGCACCCCGCGCCGCCGCGCTGGCCACCCTGCTCTTCGCCCTGGAGGATGCCCACGCGGGGCCGGCCACCTGGCTGGCCAACCGCAACGCCCTGGTGGCGCTGTGCGTGGCGGTCCCCCTGCTGCTGGCGCACCACAGCTGGCGCCAGCGGCGGCGCTGGCCCTGGCTGCTGGCGGCGGTGGCGCTGCTGGCGCTGGACCTGATGGCGGGGGAGGCCGCGCTGGCCGCTTGTGGATTCCTGGCGGCCTATGCCCTGTGCCTCGACAGGGGCTCCCTGCGCGCTCGGCTGGTCTCGCTGCTGCCCTACGCGCCGGTGCTCACGGGCTGGGCGGCCTGGTATCGGCTGGGCGGCTACGGCACGGCCGGGGCGCGCTCCTACGTGGATCCCACCAGTCTGGAATTCGTGCCGGCGGTGCTTGAGCGGGTGCCAGTGCTGCTGGCCACCCAGTTCTTCCAGGCCCCCGCCGACGCCTGGATCGCCCTGCCTCGAAGCGGACAGCTGGGGTTTTCCGCCATCGCACTGCTGGCCTTGCTGCTGGTGCTCGCGGCGGTGCTCCCGGTGCTGCGGGCGCGCCCTCAGGCGCGCTTCTGGGGGCTGGCCATGGCGCTGGCGGCGGTGCCCATCTGCGCGTCTTTCCCCATGGAGCGGCTGATCCTGTTCGTGGGGCTGGGTGCCGCGGGCCTGCTGGGAGAGGCGGTGGACCACGCCGGCTGGCTCGAGGGTCCCGCGCCGGCTTCCAGGCCGCGGCGCTACCTGTTCTCAAGCCTGATGGTGGTGCACCTGGTGTTCTCACCCCTGCTGCTGCCCGGCAAGACCATGCTCACCGGCATGCTCTTCGGGGTGTTCGAGCGCGGGGAGCAGTCCGCGCCCTGCGACGAGCAGCTGCGGGAGCAGAGCCTGGTGTGGGTCAACGGCGCCTCCATCTTCGTGGGCATCGTGCCCGTGATCCGTGCCCTGAACCACGAGCCGCGGCCTCGCGGCCAGTTCGTGCTGGCCCACATGCTCACCGACATGCAGCTGCAGCGGCCGGACGAGCGCAGCCTGGTGGCCACCGCCGAGGCGGGCTTCCTGGCCACCCCCCCGGAGCAGCTCGTGCGAGATGTGCGCATCCCCTTCGTGGTGGGCGAACCCATCGAGCGCGGCGGCGTGGTGGCCACGGTGCAGGAGCTGATGCCCGACGGCAGACCCAGGACGGTGCACTTCGCCTTCCCGGTATCGCTGGACGATCCCTCGCTGCGCTGGGTGGTCTGGCAGGAGCAGCAGCTGCTGCCCTTCACCGTGCCCGCCGTGGGCGAGACGGTGCGCGTACCTCCCAGCTGGCCGCCGTTCTTCGCTCCTGCGCAGCTATGAGCAGGTCTGCGAGGCGCAGTCGCAGGTGAAGCTGGCCCCGCTGCCGTAGCTGAACGTGGCGGCGCTGCCGATGTTGATGTCTTCGGGATCGTTGTCGGTGTCTGCCGAGCCCCAGTCCGAGCTGCTCACCGCCAGGGTGCAGGAGGTGACCCCGCCCAGGTAGGCACCGCCCCCGGCCGAGGTGGCCTGGTTCTGCAGCACCTGGCTGCTGGTGAGGGTGAGCGCGGAGGAGGACAGCAGGTAGATGCCCCCTCCGCGGGTGGCGCTGTTGCCGTCGATGGCGGTGTCGGTGACCGTGAGCTCGGCTCCGACGGCGATGCCCCCACCGAAGGCGGCGCTGTTGTCGGAGATCTCGCTGTCGCTGACGCTGCCGGTGGAGGGGAAGTACAGTGCGCCGCCGCCGCCGGTGGCGGTGTTGCCCGTGAGGCGGCTGCCCTCGACGGTGAACTCGGGCCCGAGGCTGCCCACGCCGCCGCCGTAGTCGGCCTCGCTGTTCTTGATGTCGCAGTCGTTGATGGTCGCTCCGCCGGCGGCGCCGATGGCCACGCCGCCGCCTGTGCCCTCGGAGTTGGCGCCGCCGGTGAGGGTGAGACCCGTCAGCACCAGGCTGCCCCCGTCCTGCGCGATCACCGGCCCCTCGTCGCGGGCGTTGATGGTGGTGACCTCTGCACCGTTCAGGCTGGCCAGGGTGAGATCACCGACCACCGCCAGCGCCTCGAACCAGGTGCCGTCGCAGACCTGCACGCTGCCGCCCGATGGTGCGGCGTCGATGGCTTCCTGGATGGTGTCGTAGCTGCCCAGCAGGCCGGTGAAGTCCGCCGCACTGAAGGCCGAGACCGTGCCTGGATCCGTGGTGCCTGGGTAGCAGTCGGTGTCGATGTCGTCGCAGGCCTCGCGGACGTCGGGGTTGATGGTGGGATCGCCGTCGTCGCAGTCGGTGTCGAGCTCGGAGTAGCCGGAGGGCTGGGTGCAGGCGTGCAGCTCCTCGTCTTCGTCACCGAAGCCGTCCTCGTCGGCGTCGAGGAACCAGCTGGGGGCGGACTCGCCGCTGTTGTTGTCGGCGACGCCGTCGCAGTCGTCGTCCACCCCCACCGTGTCGCAGGAGTCCACCGCGCCCGGTCGCACCAGGGGGTCGCTGTCGTCGCAGTCTTCGTCGGTGTAGCCGCTGTAGGGCTCGAGGGGCTCGCAGGAGCACTGGGTGTCACCTTCCACGCCGTGGAAGTCGCGGTCCTCGTCCAGCCAGAACTCGACACAGTTGTCGGCGTCCACCTCGTTGTTGGTGCCGTTGCAGTCGTCGTCTTCGGGGGTGGAGCAGTCTTCCCTGTCAGCGGGTCTCTTGCAGGGATCTTTTTCGCAGGCTGAGAGCAGGGGGAGGCACAGGGCGGCTATCGCCATGAGGGTTGGGGCGCGGGTCATGCGGCCTCCGATCTGTGAGCGCAGCGGGTCCTGACAAAAGTGTATTCCGGTGGCCGGGTGGCCGGCGACGGTGGGGCTCTGTCCCTGGAGGCTTTGTGGGATGGTCGGGAGAGTCCGGTCGAATGAAAGCACCGGTCGGGGAGGCCGGGGTGAATGATAGCGCCAGGGCCCGTTGTGGGCCTGTGCGCGGGCCTGCCGCGAGAAAACCGGCTTTCTACGGTTGGGCGAAACGCCTCGGAGGTGGAATCGCTGTCATTCGAGGGCACTCCGCGGAGCATCGCTGTCAATCAGTGCATGTCCACCCAGGCCGTGACCGACGCCGGGTCGCCGGGCCGGTCTCAAGGGTCGTGATCTTCCGGAAGCGAACATGCCACGCTGCAGGGCCGGTGTGAAGGGTCCGCGCGAGCCTCGGTGGCGGGCTGGAGCGGCTTCCTGGCTCGCTCGGCGAGGCGCCCTGTCCGTGCAGACGCCCGGGGGGGGGAGGACCGGCCCCGGACAAAGCGGGGGGGGCAAATGGGTGGGGCCCGGCGGGCAA
>CAZEJJ010000284.1:0-5459 GCA_964512185.1 uncultured Enterobacterales bacterium | reverse complement strand
AAGGTCGATTCCTTCAGGGCTCAAAACGGCCTGTGGTTTTTGCCGATTAAATGTCAAGTAGGGGGGTCAGACCCCGTTATATGACATTTTCTCTGTCGCGAATTCTGGTCTGGGTTTCTGGTTGATAAAATGTCAAGTAGGGGGGTCAGACCCCATCATATGACATTTTCCTCTTTGCCGGATTCACCCAAGGTCGATTCCTTCAGGGCTCAAAACGGCCTGTGGTTTTTGCCGATTAAATGTCAAGTAGGGGGGTCAGACCCCGTTATATGACATTTTCTCTGTCGCGAATTCTGGTCTGGGTTTCTGGTTGATAAAATGTCAAGTAGGGGGGTCAGACCCCATCATATGACATTTTCCTCTTTGCCGGATTCACCCAAGGTCGATTCCTTCAGGGCTCAATACGGCTCGTGGTTGCTTGGCGCTAAAATGTCAAGCAGGGGGGTCAGACCCCGTCATATGACATTTTATTTTGGGGGGAGATTCAGGGCTTGCAGAGCTGGGAGCTGTAGTCGCATTTGAGGGCGGTGGGGCACTTTTGGGAGTAGGTGCAGACGAACCCGCAGATGTTCTTGTTTCCGGTTGGTGTCGAGACCTTCAGCGTGCACTCGGCGTAGCTCCCTGTGGGGGCTCCGGTGCAGATCGAGTAGGGCGTGATGCACTCCTTGGTGCAGAAGCCGGTGCTCGGGTTTGTGGGGAAGTTGACGCAGATGAAGTTCTTGCCGCACTTCTTGGTGGTGTCATTGCACGGGTCGCCGAAGCCGCCGCCGCACCAGCATACGTCCTTGCCCTTGACCGGGTCCTTCTTGCAGGTGTCGGAGTAGCCGTAGCCGCCAGCCACGCACAGGTTGTTGCAGGTGTCCTGCTTCCAGGTCCCGCTGTCGCAGTACTTCAGCGTGGTGGTGCCGATGCACTGGGTGGTGCCCGCGGTACAGCCCGTGGAGCCGCAGTCCTGGGGGCAGCTGGTGGCGGTCTCTCCCGCCTCGCACTTGCCGTTGCCGCACACCGGCGATGACCCGCAGTCCTGGGGGCAGCTGGTGGCGGTCTCTCCCGCCTCGCACTTGCCGTTGCCGCACACCGGCGATGACCCGCAATCCTGCGGACAGCTGGTGGCCGACTCCCCTGGCTCGCACTTGCCGTTACCGCACACCGGCGAGCTATTGCAATCTTGCGGGCAGCTGGTGGCGGTCTCGCCCGGGTCGCACTTGCCGTTGCCGCAGGTGGCCGGGGCGCCGTCTGGGTTCGGCGTGGTGCCGTCGCTGCCCGGGCCAGCGTCAGCTGATGCACACTCGGGCAGGTGAGCCGGGCAGAACCCCTTCTTGACGCAGTTGCCCCACTGGCTGCACTCGTAGCCGTCCGGGCACTTCGGCTTGCCCTTGTTGCACTTGAACGGGGCCTCCCCCAGGTCGAGGCTGCAGCCGGCGGCCAGGGCCAGTAACGCGAATAATGCTAAGAGACGTCCCATGACGAATACCCGATAAGCGAATCTACCGCCCTATAGTATGCCAGCGCGACCTACAACTCAAAGGGGAGCGCTCAGGGGCAGGGGTAGCCGCAGTTGAACACGCACAGCTTGGCGCACGCGGTGGTCCAGGCGTTGGAGCAGCACGAGGGGTCGATGTTGCACACGCAGGTCTGGCACGGGCAGCCCCCGCAGCCGGCGCAGTTGGCGGAGCTGGGCGGCGGCGTGCAGCCGCTGGTGGTGTTGCACTGCTTGCACCGGTTGGCGCAGTAGGAGTCCCACGAGACCTTGCAGCAGTAGGGGGAGGTGGCGCACACGCAGGACTCGCAGGCGCACCCGCTGCACCCCTTGCCAGCCACCGCGCTGCACCCGTTGTGAACGATGGTGGGCTTGTCGCACTTGCCGTTCTGGCACACATAGCCGCTGGGGCAGGCCACGCACGCGCTGCCCGCCTTGCCGCAGGCCGCGGTGGTACTGCCCGGGTAGCAGGTGCCGCCGCTGATGCACCCCTGGCAGCAGACGCCGCTGAGGCAGAGCCCGTTCTGGCAAGGCGTCATGTCCTTGCGGTTGAACGGCGCGCAGCTCCCCGAGCTGCAGTTGACGTTCTTGCACGGGTCGGTGCTCACGCAGGCCTTGCAGTCGTCCCCCGCCTTGCCGCAGTAGCCGAGGCTGATGCCCCCGCGGCAGGTGCCGCCGTCCCAGCACCCGGAGCAGCACTTGCCGGCGTTGCACTTGCCAGTGCCGCAGGCCGTGCCCTTGGCCGCCGGTGAGGTGCTGCACTTGCCCGAGGTGCAGGTATCGGTGGTGCACGGGTTGCCGTCGTCGCACGACTTGCACGCCGCGCCGCCCGCGCCGCACAGCTTGCCGGTGGTCTGGTTGTAGCACTTCCCGCCCGAGACACAGCCGGAGCAGCAGACGCCGCCGTAGCACTTGCCGGAGCCGGTGGCGCAAGGGCTGCCGTTGGAGATGGGAGAGGTCGCGCACTGGCCCGTTTTGCACGATGTGGAGACGCACGGGTTGCTCGTGGAGCAGACCGCGCATGCCTTGCCGCCCGCGCCGCAGCCCGTGATGGAGTTGCCGGTCTTGCAGGTGGTCCCGCTCCAGCAGCCAGTGCAGCAAGTCCCCGCCTTGCAGGTGCCGCCGGAGCACTTGGTCCCATCCGGCGCGGGCGCCTTGACACACTGGTTGCCGCTACACGACTCGGTGCCGCACGGGTCCTTGGACTTGCAGGCGAGGCACGCCGCGCCGCCGCTGCCGCAGGCGGTGTTGGCGCTGCCGGTCTGGCAGGTGGACCCGTCCCAGCAGCCGGTGCAGCACTGCCCCTTGTAGCACTTGCCCGAGGGGCATGGGCTGCCGTCCGTGATCCCCGAGACCACGCACTTGCCCGCCGTGCAGGAGGTGGTCTCGCACTGCTTGGTGGTGCTGCACACCGTGCAGGAGCCGCCGCCGGTGCCACACGCGGTGATGGCCGAGCCGGCGTTGCACGTGGTGCCGGTGCAGCAGCCGGTGCAGGTGTTGGTGGTGCAGGTCCCCCCGCAGCCGTCGCCTGCCCCGGCGCACTTGTTCTTGCAGTCAGGGGCGCAAACGCAGGTCCCGCTCTGGCACTTCATGCCCGCGCCGCAGGTGCCGCAGGACCCGCCGCAGCCGTCGGGCCCGCACTGCTTGCCCGTGCACTTGGGGTTGCAGGCCGTGCATGTGCCGTTGATGCAGGTGCCGAGGGAGGCCTTGCAGTCCACGCAGGCCACCCCGTAAGAACCGCACTGCGTGTCCTTCTTGCCAGCCACGCACCCCTCGCTGGGGGAGCAGCAGCCGGCGCATGTCTTGGGGCCGCAGCCGCAGATGGCGTCAGGGCAATTGCCGGTGTCGGTGATCACGTCGTCGGCCAGATCCGAGGCCGACGCGTCGGCGTCTGGCACCTGGGACAGGTCCTCGGCCACGGCTGGCAGGTCCACCGGGGCGCTGTCCTTGGCCGCTGGCGGCACTGTGGCCTGGGCGCAGCCCACAATCAGGGCTGCGATAAAGAAGATCGGCGCGAGTTGGCTTCTGTGCATCGTTTCTCCCCGACCAGTGTACGAGCACCAGCGACGCGGGATCAATAGCTGGCGGCAGGGGAAGGCGGCGGCGGTATCAGCCGATGGCGATCATGCGGTCCAGTGATCCGCGGGCCTTGTCCCCCATATCGCCAGGCAGCTCGATCAGATATCGCTCCTGCTCCAGCGCCGCCAGGGTCTCCTCCAGCGTGACCTCCCCCATGTGGGGGCAGCGCACGCTGCACAGCCGGATCATCTCGCGCGCCGGGTTTTTGGAGGCGATGTTGTCCCCCATGCTGCACTCGGTGAGCAGCAGGTAGCGGCCGCTCTGCATGTTCTCCACATGCCGGATCATGCCCGTGGTGCTGCCCGAATAATCCGCTGCGTCCACCACCTCCGGGCTGCACTCGGGGTGCGCCAGCACCGTCACGCCCGGGAACTGCTTGCGCACCATGGTGATGTCTTCCACCGTGAACTGCTCGTGCACCTCGCACCGCCCCTGCCAGCCGATGATCAGGCCCGGCCCCTCGGCGGCGCCCTCCGGCTCCGGCGCCGCGGCCACGCTGTCGCCGTCCACGATGGGGAAGACGATCTGCATGCCGCAGTCCCGCGCCACGTTGCGGGCCAGGAACTCGTCGGGCAGGAAGATGATCCGCTGGTGGCCCTCCGCCGCCAGGTGCTTGACCACCGCCTCGGCGTTGCCCGAGGTGCAGCAGATGTCGGTCTCGGCCTTCACCTCGGCGTAGGTGTTGACGTAGCTCACGACCGGCACGCCCGGGTAGGCGGCCCTCAGCTTGCGCACGTCATCCCCGGTCACCGCCTCGGCCAGGGAGCAGCCCCCCTTGGGAGAGGGGAGCAGCACCTTGCGCTGCGGGTTGAGGATCTTGGCGGTCTCGGCCATGAACCGCACGCCGCAGAAGACAATGATCTCCGCCTGGGACCGGGCCGCCACCCGGCTCAGGTACAGGGAGTCCCCCGTGAAATCGGGCACCGAGTGGAACAGGGCCGGCTCCATGTAATTGTGACCGAGGATCACAGCGCGCTTGCTGGCCTTGAGCTGGTTGACCGCGATGGCCACCTCGGCTTTGAGCCGCAGCTCCGGGGCCGGGACCACGTCTCCGAGGCGATCCTCGAGGTGGGCCAGCATGGCGTCCAGGGTTTCCGGGTACCGTATCGGATCCATCTCGTTTGCTCCTTTTGGGGCCGTTGCAGGTGCAGTATATCGGCCGCGGCTTGAAGCGGCCATGGCATATCCCCTGGAGATCATGACCCAAGGCTGAATCCAGGTTCTGCCTTTCTCCGGCACCCCAAATATAGTAACCTCCCATCGCTTCCAAAAATCTGGCACGAAAAAGCTGGATCGACTCGATCGATCCAACAAACAGTCCTGAATCGCCCCGACTTCTCCGGAGACTCGTTTGCTTGAGTCAGGCGGCCTTCGGTGGGGCCTCCTGAGCCTGATAATACAGCTGCTCGTACTCCGCAGGTGGCACATATCCTATCGGCTCGAGCAGCCTCCTGTTGTTAAACCAGTCCACCCAGTCCAGGGTGGCAAACTCCACGGCCTCCACGCCTCGCCAGGGCCCCTTGCGGCGGATGACCTCGGTCTTGTACAGGCCGATGACGGACTCGGCCATCGCGTTGTCGTACGAGTCGCCCACGCTGCCCACCGAGCCCTCGATGCCCGCCTCGGCCAGGCGCTCGGTGTAGCGGATGGACAGGTACTGCACGCCCCGGTCGCTGTGGTGCACCAGGCCGTCCGGACACTGGCGGGCATGCAGAGCCTGCTCCAGGGCGTCTAGGGCCAGGTCAGTGCGCAACGAGCTCGACACGCGCCAGCCCACCACGTAGCGCGAGAAGACGTCGATGACGAAGGCGACGTAGACGAAGCCGGACCAGCTGGCCACGTAGGTCAGGTCCGCCACCCAGAGCTGGTTGGGGGCCTTGGCTGAAAAGTCGCGCTGCAC
>CAZEJJ010000283.1:0-5478 GCA_964512185.1 uncultured Enterobacterales bacterium | reverse complement strand
TGCACGCGAGGGCGGCTTGTGGGGGTGGCTAGGAACTTCCGAGCGCGTGCACTAGGAGCCCTCGGCGCACCAGATCTTCACCTTGTAGGAGGTGACGATGCCGCCGGTGCCGTAGGTGATCAAGCCGTCGATGAAGCCCTGGCGCACCTTCATGTCCTGGATACCCTCGGGGCCGCACTGCTCCAGGCTGATGCGGCTGGGAGGGATGATCCCCCACAGGTAGCCCAGGCTGCGCACGGTGTGGCTGGTGGCGGTGGGCCGGTTGGCCAGCGAGGGCGAGTTGTAGCGCACCATGGCGGCGCAGCCGGGCTGGAAGGCCAGGAACAGCAGGGCGAGCAGAGGGGCGGTGATCCAGCGCTTCATCGTGGCCTCGGGGCTGTGGGGTGCTCAGCCCCTATCACCGCCCCGGATGGAATACTCAGCGGCCATGCCCTCCGCTTCGCCCCGCCTGCTCGCCCTGGATCTGGACGGCACGCTGATCTGCCGCGACGGCAGCATCCACCCGGATGACCGAGCCGCGGTGGCGGCGGTGCAGGCGCTGGGCGTGCAGGTGAGCATCGTCACCGGCCGGCTGTACAGCGGGGTGCGCGCCCTGGCTGCGGAGCTGGGCATCACGGGCACCGTGGTGTGCTCCGACGGCGCCGAGCTGGTGGATCCGGTCACCCACCGGGTGGTGGGCCACCGGCGCATCCAGGGCGAGCCGGCGTCGGCGCTGCGGGAGCGCCTGCGGGAGCGGCACCTGGCGCTGTTCCTGATGGCCGGTGATCGCACCGCCTACGACGCCCGGGGCCAGGCGTTGGCCCGCTACGTGAGCAACTGGACTCCCCGGCTGGAGCGGGTTCCCTCGGTGCTCGGTCTGGCGGACTGGGTCGGCGACCACGGCCTCTCGGCCCTGGTGGCGGTGGGGAGCAGCGAGGCGGTGGAGGCCGCCCTGGCGGTGCTGCGCGGCGACGTGCGCTTCGGCGTGGACAGCTTCGCGGTGCGCAAGGCCCCCGGCGCGCTCTGCGACGCCGAGCGGGCCCTCCAGGGCCTGCTCGTGCACGCCGCCGGAGTGGACAAGGGCCGCGCCCTGGCGGACCTGGCGGCCCAGGCTGGGGTGAACCTGGCCGATGTCGTGGCGGTGGGCGACTGGATCAACGACATCCCCATGCTGCGCGCCGCCGGCCGCAGCTTCGCCATGGGCCACGCCGAGGCCGAGGTGGCCGCCGCCGCCACCGACCAGCTCCAGGCCCTGGGCTGGAGCGGCGGTGGGGTGGCCGAGGCGGTGCGCGAGGTGTGGGGGGTTTAGGCGGTCGCGCAGGCCCCTTCGCGGGCTGTCGGGGCAGCTATGCCCCTCTTTTTTGAACAGCTGGCGACCTATGTCCGTGAGATCTGATCACCTGGCCTCTTTTGACGGCTCTCGGGGGCGCCTGACCGGGCGCAGGGCTGCGATTGTCCGCCTTGGTCCGTCAAGAACTCTGCTCGCCGGGGTCCGTTGCGCCCGCCGTGATCAGTTTTCTGGGGCATAGGTCGCCCAGTGATCAAATCTCGGGGGCATAGGTCGGAGCGAGCCTGCGGGTGAGGCGCT
Source organism: uncultured Enterobacterales bacterium (assembly GCA_964512185.1). GTDB lineage: Bacteria > Myxococcota_A > UBA796 > UBA796 > JAFGLY01 > CAZEJJ01. The sequence goes on along the minus strand of CAZEJJ010000283.1, from coordinate 3,911 downwards.
CGGGTGCGCCTGTCCCCTTTGCGAGTGTCCTACTCGCCGCAGTCTCCCGGCATCAGCTCCACCTGGTCCACCAGCACGTGGTGCTCCTCCCAGTAGGAGGTGCCGGCCATGAAGGTCAGGAAGGCCTCGTCCACGTCCTCGGCCAGCTCGATGCCAACGGAGGCCTGGGTCCAGTCGCCCACGAACACCCAGCCGTCGTTCACCAGGTCGTCGCAGAAGTCGCTGGGATCGATGCGCAGCTGGATGTCGCCGCCGCTGGGGGTGTCGGACCAGCCGCCGGGATCCACGCGCACCACGAACCAGGGGTCGGAGGACGAGCAGTCCATGTTGCTGTACTCGGTGGCCAGCCGGTACTGGAAGCCCAGGGTGTAGCTGCCGGCCTCGAGTGTGGACTGCTGCAGGTGTTGGGTGCCGTAGGCGAAGGCCTGGCTGGCGCCGGGATCCAGCTCGAGATGGAGGGTGTCGTCGCCCCACTCGGTGACGTAGCCGTACACGCCGTGGGAGATCTCGGCGGTGCCGCCCAGGATCCAGGGATCCACGCCCTCTTCGAAGCCGCCGTTGCGCACCAGGTCGCCCTGCAGGCTGGGCACCTCGTGGCGCGCGAAGACCCGCGGCCAGTAGGCGCCGCCGGCGTCGGCCTCGTCGCCACCGAAGGACAGCCACCAGGCCGCGCTGTCCAGGTTGTCCACCGCCGCCATGCCCTGCTCGTAGGCCTCGGACAGGCTGTCGCCGTCGGTCCAGGCCTGGATGAGCCCCACGTAGAAGTCGTCGTCGTAGGCGGTGAAGCTGGGGCCGGTGAAGCCCATGTAGGCCGAGGCGCCGTGGTCGAGGATGACCTCGCCCATGCTGCCGTTCTCGGCCGAGAAGCAGACGAACATCAGGAACACGGCCCGGTCGAAGGCCTCGGGACCGAAGTTCCAGTCGAAGAAGCCCGGCAGGACGCCCGCGTACTTGATCCAGGGGGACTCGTCGGGGTCCGCCGCCACGCCTTCTTTGAAGACCGCCTTGTCCACGATGAGGTTGTAGGCCTGGATGTCGTCCTGCCAGTCCACCACGAACGAGGGCGTGACCTCCTCGTAGGTGAGGAAGGCGTGGGGGCCCTGGCCCTCGCCGCAGGGCCACCAGTAGGGGATGGAGGAGGCGTCCACCATCTCGGAGCAGGACCCGCGGCCGATGATGGCGCCGTGGGAAGCGATGATGTTCACGCTGCTGTCCAGCTCCAGCAGGTTGTCCACGTCGGCGGCGGGGCCGGGCAGCCACTCGAACTGCATGCCGCACTCGCCGCCGTCATCCTGCTGGGCGGCCAGCACCTCGGTGAGCTGGGGCTGGTAGCTCTCCATGGTGAAGTACAGGTCCCAGAGGCGGAACAGGCGATCGGGGGTGTCCGCTTCGCCCAGGCTGGAGGGGTAGCCGTAGGAGGGCAGGGGAGCGAAGGGGGGCGGCGGGGCGCCCCCGGAGATGGTGCTGGCGCTCTCCGCCAGCTGCGCGTCGGTGACCAGGGTGATGTGGAACAGCAGATCGTCGCTGCTGAGCCACCAGATGCCGTGGTCGTCCCAGCCCGTGCCGGCGATGTCGTCGCGCTGCTCCAGCGCCGCCTGCACCGCCGCGAAGGCGGCCTGCATGTCGTCCCGCTGCTCGAGCACCGTCGAGTACAGCGCATCGTGCAGCTCCAGCAGCTCCTCGGCCCGCTCCTCGGTGACGGGTGCGCGCACCTTGAAGACCCGCGGCAGGGACTGCAGGGTCGCGCCGCCTAGCACCAGGTCCACGCGCACCGCGCAGGTCGTCTCCTGGTCTCCGACGGTGAAACCTGCTCCCCACGCGCCGGGCTCGTCCTGGCCCAGGCTCACGGTCCAGTCGTCACCGTCGCAGGTGAACAGCGCCTGGGCGGAGTCGGCCTCCAGCGCTGTCTCCAGGCCCACGTCCACCGCTTCGCCCGGACGACCCACCGGCGTGGACAGCCAGGGGCGGCCCAGCACCTCGCCGCCCTGGTAGAGCACGCGCAGCTGTACGCTGCTGGTGCGCCCCGCGCTGTCGGTGGCGGTGAAGGAGTAGTCCTGCCAGCCCTCTACCAGGGCCAGGGTGAGCGACCACTCGGTGGTGCCCTGCACCTCACCCGAGCTGCCGGCGCTGGAGGACCAGCCCACCCCCGTGGCGGTCTCGGCGGCCAGGCCCTCCACCAGCAGGGTGTCGCTGCTGGCCGCCCAGCTGTTGTAGGAGGTGGGCGAGGTGATGCTGATCCACGGGCCCTCGCTGTTCTCCAGGACGGTCATGGTGGCCGGCTCGCCGCCGGCGGTGTCGGGATCGGAGCCACAGTGGCAGGCGGGCAGGAGCAGGCAGAGCAGGGGGAGGAGGATGCGCATGGAGATCTTCCCGGGATCTGCGGACGCGGCAGCCTATCGGAGCGCAGGCCCGGGCGCCGGCCTCGCGCCGTATAGACGCGCTCCGCCAGCAGGAGGGGGGAGGCGGCAGGGCCATGGGCGCCACGCGCTGAGGTGGCACCAGGCGGCCGCGGACGCCGAGCACCCAGGTGGGCTCAGGGGGAGTCGCGCCACCTGCGGGCAGCCAGGAGCTCCTCGCCCTTGTCGAACAGGGCGCGCTCCAGCTCCGCCTGGGCGGACCACACCGACCCGTCGCCGTAGGTGTTGAGCAGCACCACCACGCCGATGCCCGTCTCGGGGTCGAGGAGCATGTTGGTGCTGACGCCGTAGTCACCGCCCGCGTGGCCCACCACGTCGCGGCCGCCGATCTGGCCCCAGTACCAGAAGACCCCCTGGCTGCTGTCGACCTTGGGGATCTGGGCGTCGAAGATGGCATCCACGGTGGAGCTCTCCAGGATGCGCTCGCCGTCCAGGAGGCCGCCCTGTGCATAGGCGGCCAGGAAGCGACCCATGTCGCGGGGGCTGGAGCGGAGCTGGCCGCAGGGGTAGTCGGCGTAGCCGTACTGGCCGTAGGAGACGAACTCGCCACCGGTCCATGCATAGGGCAGGGCGACGTCGGCCGGATCGTGGTCCACCAGGTGCCAGCCGGTGTTCTGCATGCCCAGCGGCTCGAAGATCATGCTGTCGCTGTGGTCGTCCAGGGCCAGGCTGCTGGTGGCCTCGAGGAGGAAGCCCGCCAGGTCGGCCCCCACGTTGCTGTACTCGTAGCGGGTACCCACCGCGGTCGAGCAGAAGCTGTCCTCGGAGTACCACTGGCCGCCCTCGAGCAGGTAGCCGCGCAGGAACTCTTCGAGGGAGGTGTCCGAGTCTCCCTCGGTGTAGAGGGCGCCCTCTTGCCCGGGTGCGCCCCACACCCAGCTGTCGCAGAGGCTGGCGGTGTGGGTCACCAGGTGGCGTACGGTCACCACCTCGTCCTCCAGCCTGGGGTTGTCCAGGGTGAACTCGATGAGGTCGTTGACCGGGGTGTCCAGCTCGTAGATCCCCTGCTCTACCTGCTGCATGACGGCTGTGGCCACGAAGGTCTTGCTGACGCTGGCGAGCATGAAGGCCGTGTCGGCGGTGGCAGGGATGCCGCCATCGATGTCGGCCCAGCCGTAGCCCTCTGCCCAGACCACCTCGCCGGCCACCATGAGGGAGGCGCCCAGCCCCGGGATGGCGGCGCTGTCCATGATGCCCTCGATCAGGGCGTCCAGGTCGTCGAACTCCACCTCGGACGGGCCGGCGGTGTCGCCGGTGTCGGGCGGGTCGCTGTCGTCGGGTTTGGCGGGATCGGGGTGGCAGGCCAGCAGGCAGGAGAGGACGAAGGGGATCACAGCTCGCATGGGGCGCCCTCACTGCAGGCGGGAGGTGGGTGCGATGGGCTGGGCACCACCCGCGGCTGCAGGCAGCATAGCCGGTCGCCGCGGGGCAGCGGCTCTCTAGGAGCGCTCGGGAAAGAGGCGGCGAGCCTGCCGCCGGTTCATGTCGTAGCGA
>CAZEJJ010000282.1:0-5526 GCA_964512185.1 uncultured Enterobacterales bacterium | reverse complement strand
CGGGGGGCGGGATATGGCCTGTTGCTGTTCGTGGTGCGGCGGGGGGCCCGGGCCGGGGGGCCGCGGGGCGGGGGGGGCCGGGTCGGTCGGTCGCGGCGCCCGAGGCGCCGCATGGTCTCCACAGGAGACCCTAGTTGCATCCTGCGGGGGTGCGTGCAAGGCTGGACCGCCCAGGAGGTGCCTGTGCGCTGGCTCCAGCTGCTGGCCATCGCCGCGGCCTGCACGCCCCAGACCGCCGGGGAGCTCGAGGACTGCGCGCGCATCGACGCGGCCACGGCGCGGGACGAGTGCTATGCCGAGCTGCTGTTCGAGCGGCTGGCGGCCAACCCCGAGGAGGTGGCCGAGAGGGTGGAGGAGCTCATCGAGGATCCGCTCGTCCGAGACTTCGTCTACCTGCGCGCTGCGCGGGAGCTGGAGCCTGCCTCCGGGCGCTGGTGCGAGCACATCCACACGGGATCGGTGGCCGAACGCTGCCGCCTGCTGGCCAGCCGTCCCCACCTGCATCGGGCTCTGGCCCCTGGCCAGGCGCCCCAGGGAGAGGCCGCAGAGCCGCCGGCCGGCCCGCTGCCGGGCAGCGGAGCGGCTCCGAACCCCTGATCACCGAGGGCCTCGCTGCTGCGAGGCCCTGTCGGGAAGCCCCCCCGCGTTAACGTCCTCACCGCAAGAGATGGAGGAGACGCTGAGGCTTTGCCAGGTGGGGAACCGGCGGGGGGGACAATCCCGATGGGCAGGCGCCGTGCCTGCTCGTTCACCTGGAGCATAGCGAAGCTGTTTCCCGGCCGCAACGAAAATCGCCGTCAAGTCATGTCGGGCCCGGCGCAGCGCCGCGCGCAGGGTCAGTCCGCCAGGAGGTGTCTGCGCAGGCTGGCCGCGAGCTGGCGCAGCGAAAATGGCTTGTGGAAGACCTCGAGCACATGCTGTCCGGCGGCGCTGGCGGCCACCACGGTGTCGGCGTGCCCCGTGATGGCGAAGATGCGGCAGTCGGGCTGCAGCTCGTGGATCTGGGAGACCACGTCGCTGCCGTCGATGCCGGGCAGGGTCCAGTCCACCAAGGCGGCCTGGAACGCTGCGTCGCGCTGGCTCACCGCGTCGAGGGCCTCGCGCCCGGTCTCCACCGAGGCCACCCGGTATCCCTGGCTGGACAGGAACTCCCCCAGCAGTTCTCGGATGTCGCGCTCATCGTCCACCACCAGGATGAGTGGCGCCTCGGGGCTGGGGGTGGTGGGCTGCATGTGGGCTTTGATCCTCGGCGTGATCTCAGGAACATAGCAAGCTGCTCCAGCCCTGTGTAGGCGCCGCGCGAGGTTGATCCGCCGCGGCCGGCTACGATCTCCTGGGCGCTGACATCAGTAGGCCAGCAGCTGCTGATGGAGGTCCGGCTCCCAGCGGTCGAGCCAGCGACGCTGCAACAGCTCCACGACGCCGGCGGTGACATAGGCCCGCTGCTCCACGCCCGTCGTCGTCTCATCGGGCAGCATGCTGATGCTCTCGTCTCCGGGCCAGGTGGGCCTGTTCGCGTCGTTCTCGGGCCAGTCAACGCCAGCGCCCGCCACCAGGGTCTGGTAGACGGCGTCGGGGTTGACGCGGACCCAGCTGGCGCCGCTGCCCTGGAGCACCGCGGCCAGGCCGGTGATGTGGGCGTGGTCCGAGAGGCCCAGGGTGTGGTCCTGGTCGGTGCCCATCAGCAGGAAGGGCAGCTCGGGCTGGTGCTCCAGAGCTCGGCGCGCGCTCCGGGAGGCGTCGCGCAGCGCCCAGAATTCGGAGGACTCCTCGGGACCGAGCACCGTGGCGGGGCCCAGGTTCGCCTCGGCCAGGGCCAGCGCGAGGCTGGGGGAGTACACGATCTTGCGGATGCCGTCGATGGCGGGGCGCAGGCCCCACACAGGGTTGTCGATCTGCGGGTCGTACAGCCCGTCCTGGTCCATGTCGAAGTAGGCCGTGCCCCTGTGGCCGTCCTCGCTGACGGCGTCGTCTTCCCAGCCCAGGCGCTGGTAGTCGAGGGCGCAGGTCAGGCCCTCGTCCCCCTCGTCGTCCCAGCTGCAGCTGCCGGGCTCGTACAGGTCGTTGGGGGCGCTGTTCGAGCCCACCTCCACCGTGATGAACTGGGCCGCGGCGGGCACCTCGAACAGGCTCAAGCCCGCCAGAGGAGGAGGGGAGAGATCATCGTCCGCCAGCATGCCCAGGGCCAGGTTGCCACCGTTGGACTGGCCGTGGAGCAGGGGCGGCATGGCGGACAAGGGGACCAGCGTGCGATCCTGCAGGCGGCAGCCGTCCAGGTCGCTCAGCTCTCCCGAGGCGTAGCGCAGGGCCGCGACCACAGCGCGCCTGGCCCCGCCGCCCCGGTAGTCGCCCACGCGGGCGTAGACGAAGTCGCCCTCGTCGATCGGGAAGTTGACGTAGATGCCCACCAGGCCGAGGCGGGGGTCGATGATCCGCTCGTCGGGGTCCACCGGCGTGAGGATCGCCTTGAAGCCCCCCAGGAGCGTCACCACGACCGGCGCCCCGTCTGGCAGCAGGGCCCGATCCTGGCAGGCGTTGAGCTCGAGGCGCACCGGGCCCTGGAGATCGTCCGCGGTCACCTCGACCACCAGCTGGTCACCCGGCGTCGCCGTCGCACAGGTCGCCTGGCAGGCCGGCGGAGGCCCGCTGTCGGGACCGGGAGAGGGGCAGCCAGCCAGCGCCCCCACCAGGATGGCGAGGAGCGAGGCGGGTCGTTGGCGGGCAGGATGCATGGCTCGTTGGCGCCGTGGCGGCGGATCCGCTGCGCCCCCACGGTAGCCGTGGCAGGCCCCTGCTACAAGCTGTGAGAGCCCCGCCGGTATCTCAGGTGCTGGCGGGCGGGGCTGGCCTGGGCCTGGTGGGCAGGCGCAGGGAGCGTCGCCAGGCGAGCTCGAAGGCGGCGAGGAGGCCCATCAGGCAGAGCACCGGGAACCAGCTGCCCAGGCGCCAGTAGACCGTGTCGAAGGTGGCCATGCGCAGCGTGCGGATCTCGGCCACCTCGGTGAAGACAGGGGTCTCGTAGGGGATGTGACCGTGGGGCTCCACGATCATGCTCACGCCCGAGTAGGCCATGCGCAGCATGGGACGCCCCATCTCCGTGCAGCGAGCGGCGGCGAGCATGGCGTGCTCGTGGGGCGCCGCCGTGTCGCCGAACCAGGCGTCGTTGGTGACGTTCACGAACAGATCGGCGCGCTTGATGCGCTGCACCACCGTCGGGAGGATGGCTTCGTAGCAGATGGGGGCGGCGATGGTGTAGCCATCGGCGGGCAGCAGGGTGGCCTCCGTGCCGGCGCGGAAGTTGCCCGGGCCCTGGATCCACTCGCGCAGCTTGGGGAAGGTGTCGGCCAGGGGGAGGTACTCGCCGAAGGGCAGGGGCACGAGCTTGTCGTAGCGGCCCTTGATCTCGCCCTGCCGGCCCATGAGGTAGACGCTGTTGTGGGACAGGAGGTAGGACTCCTGTGTGACCGGGTCGTCTACGAATTCGTGCGTGCCTCCACCGATGAGCAGCTCGAATTCGCCCTTGCGGCACATGCGGCTCAGCAGCTTCTTCATGCCCCCTTCGTGGGGATTGTAGGGGCTGGCGCCCTCGGGCCACACCACCAGGTCGACGGGCTCGTCGCCCAGCTCGCGGGTGATGGCGAACCAGCCGCGCACCACCTCTTCGGGGGGCTGGGAGTAGCGCTCGGCCATGGTGATGTTGAGCTGCAGGATGGCCGCCTGGATGGTGGGGCCCTGTCGCAGGGCCTCTTCTACGCGCTGCGCGCGCCAGCTGCCGAAACCCAGGTTGGCCAGAAACAGGGCGGCCACCGCCAGCGTGCAGCGCCAGGGCCAGGGGCGCCGCTGCTCGCGCCAGCGGTAGAGCCACTCGGCCAGCACGCAGTTGACCAGCACCAGCAGGTAGGTCACGCCGTGTACGCCGGTGATGCTCGCCAGCTGGAAGATGGCGGTCTGGCGGTACTGGGTGGCTCCCTGCTGGTATGGGAACAGCGCCGGATAGAGCCACTCCACCACCACCACCATGGCGGGCACCAGCGCCACCCACCACAGGCCCAGGTGGCGCCGCAGGGGGCGCACCATGCCGAAGACCAGCAGCCAGGGCAGGGCGTGGGCCAAGGCGAAGATGTGCAGCACCAGCAGGGCCAGGGGAGTGGGCAGGTTGCTGAAGCGCTGGACGGTCTCCACCAGCCAGAAGTAGATGGCGAACTCCGACGCGTAGCCGAAGAGCAGGCCCAGCACCGAGTTGAAGCGGTTGGAGGGCTCGCGCAGCTCCCACAGGATCGGCAGCAGGCCGTACCAGCGCCGGCCCGTGGGTGGCCGCTCGGCGCAGCCGGCCTGCATGGCCCACAGCACGGGCAGGAAGCAGATCCAGTGCAGCCAGGCCTGGTTCAGCGGCGGGGCGACGAGCACCAGCGCCGCGCCCGAGGCGATGGCGGCCAGGATGCGGAACAGGTTCCTCGGCATGGGAGCCCCGGTTTCCCTTCGGCGTGGCCCGGAGCAGGATCCGGGTTCGCCCGTCTATTGCGGCATGGTCGGCGGCACAAGCCGCCGCCTTCGCGGGCAGTGGCTCAGGCGTCCCAGGCCGGCTCGCGGCGGCTCATACGGGCCCCCAGCGCTTCGATGAGCTCACCGGAGAGCAGCGCGCTGACCCCCGCCTCGGTCTCCAGGTCCAGGGCCTCGGCCAGGTCCAGATCGCCGGCGCTGCGAACCAGCTGCAGCGCGCCCTGCACCGCGGTGGGAGCGCCGGCTCGGATGTCGGCCGCCAGCGAGCGGGCCATGGCCAGCGCTGCGCCGGGCTCGGCCTGCAGCTCGGCGAGGCCCATGCGCTGGGCCGCGGCCCCGTCGAGCTGCCTGGCGGCCAGGACCATCAGGCCCGCCCTTCCTGAGCCCAGCAGCCGCGTGAGCCGTGCGCTGCCGCCCAGGTCGGGGACCAGGCCCAGCCGCACCTCCGGCAGCGACAGCTTCGCGTCTCTGGCGACCACGCGCAGGTCGCAGGCCAGCGCGATCTCCAGCCCGATGCCGATGCAGGCCCCTTCGACGGCGGCGATGGTGGGGGCGGGAAAGGCCGCGAGCTGCTCGAGCACGGCTTTGAGCTCTCGCACCAGGCCGCGGGCCGCCGCGGCGTCCTGGTTCTGGACCAGGGGGAGGACCCTCGCGAACAGCGGGTTGTCCGGCTTGAGGTCCAGCCCTGCGGAGAAGTGCCCGCCTGCGCCGCAGATGATCAGGGCCCGCGGCGGCCGGTGGGCCGCGGAGACGATCGCTCGTCGCAGCTGCTCCCAGAGCTCGGTGTCCACAGCGTTTCGGCGCTGGGGCCTGTCGAGGATGAGGGTGGTGATGCCCCCGTCGTGCTCGATCCGTACCTCGCTGCTGCTCATGCTCGCTCCGCTGTCGATGGTCGCCGCAGCCTAACGCTCCAGAACGAACGACCCCCGCCTGGAGGCCAGGCGGGGGCGCGCATCGTCCAGCGGGGAGCGGGGCTACATCATGCCGCCCATGCCGCCCATGCCGCCCATGCCGCCCATGCCGCCC
>CAZEJJ010000281.1:5514-5670 GCA_964512185.1 uncultured Enterobacterales bacterium | reverse complement strand
GTCACGTGTGTAGCAGCAGTAGGCACTGGTGGGTCGCAGTAGACATGAGCTTTCCAGAGGGCTCCTAGCCGAGGCGGCGGGAGGAGGTGAACCCCTCCCCATCGCCCGCCATGCGAGTGATTCGTCGAGAGCTGGGGCCAGCTACGGGAGAATCAC
>CAZEJJ010000281.1:0-5414 GCA_964512185.1 uncultured Enterobacterales bacterium | reverse complement strand
TCGATATGCGAGTGATTCGTCGAGAGCTGGGGCCAGCTACGGGAGAATCACTCGATATGCGAGTGATTCGTCGAGAGCTGGGGCCAGCTACGGGAGAATCACTCGAAGGGGGTGGTCGGTTGGCTCCTTCACCCCCTACATCTTGTGGTCCACCAGTGAGAGCTGCTGGCAAGGGATGCCACGATTGCAGGCGACGTGTGCCCGGCCTGCTTGGGGAACCGACGGGAGACCAGGCCGCGACAACGCTATTAGCATCGGCTGAACCGGAAGGTGAGCCACGCCACGCGGGACTGTAGGTGGCCGCGCCCCGCGACCAGCGGTCCTGTCGGCCGAGCGCGGGCGGGCGGAGCGGCGACCACGACATCTGGCCACAGGAGGAGCAGACCGACCACCCCCTTCACTCGATATGCGAGCCAAGCGCCCAGGAAGCGGGCGGACTGTGGTTCGCAGGACGGCGATCAGTGCTCCAGCGGCCTCCCCGAGTGGTACAGCCTCCTCGCCGGCGGATCGCCGCGCTGCAGGTGTTCGGCGTAGCCCGCGCCTCCCACGGTTCGGCCGCGCCAGCGTCCCCGCACGCTCACCGGGCCCTCCCAGATGGGCACGGGCACCATGCGCCACTCGCTCTCGGGGAGCAGGGCGGCCACCTCCAGCTCCAGCTCTTCCTCGGGCAGCGCGAGCCGCACCCGGCTGGGGTAGCTCTCCCCCCGCACCGGGGGGCCGCGCTCCAGCACCTCCAGCTCGAAGGGCCCCACCGCTCGAGCAGCTCCTCCAGGAGGCCGGAGCGTGCCCACGATGGCCGCGGGCACACCGGCGTTGCGCGGCTCGACCCTGGACAGCAGCAGGTCCGTGCCGTCGTCCAGGTTGAGGGCGAACCAGCTCCAGCCGCCGTACTCTCGCGCGTACACGAAGCCCCACTGGTGGTCGAGCCAGCCCGTGCCTTCCAAGGAGCGGATCTGCCCGCCCTCCTCCAAGCTGCCGCGCAGCTGCACCCGGCCGTGGGCGTAGTAGCTGAAGGCCGAGGTCCCCAGGGACAGGCGCCCCAGCGCATCGCCCTGGCCCGCCTCGGAGATGGGCAGGGGATCTGCGGTGGCCGCGGCCTCCAGGCGCAGCATGCCACCGTCCACCGGCACCTCCCACGCGAACACCCCGTCCTTCCGCCGGGTGTGCCAGCGCCGCACCCGCAGCTGGAAGTCGCCCCCCTCGGCGTCGATCCACTGGAACAACCCGGGAAAGCGAGCCACCGTGCGCCGCTCGGACACCGGCACCCCACGGTCCAGATCCGCCACGCAGGCGGTGAAGAGCCCCAGCCGCTGCCCCAGGCTCAGCACCGGCAATCCCAGCACCCGATCGAGCCTGGGATCGTGCAGCACCGAGGAGAGGAACACCGCCAGCTCCCCGCCCTCGCCGTCCCGCAGCATCCCCTGCAGGTACCACCACTCGGTCTGAGCCTCGGCGTGGAAGCCGTGATCGCGGGGAAACTCCAGCGGGCCCTGGGGAGGAGCCTGGAGCCGTCCCGTACAGCAGACCAACAGCAGAGACAGCCACCGCATCCAGCGCACCTCCATGGGAAGGAGCACCACGGCCTGGGATTGTCACGGTCACCCTGGGCTGCGGCCGCGTCTGATCCCGACTACTCCTCCCACCCCAGCACGGGCCAAAGGACGCCGGCCACGTCCTGGGCCACGCTGGTGTCCATGCCAGCGCCGGGCCAGGCGTTGTCGAGCACGGCGAGGCTGACGGGACCGTCTGGCCGGTACCCCATCCAGGAGCTGTAGCCGTTGAGGGCGCCGTTGTGGAACAGCTCCACACCCGCATCGGTCGGGGCTCCGCCGAAGGAGTAGAGGCCGCAGCCGCAGTGAAGCACGCCGTCGTACAGCTCGATGGCATCGACCCAGCGCTCGTCCGCCATCTCACTGGTGAGCACCTCTCCCCCCAACCAGGCTGTGCCCCAGCGGGCCACGTCGCCGGCGCTTCCCACCATGGCTCCTGCCGCAGCCACGGCCGAGGGGTGCACGTCCTGGGTGGAGTCCACTCCGTTCCAGTAGCCCGGCACCACCCCTCCCCAGCTGGCATCGTCCAGGGGAGCCTCCAGGCTGGTGAGCGCCAGCGGGTCGAGCAGCCGCGCTGCCACCTGCTGATCCCAGGTGTCGCCCGTGACGGACCGGATGACCAGGCCCAGCAGCACGTAGTTGCTGTTGGCGTAGGACCACTCCGTTCCAGGCTCGAAGGCCAGCTCGCCATCGGCCAGCAGCTGCACCAGCTGCTCGTCGGTCCAGGGCTCGTCGGCTCCCAGCTGGAAGGCCGTGGCGTTGCCGTACTCCGGGATGCCGGAGCTGTGCATCAGCAGCTGTCGGAGGGTGACATCGGAGGCCCATGGCAGGCCGTCGTAGTGCTGGTCGAGGGTGTCATCGAGGCCCAGCGAGCCCTCCTCAGCCAGCTGCAGCACCACAGCTGCCACGAAGGTCTTGGTGACGCTGCCGATCTTGAAGCGGTGCTCCGCCAGCAACGGCTCCTCGGTCTCGAGGTCGGCCACGCCCGTCACACCGATCCACAGCTCGGTGCCGGGCAGCTGCACAGCCGCCGCGACGCCGGGAACGTCGAGATCCTCCCGCGCCTGCTCCAGTGCCAGCTGCAGGTCTCCGGCCAGCTCGGCGTCGAAGGGCGCGAGGCTGGTGTCCGGCGCGGTGTCATGGTCTGAAGGGGACGCCGGGCAGCCCAGCAGTGAGACAGGGACCCACAGCGCGAGCATGTACCGCCAATGCACGGGAGACCTCCCTGGAACGGGTCCGGGGAATTGTAGCCCGGGGCTGACATACGCACCGGCTGCCGAGGCCAGCACCGCGAGCCCAGCGTCCCCTTTCGAGCTACACTGCGCCTCCCATGGGTTCCTCGCCCCCGCCAGGAGCACCCCTCACCGGAGTCCCCATGACCAGGCTCACGATCCTGCTGGCCGTCCCCGCGCTGCTCGTCGCTTGCGAGCAGCAGAGCACCACCGTCGCCGGCGTCCAGGGCACCGAGGCCACCCGCACCTGCTCCCGTGCCTACGGCAGCACCCAGGCCAAGATCGAGAAGATCATGAAGGAGAACGGCATCACCGAGATGCCGCCCATGCCGTCCAAGGAAGACTTCGTCGCCGCCTGCGAGAAGCTCCCCATCGAAGCCGCCAAGTGCCTCGACCCGGTGCGGCAGGCTGCCGACCCCGCCGGCTGCAAGGCCGAGCTCGACAAGATCCCCGCAGACCAGCGCCAGGAGATCGAGGGCATCTTCCAGGCCGCCCAGGAGCCCCCCGAGGCCGAGGAACCCGCCGAGGGCGAGGCTGCAGAAGGCGAAGCCGCAGAAGGCGAGGCCGCCCCCACAGAGGGCGAGGCCGCCCCCGCAGAAGGCGAGGCCGCCCCCGCCAAGTAGCGCGCGCAGCGCCGGAGCCCCCATGGCCGACGACAAGGTCGACGAGGTCCTGGTCTACGTGGCCCAGGGCGAGATGGAGCACCAGCTGGTGCACGACCTGCTGGATCGCCACGGCATCCCCTGCCGCTACCAGGGCGAGGGCCTGCGCCTCACCCACATGTTCACCATCGACGGCCTGGCCGAGGTGAAGCTCTACGTGCCCACCCGCTTCGCCGAGCAGGCCCAGGGCGTGCTCGAAGCCTTCGAGGCGGGCGATCTGGCCCTCGAGGACGGCGACGCTCCCACCGAGGGCACGCCGCGCGAAGACTGGAAGAAGCTGCCCTGAGCTCCACAAAGGTGTAGGGCAGGCCCTCCACAGCGGTGGTCAGGGTCAGTCGGTGAACTCCGCCGGATCCACCATCCAGCGGTGCAGCTCAAGCTCGCCCTCGTAGGCCTGGGCCAGGTCCTGGGCGCCGCCCGACAGCGCCGTGGTGGCGTCGTAGAAGATGGACTCGGCTCCCGAGCCGTCCTGGGCCAGGATGTCGTCGATCTGCACGGTGACGTTCTCGGCGTACAGCCCCAGCCGGGAGAAGTCGCTGGCCACCAGCCAGGCTCCGGCGCCGTCGCCGACGGTGATCACGAAGCGGGAGGGATCGTAGCTGCCGCCCTCGGGGTCCACGCCGCTCAGGATCACGGCGTCGCCGGTGGCCACGCCCTCGTCGGTGAGGCCCGCCTGCACGTCGCTGATGGTCACGTCGGTGAGCGCCAGGGATCCACCCAGCGCCGAGAACAGGCCGGCGTCGGAGCAGCCGGAGATGTCCACCGCGTCGAGGCTCAAGCTGGCGAAGTCCTGCAGCTGCACGCCGCGGCCCAGCTGCCCCACGGCATCGGGGCTCACGTCGCTCACAGAGAAGTCCTGCACGTTCACCACGGCCTGGTAGCCGTCCACCAGCAGGCCCACGCCCACCGCGCCCGCGACGCTGCCCCCCGAGATCTCCACCACGGCGCCGCGCACCACCAGGCCCTAGCCGAGCTCCTCGCCGGAGTCCGTGGTGTCGGGCTGCACGTCCTGCACCTGCAGGTCCGACAGCTCCACCACCGAGTTGGGCCCGTCGATGACCACACCGGCCCGCAGCGGCTCGACGACCCGCAGGTCCTGCACGCGCAGCTCGGTGGCCCCCTCGGTGATCCACAGGCTGCGCAGCCCGCCGGACAGGGTCATGCCCGCCAGGTCCACGTCGCTGGCCTCGGCCACCCAGATGACCGACTCGCCATCGTCGGCGGCCTCGATGGTCACCTCTCCGGCGCTGCAGCCCTGCAGCGCCACGCCGTCGTAGTCGGGCCCCCCGGGCTTGCTGGCCCCCAGCGCCAGGGTCTCGCTGTAGCTGCCGGGCCAGATGGCCACGGCGCGCAGCTTGTCGGAGTCGGCGGCCAGGGCCAGGGCGGCCTCGACGCTGTCCAGCGGGCTCTCCGCTGAACCGTCACCCTCGACGCTGCCCAGATCTGCGGACACATGGAAGGCCGACTCGAACTCGGAGATGGCCCCCCAGCCCCCGCCGGCGCAGGGCGGCTGCACCGCGGGCGCGCTGTCGCCGGTGTCCGGCTGGCCCGAGTCGGGCTCAGAGTCGGGCGGCTGGCTGTCGAGGCCTGTCTCGTCCTTGGGATCCCGGCAGGCCAGGGACAGGCCGGCCACGACCGCGAGCAGCAGACAGGAGCTCGGCAGGTGTTGCAGGCTGGAGCGTGACATCTCGACCTCTCTCGGGCTCGCCGGCCTGCGGACCGGGTTCGCCGTGGCTATTCTCCCGCAGCTGCCAGGTCCACAAGCAAGGGTCATGCCAGGCTGGACACCCAGCAGGAGCGGCGACGTTGAGCCGCGGCGCCCCGGCGCCGTCGGCTCGAACGGCGCGGACATGGGCCGCTCTGCGGACCGGGTTCGCCGTGGCTGTTCTCCCGCAGCTGCCAGGTCCACAAGCAGGGGTCATGCCAGGCTGGACACCCAGCAGGAGCGGCGACGTTGAGCCGCGGCGCCC
>CAZEJJ010000280.1:0-5671 GCA_964512185.1 uncultured Enterobacterales bacterium | reverse complement strand
GCCCCAGGTCCGGCAGGACCTGGGGCCAGGGGCGCTAGTCCCCGCAGATGGGTGCCGCTTCCAACGCTGCCAGGTCGGCGAGGCGGGCGGGACCGGTGCAGCTCCCCTCACCTGCTGGCAGCACCTGGTAGGTGGCGGTGCCGATGGCGGCGCCCGAGGGGTAGAGCACGGGGCCGAAGATACCTTCGAGGCGACAGAAGCCGGTCCAGCCCTCGCTGCGACCGAAGTAGCTGCCGGCGGGTACGGCCACGGCCACCATCCGCTCGTCGCCCAGATCCGGAGTCTCCACGGCGTAGACGGTGCCCAGGTCGGCCGCGGCATCCACCAGCCCCTCCTGCCCGGGGGACGGCCACACCAGGTAGCCCTGGCCCTCGCGGGCCACGCTGTACACCTGTACCCGAGCCTGGCGGGACACCAGGATCTGCGGCTGCAAGGCATCGCCGGGGCAGACCAGGCCGCTGTTGGTGGGAACCGTGAGCTGCACGCGCAGCCCGCCGTCGCCCAGCTTCTCGCCCTCGGCCAGGCCGAGATCGCTGTCGCCGCGGCACCGGCCGCGCTCGTCGATGGCCACGCCGAACAGGTCGTTGGGGAACGCGAAGCCCCCCAGCAGCACCGCCGAGCGGGCCGAGGGTCGCAGGGTGAGGTTGAGGCGCACCCCGCCGGCTCCAGGGGTCAGGCGGGTGAGCACCGCGGCGGCGCTGCGATCGCCAGCACCCTCGGGCACCACCGGGTGACCCGCCAGCAGGGAGCGCAGCTCACCACCCACGGCCGCGCCCAGGGGGCCTGCCACGCAGCCGCTCTCCCAGGTGGGGGGCTCGATGGCCAGCAGGGACTCCCCTGCCCTGTCACGCAGATCCGTCACCAGCCCCGCCAGGCTGGCCTCGAAGCTGTCGTAGTCGCGGCCCAGCTGGTCGAGCCAGGCCTCTTCGACGATGACCGCGGCGCAGGCTGTGCCCTCGCGCCCCTTGCGATCGCTGGCTGCCCACGAACCGGCACCCCAGGACGAGATGTGCCGCTGCAAGGCGGCGCAGCGCAGCTCGTCGTAGCCGGCGCAGAGCCGCTCGATCATCAGCTCCCGAGCGCGGGAACGCGCCGCGTTCAGCGCCTGGTCGCTGGGGCCTTCGGCGTAGGCACGCTCCAGGCGGTAGCCGGCGGGGGGCACCTCGGGGCAGAGCTCAACGGCGATCACTTCGGTGGCCTGGGCAGCCGGGAGCAGGGCCCACAGGAGTGCCGCAGCGGGATCCATCATCGACCCCTCACCGCCCCCAGCAGCACCTGCTCGGCAGGCTCCACCTGGTCGGCGGGCAGGAAGGCCAGCACATGGGCCGTGTAGCGGTACCCCGCCGGTGTGGGCAGGGCGCGGACGCACCAGTTCTGGTCCTTTACCAGGCTGGCCACACCCTCAGTGGCGGTCTCGATGACGCTCTGCTGCTCCACGGCGGTGGCGATGTCGGTGGAGTCACCCAGGCCAAGCTCGGCGCGGGTGCCGCTGGCGTTGATCTGCTGGCCCAGCCAGCGCACCGTCTGCAGGCGGGCGCTGAGCAAGGCGTCGTCGCGGGCGGCCCGCTCGGACTCGTGCGCGTCCGAGAGCCCCACGAAGAACTGCCCCAGGCTGCTGCGCGGAGGCTGGTCGGTCCAGTCGCCGCAGCCCGCTCGGTGAGCGCCTGGCCCGTGTAGGGGTTGGGGGCGATCTTCATGGCGAAGTACACCGGCTCGGAGAACTCCACCGAGCGCTCCCAGGCCATGCCGTGGGCCAGCTCAACCTCGGCGGCCACGCCCTGGGCCAGGGCCGAGATGTCCACCTCGGCCTCGCGGCCCAGGCCGTGGTACACCGCGCCGGTGCCCTCGTAGAATTCCGCCACATAGCGGGAGCTGCACAGGTCGGGGGCCTGCTGGCAGCAGGCCTCGAAGGCCGCCGGGTCTTCGAGCTCGGCCACCAGCTTGGTGCTCAAGGCGTAGGTGATGCGCACCGCCCGGCTGCTGGCGCCGCCCACCCCCACGCCGAACACCTGGGGCAGGCCCACCCGCAGCCCGGCCTCGGTGCTGGCGTTGAACAGCTCGTCGTAGACCACGTTGCCGCCGCCCACCTCGCGGTAGGAAATGTGCTCGGAGCAGCGCGTGCGCGCAGCGTTGGACTCGTCCACCAGCTCGAGCCCATCGGGCAGGAAGCGCCCGATGTAGGTGGAGGGATCCGTGTCGAAGGCGTTGCGCAGGAAGATGTTGCTGGCGGGCACCACCGTGGGGCCCACCGCGGGCGGCGCGGGCGGCTCGGCCCCACGCTTCTTGCGGCCGGCCACGACCAGCCCGGGCAGCAGCAGCAGGGCGAGGGCACACAGCAGTGGGCGTCGCATGGCTCCTCCTTGGGACGGAGGAAGGTACCTGGAGGGCGCGCCGTCGGCAACGGAGTTCAGAGGCCCGTGATCTCCACGGGAGTGATCTCGTCGCTGCGCACTCCGTCCCCCGGGGAACCGGACACGATCCGCGCTTCAAAAATGTGAGCGGCCGATCATGACCGGTATTCCGGACGCGATCTGGCTCTCACCCGGTTGAGTTGGCGATCATGACCGGTATTCCGGACGTGATCCGGCGTTCACATTGTTGAGTTGGGGATCGTGTCCGCCAGGAGGGTGAGGGGCGACCGTACCCTGGCGCCTGCAGCAGCCCTCCTGCCACGCCTTCGATGGAAGCCACCTCAGCGGGGCATTGCGCCGCACCTGGCGTCTGCTGGCCCTCGCTACGATCCGGGCCGACCGCCATGCGGCGGCCTGTTCTGTCGCCTGCTGCGAGGGAGGCAGGCCACCCCATGATAGGTCGCCCCCATGCGCCTCGTCCTGCCACTCGCCTGCCTGCTGCTCCTGGCCGGCTGCCCCCGCTACTCGCCTGACCAGGCGGACACCTGGCTCATCCAGGACATCACGGCGGCCATGCACGAACAGGTGAGCTCGGTGGTGGACGTGGCCTGGACCACCACCGAGCCCGCGGTCTCCTACGTAGAGTTCGGCATGGGCCTGGAGCTGCAGACGCCGAAGCCCGAGGCTACGGCCAGCGCTCACTCCACTCAGCTCATCGGCCAGCCCAGCTTCACCACAGTGGACGCCCGCGTCGTGGCCGAGGTGGACGGGGAGCGCCACGAGAGCGGGACCTTCGCAGCCAGCTTCGGCGGCCTGTTCGCGGGCTTGCCGCAGATCAGCCAGGAACAACCCGCGTTCCCGGACGTGGACGACGGCTACATCCTGGGGGTGATGGTGCGCAGCCCCGAGCCGGTGGTGCTGTTCCTCATCGACCGGGAGGGCCGCTACCTGTGGGCCCTCGAGCTTGAAGAGGGCTCCCTGTGCCAGGGGGTGGCCCCCAGCCGGGTGGGCCTGGGCCTGCGCCACAACACGGCGAGCTCGGATCACGGCGAAGACGCCAGCACCATCGAGCACATCAGCTATACGGGCGAGACCAAGGAGTCGGTGCGCATCCCCAGGGGGCACCACTTCTTCGCCGAGCCCGAGCCGGGCACCCTGGCGTGGACCGGGCTGGATCTGCAGTACGTGGAGGAGCTGGAAGCCACGGTGGCGGGCGACCACCTGGTGGAGACGGATCCCGAGGGCGAGGAGCGGGAGGTCTTCTCAGCCTGGGATCACCTCTCCATCGACACCATCCCCACCGATGAGCCCGAAGAGAGCGGCATCTACCCCCAGGGCATCGACTGGACCACGGCCAACGGGCTGTCCTACGACGCCGACAGCGACAGCTATCTGCTCTCCCTGGGGGGCATCGACCGCGTGCTGCAGATCCATCGCAGCAGCGGCGCAGTGCTGCGCGACTTCGGCGGGCTGGACGACAGCGAGGCCCCCTACCGCGTGGAGGAGCCGGCTCCTGGATTCCACCACCAGCACGCGCCGGTGTGGACCGCCGACGGCACCCTGCTGATGTTCACGGTGGACGAGGACAGCATGCAGGGCCGCGTGCTGGAATACGAGGTGGACGACGAGCAGCAGAGCCTGCGGGAGATCTGGACCTACGGCGGCCACCGCGGTCTGGAGGTGATCGTGATGGGCCAGGGGGAGCGGCTGGCCAACGGCAACACCTTCGTGAACTGGGGCTCTGCGGGAGTGCTGAGCGAGGTGTCGCCCGAAGGCGAGCTGCTGTGGGAGCTGAGCTTCTCCGCTGGCGCCATCCTGGGGCAGACCTGGCTGCTCGAGGATCCGTACGGCAACTAGCACCCGCTCTCCCGAGCACTGCTAGGGCGCCAGCACCCCGCAGGATGTCAAATCGGGGTGTCGACACCCCCAAGCGAACCTGCCACTCGACGAAAACGGGCCTTTGACCGCTCCGTGGCCCTGGCACGCCCCTTGCGAGCACCTCTCCTGCCCAACGAGACGGATCCATGCTCGCCAGCGCCACGTTCGCCGCACTGCTGACCCCGGCCGCCCTGGCCCAGCCGGACTGCTCCCTGCTGGAGCGTGAGCTGGCTCCTTCCGCATCGGGCACGCTGGACCGCGACGCCTGGGAGCTGGGCACCATGCACACCCGCACCCTGCTCACCGAGCTGGCCGCGCCCGGCTGCGCCCGTGCCCAGGCAGACCTGGTGCTCGAGGGCATCTACACGGCGCTGGAGGAAGGCTCGGTGACCCAGGGCGACGTGAACGAGCTGCTGGAGCCGCTGTTGATGCTGCGCTCCCTGGCGGACCAGCTGCAGGACGGCCACGACGAGATCGCAAAAAGTCGCGGCTTCCTGGCCAAGGAGGCCAGCCAGCGGGTGAGCGCCCGCGCACGCCAGGGGGCCGAACGCGGCTTGCTGGACGACCGCGAGACCAACGCCATCATCGCCCTGAGCGGCCAGCTCTGGTCCGCCGCCGAGGCGCCGGCCGGGGACTTCGCCTGGCTGCAGCCCGCGGCGCTGCCCGAGCCCCACGTGGTGGAGCCGGAAGACGACTTCCCCTTCGTGGACAAGTCTGCCGCCCAGGCGGCCTTCGCTCTGGCGGTGGTTCCCAGGGACGCGCCCACCACCACCACCACCACCGAGCGCTACCTGCCTCGCGAGCTGGCCTCCGAGGTGCCCTACCTCTGCCAGTACGACAACCGACTGGACACAGGCAACAGCGCCGAGGCCACCGCGGTGGCCATGCTGCTGCGCTACTACGGCGTGCACATCTCACCCGACACCCTCATCCGCGACACAGGCAGGGCGCCGCGCGGCCCCTTCGAGGCCTCCGAGGCCTTCAACAACTTCGCCCGCAAGGCGGGCATCCCCGAGCGCCTGCGCGGCCATGAGCACCGCGACGACCGCGCCCTGCGGGCCGCGGTGGCCGGTGGCAACCCAGCCATCGTGCACGGCGCCTTCGCGCCGGGAGGCCACGCGGTGCTGGCGCTGGAGCTGGACGACTACGCCTGGACCGTCAACGATCCCGGCGGACACTGGTCCGGCGAGGTGGAGGGGGGCTACGGCTGGAACTGCGCTGGCATGGCGGGCCGCCGCGCCCAATACAGCCGACGCGCCTTCGCCGAAGCCACCACCACCCTGGACGGCGCCGCCACCTCGCCGGTGCGCTGGCTGGAGGTGTACCGCATGGACGGCGTGGCTGCGCGCTAGGAGCCTGTAGGGTGTAGGTGGCGTGGACCCTGCGGACGCAGGGATCCGTGCCGCCGGTGCCGAATCGTAGCGAGGGCCGCGAGGCGCGCC
>CAZEJJ010000279.1:0-5691 GCA_964512185.1 uncultured Enterobacterales bacterium | reverse complement strand
GCCGCTGGGCTGCTCGCAGGCCGTGGTGGCGCTGGCGGCGTCGCCGTAGCCGTCGCTGTCGGAGTCCAGGTACCAGGTCAGAGCGTCGGTGGCGTCGGTCTCGTCCACGGTGCCGTCGCAGTCGTTGTCCACGCCGTCGCAGGTCTCCTCGGAGCCGCCGTTGACGTAGGCGTCGCCGTCGTCGCAGTCGTTGCCGCTGACCACGTAGCCGCTGGGCTGATCGCAGGCCTCGGCGGTGCTGGCGGCGTCGCCGTAGCCGTCGCCGTCGGCGTCCAGGTACCAGGTGGTGGGATCCACAGGGTCTTCGTCGATCTCGGCGTCGCAGTCGTTGTCGGCGTCGTCGCAGAGCTCGTCGGCGTCGGGGTAGCTGTCGGCGTCGTCGTCATCGCAGTCGCCCGAGCTGCGCTCGTAGCCGCTGGGCTGGGTGCAGGCATCCTGGGCGTCGTCATCGTCGCCGTAGCCGTCGCCGTCCGCGTCGTGGTACCAGGTGGGCGCGTCCGTGACGCCCTCGTCGATCTCGTCGTCGCAGTCGTTGTCGATGCCGTCGCAGAGCTCGTCGGCGCCTGGGTGGGTGTCGTCGTCGGTGTCGTCGCAGTCGGCGCCCAGATCCACCCAGCCCTGGATGGCGGTGCAGGAGACCACCGCGAGCTCGTCGTCGCCGTAGCCGTCGCCATCTTCGTCCGGGTACCAGGTGACGGCGTCCGCGGCGTCGGTCTCGTCCACCGAGGCGTCGCAGTCGTTGTCGATGCCGTCGCAGAGCTCGGTGGCTCCCGGGTTGACCGCCGCGTCGCTCTCGTCACAGTCCAGGCCGTTGTCGGCGTAGCCCTCTGGGAGCTCACAGGCCTCGGTCAGGCCGGACTCGTCGGTGCCGTAGCCGTCGCCGTCGGCGTCGGGGTACCAGGTGATCATGTCGCGCGCGTCTTCATCCACCACGCCGTCGCAGTCGTTGTCCAGCGCGTCACAGAGCTCCGGGGCGTAGGGATAGACCGTGGCGTCCTTGTCGTCGCAGTCGTCGGACTCCAGCCAGCCGTCCTCGTCGGCGTCGGGCTCCCAGTGCTCCAGGCCGAGGCTGTTCTCGCAGGAAGCGAGGACGCTGGCGAACAGCACCAGGAGGACAGCGCGCATGCACGCTCCTTGAGAGAGGTTGCGTCTGAAGTTCTACCACTAGGCCGCGCGGCCCGCGCAATTCCCGCTACAGGCCCAGGGCCAGAAGCAGCCTGCCTGTGTACAGATAGCCGGGGGCCGTGTAGAGCTCGGCGGCCAGCTCCAGCCGCTTCCAGGGGCGGAGCTGCAGCCCTGCCGAGCCTGTGAGCCCGGCGAAGGGATCGGGGTTGTTCTGCACCACGCCGTCGTCGCCCACGTAGAAGAAGGTGCTCACGTCGGTGACGCCCAGCGTCGCGTAGGGAAGCAGCTTACCGTCCGAGAGCTCCCAGCCGCCCAGCAGATCGCCGCCGAAGCTGCTGCCCAGGTACAGGTCCACGTAGTCCTCGTCATCTTCATCGAACTTGGTGGCGATGTCGCCGATGGTCTTCATCAGGGTGGCGTGGAAGCGCAGGCCCGCCTGGGGGCCGGCGTCGAGCTGCCACGCCAGCCCGGTCTCCACGGACATGATGACGTTGCGCGTGCCGAAGATGGTGACCGGGGGGATGTAGCCGAGGCCCCCGTAGCCGCTCAGCCGACCCGAGCCGGGCAGGGTGAAGGAGAGGCGCGGGCGTGGGATCAGCGGCGTCTTGTTCGTGTCCTCGGCCTTGGTGCTGGCCATGACCATGCGGCGCTCGCAGCTCAGGGGCGGCACGCCGGCCAGCTCCAGGCCCAGGCTGCCGTGGCCGGGCTGGTGGGGGCGGGGGCCGTGCAGGGGGGAGAAGCTCGCCGCCAGGGAGAAGAAGTTGAGCATGAAGGCTCGCTGCAGGTCTTCATCTGCGTAGTACTGGGTTGCGCCTTCGCAGTCGTCGGAGCCCTGCCCCAGGGTCATCCCGGAGGCGAGCAGCAGGCACAGCAGCGCGCTCATGCGCCACCTCCCGTGTCCGCCTCGCCCTCGCAGGCGGCGGTGGCGCCGGCGTCGATCCAGCCCTTCACCAGGTCCAGGCTGTTGCCGTCCAGGCTGCCGCTGGGGGGCATGCCGCCGCCTTCGCCCTCGGCCTGGCTGCTCGTCAGCTTGCGGTACAGCAGGCTGGCCTCGGCGTCACCGGGCTCCACCAGCACGGCGCCCGGGCTGTTGGCACTCTCCACGCCCACCAGGGCGCTCCAGGCGTCCGTCTCGAGATCGAGCCCCGCGGTGACGGCGCCGGCGTCGTGGCAGGCGTAGCAGTAGGCCTCGAACACCGCCTGGACGCCGCAGTAGTCCGCGGACAGGTCGCAGTCCACGACCTCGGGCTCGGCGCCGTGGAAGTCGGTGTCGTCGCAGGCCAGCAGGCCGAGGAGGAGCAGCAGAGCAGCACCGCGCATGGGGACCTCACCGCAGGGGATGGGTCCAGCCTAGTCACAGGCGGGCCGGACCGCGCGTGAGCTGCGTGACCGGATGGGCGCTCAATCCGTGTCGCGATGCACGGTCCCGGGCTTGTGCACCACGCCCAGCGAAGATCGACCATCGATGTCCACCACCAGCGGTCTGTCGAAGCGCAGGTGGCGCAGGTGTGCGGTGGTGTGCAGGGGCTGCTGCCTGGCGAGCCAGTCCCAGTCCACCTGGTTGCCGGGGCGCGATTCCTTGATGAACAGGTAGCCGATGCGCAGGGCGAGCATGTTCTGGAAGAAGTGGCTGCCCTGGGATGGCTCCACCCACAGGTCGTGGCGATCGGCCTCGATGAAGATGCGCGCCTGGGAGACCTGGCGCCACGCCACGGGTACGCCCAGCAGCGGATCCGAGGTGGCCCAGCGGCCGAAGCCCAGCAGCAGGTAGTGGCGGTCCTGCTCGATGAACATCTGGTTGAGGGCGTCGATCTCCTGGGCCATCTCGCGGGTGCGGAGGATGTCGAAGCGCTCGGGATCGAGGTAGAGCAGGTCGTAGATGTCGCTCTGGCGGCCGTTGCCCATGGCCTGGACGGAGCTGCACAGGACGGAGCCGGGATCCACGTCCTGGAGATCGAGGCGGGACAGCTGCTCGTCCACCATCATGGGGCGGATCTGCAGGAAGTGGAAGCGGGCTCTGTTGGCGTCCTGCGGGTCGATGTCGACGGCGAACTCGATCTCCACCGGCGCACCGAAGCTGGCCTCGCCCGCCTCGAGCAGCTCCTGCAGGATGGCGGGCAGGGGCAGGGTGCCGTGCTTGAGGATCTGCGCGAAGCGCACGATGCGGGGACCGCCGGGCATCAGGTAGTCGCGGATGCTCTCGTTCTGTGGGTTCCAGGTGCTGGCCACCAGCCGCAGCACGCCGTCCGCCTCGGCGCGGGCGATCTCCTCGTGGCTCAAGGAGAAGTCCTCGTCGGGCGTGACCTGCAGCCCCGAGCGCGAGACATCGAGGGCGTAGAAGCGGGTCTGGGTGTTGGCCAGGTACTCGGCGTTGGTGGCCCAGGGCGGGTTGGCCCGCGGGTGGGCGGGACAGAAGTGGTAGACCCGCTGGGACTCCACGATGGTCTTGCCCAGGCCCACCGCCAGCGACGCCGTGCCCTCTTCGGGCGCCATGCCGGCGAAGGGGTAGTAGTTGTAGGAGCGGGCCACGCCAGAGAACGTGGGGTAGTGCAGGTCGCCGTGGGTGGTGCCGCCCACCTCCTGGATGACCACCGCCATGCGCTCCTCGTCCAGCCGGTAGCCCGTGTTCTTGATGTACTCGCGGGGGCTGGGGAAGAACTGCGAGGCCCACACCTGCTTGACGGCGTCGCAGACCTGGCGCAGCCGCACGGCCAGGTGGGGGTGGTTGTTGGGCAGCATGTAGGTGCAGTAGATGCCCGCGAAGGGCAGGGCCTGGTTGTCCTCCAGCAGCGAGGAGGAGCGCACGGCCAGGGGATAGCTGGCGGAGGCCAGCAGGGCGCGCAGGTCGTGCTCGATGGTCTCGGGGAGCTGCGCGCGCTGGAAGCGCTCGCTGATCTTCTGCTCATCGCTGTGGGCCAGGGCCCACTCGCGCAGCCCGTTCTCTTCGAGGAACTGCTCGAAGACGTCGGTGCAGATCACGAAGGTGTTGGGGATGGCGATCTGCACCTTGGGGAAGCGCTCGTCGAAGCGGTTGCGAGCCAGGACGGCGTTCATGAAGGCCAAGCCGCGGGCCTTGCCCCCCAGGGAGCCGGTGCCCAGCTTGTTGAAGTTGGCCTCGCGGCGCAGGCGGTCCGGGGCGAACTCGCGCACCTCGCCGTCGTGGGTGGAGACGGTGTAGCGCGCGATGGCCGCCACGATCATCTTCCGGATGGCGTCGACGCCCGAGAAGTCCGCAGCCCGCTTCGGGCGCAGCTCCTCGGCCAGCTTGAACTCGGCGCGCGCGCGCAGCCAGGCGGAGAAGTGGTTGCGGCTGGCGTGGAACATCACGCTCTCGTCGGGCACCCTCCCCAGCAGGTCATGCAGCTCGTACAGGTTGTGGGCCCGGCCCACGGCGCGGCCGTCCTCGTTGCGGAACACGAAGTCTCCGAAGCCGAAGTTGGCCAGGATGTAGCTGCGGAGCTCGGAGGCCAGGCGTTCGGATTGCTTGTGCAGGAAGCCCAGGTCCAGGGCGTGGGCCCGGTCGCGGTTGTCCAGCTCGGAGGACTGGAGCAGCACGGGCACGTCGGGCATGGAGCTCTTGACCTCTTCGGCCAGCACGAAGCCCGCGCGGGCGTCCATCGCGCCCCCGGCGGGGAAGCGCACATCGGAGATCACGCCGATGATGTTCTGCCGGTACAGGCGCAGGAAGGAGCGGGCCTGCAGCAAGGTCTCGGCCAGCAGGATCTTGGGGCGGGCGCGCATGCGCTGGAGGCGCTGGAAGTCGTTGACTCCCTCGGAGATGAGCCGGCGGGTCTGGCCCATGATCTCGGTGTAGATCAGGGGCAGGTACAGGGAGTAGAAGCGCGGGGAGTCCTCTACCAGCAGGATGACCTGCACGCCGGCCCGCGTGTCGTTGGGCGCGTTGCGGTAGTCCTCTACGTGCTTGACGATGGAGGTGAGCAGGTTGGTGTCGCGCAGCCAGTAGAAGATGCGATCCAGCTCGGAGCGCTCGCGCAGGCGGTCGCGCAGCCCGGAATCGAGAGCGTCGTAGGTGAGGAAGATGACCGGGCGGCCCGGGGCCACCTCTTTGACCTGGGCGCGGAAGTCCAGCGCCGTCATGTCCGGCAGCCGCGTCATGCACAGCACCAGGTCGAAGGGCTTGCGCCCCATGCGCTCCAGGGCTTCGCGCCCGGTGTTCACCCGGGTGATGCGCGGCACGAAGCGCAGGTCCAGGCGCACGTACTCCGAGAAGAGGCGCTCGGAGAGGTTGTGGTCCTGCTCCAGCACCCAGGCGTCGTAGAGCGTGGAGACCAGGAGGATCTCGCGCACGCGGTACTGCATCAGGTCGTGGAAGCCGCGGAAGCGGGACTCGTAGCGTGGGACGATCATTGGGGGCGTGGCTGCTCTACAGGGGCGGGGTTGACGACGTCCTGTGGTCTGCAATGGTAGCACCGCAGCCAGACGAGAGACCCCCCGGGGGACCGAAGGGCCGCACCCGGGGGGTGTCCGCTACAGGGAATGGACTGAACGCTAGTGCACGCGCTCGGAAGTTCCTAGCCTCGGGTTTCGCCACAAGGGTGGCCGGTC
>CAZEJJ010000278.1:0-5697 GCA_964512185.1 uncultured Enterobacterales bacterium | reverse complement strand
CTACGATTCGGGGCGGCCGCCTGACGGCGACCTGTTCTGTCGCCTGCTCCTAGCCATGGAGCGCTAGCGCCGGGTCCTGCCGCGGCGCTTGTCGTCGGAGCGGCCGCCCAGGCGACTGGGCTCGTCGAACAGGTCGGGCTTGTTCAGGGCGTCGATGGCGGTCTGGCGCGTGATCTTGCCGGACAGGGCGAGGTTCTTGACCGCCACCTCCATGGTCTGCATGCCGATCCCGGTGCCCGTCTGCATGGCGCTGGGGATCTGGAAGAGCTTGTTCTCGCGGATGAGGTTCCGGATGGCGGGGTTGACGATCATGATCTCCATGCCCGCCACGCGCCCGCCCTGAGCGCCCTTGAGCAGCATCTGCGACACCACCGCCTGCAGGGAGGTGGAGACCATGGTGCGCACCTGGGCCTGCTGCTCGTGGGGGTAGGCGTCGATGAGGCGGTCGATGGTCTCGGGGGCCGAGTTGGTGTGCAGGGTGCCGAAGACCAGATGGCCCGTCTCGGCGGCGGTGAGCGCCAGGCTGACGGTCTCGAGATCGCGCAGCTCACCCACCAGGATGACGTCGGGGTCTTCGCGCAGCGCGCTGCGCAGGGCGGCGGCGAACGACACCGTGTGGGTGCTCACCTCGCGCTGGTTGATGATGCACTTGTTGGCCTTGTGCACGAACTCGATGGGATCTTCGATGGTGAGGATGTGCTCGGCCCGGTGGTTGTTGATGTAGTCGATGATCGCAGCCAGGGTGGTGGACTTGCCGCTGCCCGTGGGGCCGGTGACGAGCACCATGCCGCGCCGATAGTTGGAGATGTGCTTGAAGACCGGTGGCAGCTTGAGGTCTTCGAGGGTGAGCACCTTGGTGGGGATCTGGCGCATGACCACGCCCACACCCCTGGACTGGGTGAAGACGTTGACCCGGAAGCGGCACAGACCCTTGATGCCGATGGAGAAGTCGATCTCCATCTCCTTCTCGAAGGCTGTCTTCTGTTTTTCGCTCATGACCGAGTAGGCCAGGCGGCGGGCCTCGTCGCGCCGCAGCGGCAGGGCGTCGAGGCGGCGCACCTCGCCGTCGATGCGCATGGCGGGTTTTTCGCCGGCGCCGAGGTGGATGTCCG
This sequence comes from uncultured Enterobacterales bacterium, assembly GCA_964512185.1. Classification (GTDB taxonomy): domain Bacteria; phylum Myxococcota_A; class UBA796; order UBA796; family JAFGLY01; genus CAZEJJ01. The sequence goes on along the minus strand of CAZEJJ010000278.1, from coordinate 4,585 downwards.
AGGCGCCCTGCTTGAAGGCCATGGACATCAGGTCGTGGATGCGGATGGTCATGGACGAGCTCCCGGCAGACGGATCATTCTACAGCAGGACTCGCCGAAGCTCTGAATATCGTTTCAGGAATGCCTGCTCGGCCTGGGCCGGGCCCTGCGGCACGATGCGTTGGGGCAGGGGCGGCGTGTCGAGGCCCCAGGGCTGCGGGGCGGCGGCCATCAGATCGCGCATCTCGGTGGCGAGCAGGGTGTCGTCGGCGGCCTTCACCGCGGCCGGCATGGGCCAGGGCAGCTCGAAGTGGCGCATGATCACGCGCAGCAGGTCGTCTTCGAAGCTGACGAACTCAGGCACCTGGCGCTTGACCGGGCGGGGCAGGTCCGAGAGATAGGCCTCGGCGGCGTCGTGCAGCAGGCCCCACAGGGCGTGCTCGGCGGGGACCAGCTGGGAGACGCGCACCGAGTGCTCGGCCACGGAGTAGTACTGCAGGCAGTGGCCGTTGAAGCGGCACAGCAGGCTGAGGGCGTGGGCGATGTCGCGGATGTCGATGGAGCCGGGGGAGGGGTCCAGCGGGCGGAAGGCCTTGCCCGTGTAGGTCTGGATCCAGTCCAAGGCTACAGGCTCCCGATGGGGTTCCACTGCACCTCGCGCAGGAAGCTGCCGCGCAGGTACTCGTCGTGGATGACCCGCGCCATCTCGGCCGGCGAGCGGTACTGCTCCCAGGAGACCTTGATCACCGGCACCGTGCGCGAGATCTGCTGGATGAACTGCTGGTAGTTGGCATTGAGCCCCGTGAGGTACTCGACGGTGATGCCGGTCTCGACCCCGCGGGCGCGCTGCTGGATGCGCTCCATGGAGCTCTCGGGTGAAAGATCCAGGAAGACGATGACATTGGGCCGGCACATGAAGTGGGACATGTGGCGGAACAGATCGAGGTAGGTGCGGTAGTCCCGCTCGTCCATCAGGTCGAGATCCACCAGGGTCTTGGCGAACACTGAGTCTTCGTAGATGGTGCGGTCCTGCACGCCGCCGCCGCCGCGCCAGATGATCTCCTGGTGCTGCTGGAAGCGGCGATTCAGCAGGTAGATCTGGGTGGCGAAGGCGTAGCGGCGGGTGTCGGCGTAGAAGTCGGCCAGGTACTCGTTGTCCTTGACCGGCTCGTAATAGACGGGCAGATCGAGGTGCTCACCCAGCGCCCGGGCCAGGGTGGACTTGCCCGCGCCGATGAGCCCGGCGATGCCGATGAAGAGGTCCTGAAGCCGTTGGTTCTCCATGCTGCACTCTCCTGGCGGCCTTGTAACGCGACCGATCGGAGCGGGGGCTTGCTGCGTCGGGCGGGCTCCTGGGGGCGTGGCGCAACGCGAGAGATGATGCGTCCACCTGGGATGCCCCGCAGCCATCAAGGCACCTGGCGCGCGGTATGCCGCACCCTCGAGCCAACGGCACGAGGCAGCAGCTCCGGGTTGATCTCCTCTGCGTGAGCGTCGGAGAGGTGGTAGCCGGGAGACGTCGGTGGCTCTGGCCAGCTCGGCCAGGCAGGCCGGTGGCCAGGGGGTGCGCTGGAGAGCCCTCGGCCAGGCTCCGCGCTGCGGTGTCAACCACCAACCCCTCCTCAAAGCCAAGCCCCCCGATCTGCTCGCGTTTCGCAGCCAAGCCCCCAAATGTGTACACGGCGGCAGAGGGCCAGCCTTCCTGTAACCATAGAACGTCGGTTTTGCGGAGCTCTGCCCGTGGTCCGGCGCCCTTTCCGCCCGCGGAGAGCCCTCCGCGTACATCTTCAGGGGCATGGGTCCTGGAGGTGTACATATTTGGGGGGCTTGGCTGTGGGTAGCCCGAGCGGGCCATGGGATCCGGGCGGCCGAAGGCCCTCCGCTGGAGCGTCGCGCCATCGGCGCGGACACCTCCCGGAGCTCCTGTCGACGCCACTCGGCCGGCGGCGTTGTGCCGCGGCGCTCGCGCCGCCGGTACGAACGCCGCCCGGAAGCGCGGCCAACGGCCCGCGTTTCCGGCTAGTAGCGGTAGTGCTCGGGCTTGTAGGGCCCCTCGACCGTCACGCCGATGTAGCTGGCCTGCTCCTCGGACAGCTCGGTGAGCTGCACGCCGTACTTGTCCAGGTGCAGCCGTGCGACCTTCTCATCCAGGTTCTTGGGCAGGGTGATGACCTGCGGCTTGGCTCCGTCGGGGTGCACCAGCTGGTTGAGGCCGTAGGCCTCGGCGTTGTTGTGCAGCTCGAGCTGGGCGATGGTCTGGTTCGTGAAGGAGGCGGACATGACCAGCGAGGGATGCCCCGTGGCGCAGCCCAGGTTGACCAGCCGGCCCTCGGCCAGCACGATGATGGAGTGGCCCTTGCCGCCGGGACCGTGGGTGGTGTCGCGGAACTTCCACTCGTGCACCTGGGGCTTGATCTCGATCTTCTCGACCAGGCCCTCTTCGGCCCACTTCTCCATGCCGGCCATGTCGATCTCGTTGTCGAAGTGGCCGATGTTGCAGACGATGGCGTTGTGCTTCATGCGACGCATGTGGTCGCGGCTGATGATGCGGAAGTTGCCGGTGGCGGTGACGAAGATGTCGAAGTCCTGGACCACCTCGTCCATGCGCAGCACGTCGATGCCGCGCATGCAGGCCTGCAGCGCGCAGATGGGGTCCACCTCGGTGACGGCCACGCGGGCGCTCTGGCCCTGGAGGCTCTCGACCGAGCCCTTGCCCACGTCGCCGTAGCCCAGCACCAGGGCTTTCTTGCCGGCGATGAGCACGTCGGTGGCGCGCATGATGGCATCCACCAGGGAGTGGCGGCAGCCGTAGACGTTGTCGAACTTGGACTTGGTGACCGAGTCGTTGACGTTGATGGCCGGGAAGATCAGGGTGCCGGCGTCGCGGCGCTCGTACAGACGATGCACGCCGGTGGTGGTCTCCTCGGAGACACCGCGGATGGCCTTGGCCATGGTGGTCCAGTAGCTGCCGCCCCTGGCCAGCCGCACGTCGCGCAGGATGTTGAGCACCACCTGGAACTCGGCGTTGTCGGTGGTGGAGGGATCGGGTAGCTCGCCCCTGGCCTCGAGCTCGGCGCCCATGTGCACCAGCATGGTGGCGTCCCCGCCGTCGTCGAGGATCAGGTTGCAGCCACCGTGACCGGGCCATTCGAGGGCCTGCAGCGTGCACCACCAGTACTCTTCGAGGGTCTCGCCCTTCCAGGCGTAGACCGGCACGCCCTGGGGGTCGCTGGGGCTGCCGTCGGGGCCCACCACGGTGCCGGCGGCGGCGTGGTCCTGGGTGGAGAAGATGTTGCAGGACACCCAGCGCACCTCGGCCCCCAGCTCCACCAGGGTCTCGATTAGTACGGCGGTCTGGATGGTCATGTGCAGCGAGCCCATGATGCGGGCTCCGGTCAGAGGCTTGCTGCCGGCGTGCTCTTCGCGCAGGGCGGCCAGGCCGGGCATCTCCACCAGGGCCAGCTCCATCTCCTTGCGGCCGAAGCGCACGGTGGCGGCGTCGAGGTCGCGCACCTTGTAGGGCAGGCCGGCGAAGAGCGGCAGGCCGGTGTTCATGAAGGTGGCGGTGGTCTCGGAGGTGTTCTCGAAGGTCATGGTTTCCTCGGGGGGGGGCAGTCAAGCATCCAATTATCCGGATGGACGGATGAAGCGCAAGCCATTATCACTACTATCATGAAAACGAGCCTGTTCGCCCACCTGAATGCGCTCTCGGAGCCGATCCGGGTACGGATTCTCCACGTTCTGGCCTCTGCGGAGCTGGGAGTGGGCGAGCTGGCCAGGGTGCTGCAGACCCCTCAGTCCACGGTGAGCCGGCACCTCAAGCTCCTGCTCGACCTGGGCCTGCTGGAGCGCCGCTCGGTGGGCACCACCAGCTTCTTGAGGGTGGCGGAGCCGCTGCCGGGGGAGTCCGCGGGGCTGTGGGCGGTGGTGGCAGAGCAGCTGGCTGGCAGCGGGCAGCACGACGAAGACCTGCGACGGGTGCAGAGCGTGCTGGTGCGGCGCACCATGGACAGCCGCACCTTCTTCGGCCGGCAGGCGGATCACTGGGAGAGCCTGCGCCGGGAGCTCTTCGGCGCCGGCTACCTGCTGCCCACCCTGGCGGCGCTGCTGCCCGCGGACCTGGCGGTGGCGGACCTGGGCTGTGGCACGGGGGAGGTGCTGCGCGCCCTCGCTCCCGCGGTGCGGCGGGTGGTGGGTGTGGACCGTGAGGCCGCCATGCTGCGCACCGCCGCGCAGCGCACCCAGGGGCTCGACAACGTGCAGCTCGTACAGAGCGGGCTCGACGCCCTGGCCCTGGACGACGGCTGCCTGGACGCGGCCCTGTGCATGCTGGTGCTGCACCACGTCCAGGATCTATCGGCCACCTTCGCCGAGATCCGGCGCGTGCTGCGGCCCGGTGGGCGCCTGGTGGTGCTCGACATGGTGCAGCACGACCGTCGCGAGTACCGGCGCACCATGGGACACCTGCACCTGGGCTTCTCGGAGAGCGGGCTGGCGGAGCTGGCCCTGGCAGCGGGCCTGCGCCCTCTCAGGTGGCGGCGCCTGCCCCCAGAGCCCGACGTGCAGGGCCCGGGGCTGTTCCTGGCCTGCTACCAGGTGGGCGCGC
>CAZEJJ010000277.1:0-5757 GCA_964512185.1 uncultured Enterobacterales bacterium | reverse complement strand
CCAGTCTTTGACTACTAGTGCCTCTTCGACTGCTTCGACATCGAGGAGTGCGACGGGCTGGACAACGACGGCGACGGCCAGGTGGACGAGGACTTCCCCGACAGCGACGGCGACGGCGACGCCGACTGCATGGACGACGAGCCCTCCGACGGGCTGGACAACGACGGCGACGGGCAGGTGGACGACGGCAGCCCCGACAGCGACCACGACGGCACCCCCGACTGCCTCGACACCGAAGAATGCGACGGGCTGGACAACGACGGCGACGGCGACGTGGACGAGGACTTCCCTGACAGCGACGCCGACGGCGCCGCCGACTGCATCGACGCCGAGGAGTGCGACGGGCTGGACAACGACGGCGACGGCCAGGTGGACGAGATCTTCCCCGACGGTGACGGTGACGGCATCGCCGACTGCATCGACTACGCCGATCCAGCCGACACCGGCCTCGACAGCGGCGAGCCCGACGGCTGCGAGGGCTGCGCCAGCAGCGGCGCGGGCCCGAGCGCCGCGATCTGGCTGCTGGGGCTGCTGGGCCTGGCGTCGCACCGGCGCGCCTGAGCCTCCCCGGCGAGCCCTCGGCGCCCAGGGGTGTTGGCAGGATCCCGTTCGAGGCGGATAGCTGTCCCTGGAGCGCCCCGAAAGCAAGGAGATCCCATGCTCAGCCTTCTGCTCGTCAGCGCCGCCCTCGCCGGCTGGACCGAGACCGCCCGGGACCACGACTGCACCTTCTACAAGGGAGTCGAGCAGAGCGGCGTGGTGCCCCTCCGTGCGGAGTGCATCTGGCCCGTCGAGCCCGCAGAGCTCCAGGGGCTCATCTCGCGCATCGACGACCACAACCTGTACTTCTCATCCGTGTCCCTGAGCAGGGTCGTCTCGCTCAACGAGGGCGTGAGCAACGTCTACCAGGTGCACGTGGCCACCGGCATCTCAGACCGGGAGGCCATGCTGCTGTACACCGACGAAGCCATCGAGGGCGGGCGGCGGTACAGCTGGCGGGTCAACCCCGACCAGAGCGGCATCACGGGCGAAAGGGTCCGCCTGGCCGAAGACCTGGGCAAATGGGAGATCTCGGAGCACCCCGGCGGCGGCAGCCAGGTGGTCTACGAGCTGCGCTACGACCCCGGAGGCAGCGTGCCCGGCTTCGTCGTGCGCTGGTTCCAGGGTTCCGGTGTCCGCACCCTGGTGGGCGAGCTGCGCGAGTACGCCGAAGAGCACTGATCCGCGGCGGCTACTCCTCGTCCAGGGCCTCCAGGAAGGCGTCCTTGCGGCCCGTGGCGTCCAGCGGATCGCTCTCGCCTTCCTCGGCCTGGGCCTTCTCGGCCTTGAGGTCCCGCGCCTCGGGCAGGGTGGGATCGCAGTAGAGAATGTACCAGTCGTCGGTGAGGCGCGAGCTGGAGTCCACCATCTCGGCGAAGGCGGGGATCTCCTTCTCGTCCTTGGTGAGCTGCCGCAGCTGGGGCACCGCGTTGCCCAGGCGCACGCACTCCCGGTAGCGGCGCTCGCGCTCATAGCTGAAGGCGGCCTCCACCAGGCCCCGGCACTTCTCGATCTTGGAGCGGGTGCCCTTCTCGCAGATCTCCAGCATGGCGTTGGCCTTGAACTCCTCCCACTTGACCACCAGGGTCTCGGCCTTGGCCTGGCGCGCCTCGGCCCGGGCCACCGACACCTCCTGCACGGCCAGCTTGAGCTTGTCCACCAGCTCTTCACGCTGCTGCTCCGCGGCTGTCAGGGCGCTCTGCAGCTCCAGCAGCTCGGCCTTGCGGCGCTCGACCTCCTTGCGCAAGGCCACGTTCTGCACCGCCTGCCCCTCGAGATCGGCGATCTCGTCTTCCTTGCTGGTGATCTCCTCGCGCAGGGAGGTGACGCGATCCTGGGCCTCGATGAGCATGTCCCGCTCGCTGCCCTCCAGCGGCTCGCAGTGCTCGTACAGGGCCTGGTACTCGCCCTCGGACTGCCTCAAGCGGGCGAGCAGGTCGTCGGGGCTCATGCCCAGACGCGCGTAGAGCTCGGTCTCGTAGGCGTGGCGGCCGAGGTACCAGCCTGTGGCCGCGCCGATGGCGACGGCCAGGAAGGCCACCACCACCTGGACCACGATCACCTGGGGCAACGTCAGGGTGGGCTTGGACATGGCGACTCGCTCCTGGAGCAAGCGGGGTCGCCGATGGTAGCGCGCCGAGGCGCGCTTGGGAAGCTAGCGACGCTCAGCCAGCCAGCTCTGAAAGCCCGTGACGAAGTCGCGCCCTGCCGGCTGGCTCTCGAAGAAATCCAACACCTGGTGCAGGCGCTCGGTGACCGGAGGCGTGAGGCAGTGCTCCATGGCGCAGGCCACGGGCATGGCCTGGTCGGCGGGCAGCTGGAGCACGTCCACCAGCAGGCGCCCCAGCAGCTGATGCCGCTCGTAGATGCGCTCCGCGATGGTGCGGCCCAGCGGCGTGAGGCCGATGAACTCGCGACGCGAGTAGTCCACCAGCCCCATCCCGGCCAGCCGCTGCATGGCGGGGGTGACCGAGCCGGGCTTGACCCCGCGGGCGGAGGCGATGTCGCGTACCCGCGCCACCTGGCGTTCGCCTACCAGCGTGTAGACGGTCTCGAGATAGTCCTCGAGAGACCGTGTCAAGCTGATGCTCGTATCTTCAGCAGACATGAGGCACTCCCGGATTTCCGCCACCTGGCCAGCGAACATCCGTCACCTACCCCAGCACCGCTCCAGGACCAACCACGATCCTGCGACATCCTGATCAGGTGGCGTAAAAGGCCTTGCGCCGATCGTGCAGCACGTGGTTTCCGGGGGTGACCCACTTGTTGTCGGCCAGCCGGGGATCCACCGGCGCCACCCCATGGCAGGAGCTCTGCCCGTCGGCCATCACGGGCCGGCTGCCGTCCGGGCAGGCCACCTGGGAGCGCCCGGTGAAGTGCAGCTCCCGCTCAGGACCGCGCAGATCGCAGCCCACCCGGTTGGCGGTCACCACGAAGACCCTGTTCTCCAGGCAGCGCGTGACCATGGCGCTCTGGGCGTGGGGCAGCACCAGGTTCGAGGGGTGCGCGATGATCTGGGCGCCGGCCAGGGCCAGCGTTCGGGCGGCCTCGGGGAAGGCCCAGTCGAAGCAGATGAGCACCCCCAGGCGACAAGGCCCCAGGTCCCACACCGGAAAACCCCTGTCGCCTGGGAGGAACCAGCGCTTCTCCTCGTTGAACAGGTGGGCCTTGCGGTACACGCCCACCAGGCCCTCCGGGCCGGCCACGAAGGCCGAGTTGTACACGCCCTCGGAAGCCAGCTCGGCGAAGCCGCCCACCACGTGGCGCCCATGGCGGCGGCAGTGCACCAGGATCCGCGCCAGGCTGGGGCCATCTGCGGGCTCCGCCAGCCGGCGCAGCTCCTCGGCGCTCGTGAACAGGTAGCCGGTGCTGAACAGCTCCGGCAGCACGAGCAGATCGCCCGGGGCCTCATGCAGCTGCTCCAGCGCCGCGGTCACGTTGCGCTCCACCTGCCCGAACTCCGGTGAGGTCTGCACGAAGCCCACTTCCATGAAATCTCCAGCATAATCGAGGTCGGGAGGGATTGATTTTCCACTCCGGCCTGCCGATGGGTCCTGTACAATAGCCACACGTCCCGCTGGCAGCCTGCTCAGGGGGTGGTCTAGCCGACCTCCGTCAGGTTCCCGAGCGGGGCATCGCTGGAGGACGCTGCCATGACCCGCTCTGTGCCCGTCGCTTTCCTGCTCCTGCTGATGGCCTGCACCCCCCGGGGTCTGCCCATCGACAAGCCCGACACCGGAGAGATCGACGACACGGGGCTGGACGACACCGCTCCTCCCGAGCCGGTGGACGAGGACGGCGACGGCTACACCGACGACGTGGACTGCGACGACTCCGATCCCGACGTCAACCCTGGCGCCGACGAGACCGAGGACGGCGTCGACAACGACTGCGACGGCTACGTCGACGAGATCGAGGTCTGCGACGACGACCTCGCTCCCTTCGGTGAGATCCAGCCCGCCATCGCCTCCGCCGCCGACGGCGACGTGGTGCAGGTCTGCCCCGGCACCTACTACGAGAACCTCAGCATCGACGGCGCCGAGATCACGGTGGTGTCCATGGAGGGCCCCGAGGTCACCATCGTCGATGGCCAGGCTGACCGCGTGTGGACCGTAGCCAACGTCAGCGACGACGGCGCCGCGATCCACGGCTTCACCATCCAGAACGGCGCGCACGACTCCTACGGCGCGGGCGTGCTCTGCAACCAGGCCACCCTGGAGATGACCGACAGCGTGGTCACCGACTGCATCGCCGGCAGCGGCGCGGGCATGGCCGCCTCCAGCTGCCGGCTCACCCTCTCGGGCAACACCTTCTCCGACAACACGGCCACCAGCTGGGGCGGCGGCGCCTACCTGGGCGACTGCAGCGGCGATGTCACCGGCAACCTCTTCATGGACAACAGCGCCAACTCCGGCGGCGGGCTGCTGGTCTCAGGCAACAACCTGGCCATCAGCGAGAACGAGTTCCGCAGCAACTACGTCGCCTTCAACGACGAGGAGACGGCGTTGGGCGGCGGCCTCTACCTGTCGGGCAGCTCGCCCATCACCGACAACGAGTTCATCGACAACGAGTCCGAGGACGACGGCGGTGGGGTCTACATCTACTACGGGGCCGGCGACTTCACGGGCAACCTGGTGCAGGGCAACATCTGCTGGAACGACGGCGCCGGCGTGTACACCTCGGTCAGCTCGGGCCTGATCCAGGGCAACACCTTCGACGCCAACGAGGCCTACGACGACGCCGGCGGGCTGCGGCTCTACTACGGCTCCTCCATCATCGAGGACAACGAGCTCACCGGCAACATCGCCAACGACGACGGCGGCGGCATGAAGCTGTCCCACTCCGCCTCCAATGTCATCCGCGACAACCACTTCGAGGGCAACAGCACCGGCGACGCCGGCGGCGGGATCGAGCTCGACAACGAGACCTCCCCCGTCAGCGACTGCGTCTTCATCGACAACTCCGCCTACCGCGGCGGCGGCCTGCACATGTGGCGCAACGAGCACGGCACCAGCGACCTGGGCTACCTGGAGTTCGACGGCAACCACGCCACCGACTGCGGCGGCGCCGCCTCCTTCGACAACGCCTACCACCCCGCCTTCCTGCACAACTCCACCTTCACCGGCAACACCGCCAACGACGGCGCCTCGGTGTGCGCCGACGAGTACTGGTGGGACGCCGACGACGACGACAAGGTCGACAGCATGTCGTACAACGAGGTCTACCTGGCCGCCCTCACCATCGACGGCGACGAGGCGGAGGACGACGGCGTGATCTACCTCAAGGTCACCGACGCGGTGCTGGTCAACCTGAGCATCCACGAGGCCGAGGGGCCAGGCTCCGCCGTGCTGGCGGTCAAGGGCGACAGCTCCGTCACGCTGCTCAACAGCATCATCTCCGAGTCCAGCGGCGCCGCGGCGCTGTACGTGGAGGAGTCCACCCTCAGCGTGCAGTACAGCGACTTCTGGTCCAACGCCGGCGGCAACGCCTCGGGCCTGGCCGATCCGGTGGGCACCTACGGCAACATCGACGCGGTTCCCGAGTTCGCCGACGCGGCAGCCGGCGACTTCACCCTCGACGCGAGCAGCCCCTGCATCGACGCCGGCCACACCGCCGCCGCCTACAACGACGACGACGGATCGCGGAACGACATGGGGGCGTATGGCGGGCCATTCGGTTCTTGGTAGAGGATGTAAACTCGCTGTTGTGCTGGAGGGT
>CAZEJJ010000276.1:0-5796 GCA_964512185.1 uncultured Enterobacterales bacterium | reverse complement strand
GAGGCCGCGGCCTGTATCGTCAGGCCGCGGGCCCAGCAAGATCAGAGGGGGAGTGTCCACAGGGGGGGCGCGCCCGCCACCACCTCGAGGGTGCCGGAGGGCTGAAAGCGCTCTCCGCTGGCGGTGGTCAGCCAGCCATCTCCCGAGCGCAGGGCCACCCACCACCGCCAGCTGCCGGGGGGGGTCTCGCGGGGCAGGGTCAGGTGGACGGGGCTCTGCCCCAGGTCATGGCTCTCGCCCAGCAGGGGCTGGCCGTCGTCGCCGGAGAGCACCCCCTGCTCCGAGCCCAGCATGGCCACCACCGCCACGGCGGGGGGCGGCTGGCCTGGATCCAGCTGCCAGCTGTAGCTGACGCGCACGGTCTGGCCCGGCTGGGCGGCCTGCGGCTCGAAGCGGACGGACTCGATGCGCGGAGGCTCCACGAGCACGCGGGGCGGGCGCGGGACGGCCAGGCGCAGCCGGTGCGCGGCCCCCAGGCTGACGCGCTCCAGACCCGCGCTGGCCCAGTCCAGGTCCTCCATGCGCGGCAGGCAGACCACGGGGCGGCCCGTGTCCACCGCGGCGCGGGCCACCAGGAGCTGGGGATCGCTGCCTGGGGGCAGCTGGGCGCCGCGCAGGGCTTCCAGGGCAGGGGGGTAGCGGTCGCGCACCATCAGCATGGAGTCCACCAGCTCCATGTCGGGGCGCAGGCCCAGCGCCTCCAGGGCGTAGAGCGGCACGAAGCCCTCGGGACCCATGGTGTAGACCAGGGCGTGGGCGGGCGCCGCGGCCAGCAGGCCCAGGGCCTCGTCGTGGGGCAGGAAGCGCGCGCTGCGGTCCTGCTGGGTGTAGCCCTGCAGCGCGGCTGCGAGAGGCAGCACGCCCACCAGCGCATAGGCCCAGGGCAGGGCTCGGGGAGCCCGCTGGCGGCAGCGCGCCAGCACCGTCGCCGTGCCCAGCCCGGCCAGGCAGGCGCTGATCTGCAGGCAGGGGAGGGAGAACGCGGCCTGGTCCACCACGCGGTATGCCATGGCGAAGGCCGCGGTGCTCAGCCAGGCCAGCACCAGCCCCGCCTGCAGGCGCCGGTCCTGGCCCAGCGTGGCCGCGCCCAGCACCGCCAGCACCAGCAGCACCAGGCCCACGGGGCCCAGGGACTCCCCCAGGACCTGCGCTCCGCTGGAGAGGTTCTCGGCGTCGAACTCCAGGTATCGGTGGTAGGCGCCACCGGTGACGTGCAGCCAGAACAGCCGCGGCGTGACCACGTGGCCCCAGCTCACCGCCGGCTGCCGCGCGGCCGCCCAGGGCAGGTAGGCGTAGACCAGCAGCGGGAGAGACCCCGCCAGCGCGCAGGTCAGCAGGCGGCGGGGGCACCACCAGCGGGGCAGGCGCGTGGCCAGCGCCAGCAGCAGGGCGGGCAGCAGCAGCAGGGTCATGAGGTGGTGTGTGAGCCCCAGCCCGAGCGCCAGGGCCAGGGGCCAGGGAGAGTCTCGGCCGCCGCGCTGCTCCCAGCGCAGCCACAGCAGCAGGATGGCGCCCTGGATCAGCAGGTGCAGGCCGTAGACCTCGGCCGTGGTGGCGTTGTGCCAGACCGCGGGCAGGAACGCCAGGCCGGCCCCCGCCAGCCAGGCCGCGGGGCGGCTGCGGCACAGGCGCAGGGTGAAGGCGGCGGTGGCGGCCGCGGCCCCCGCAGAGCACAGGGCGGACAGGACACCCAGGCGCCAGGCTGGATCGCCCACCGCGAAGAGCGCCGCCCAGGCCCGCCCGAGCAGCAGGTAGCTCGGGTAGCCCGTGGGGTGGGGCACCCCCCCTCCGAGCACGGCGGTGACCAGCTCCGGCACGTCGCCCCAGGTGACCGTGGGGGCCTGGGTGTGCAGGTAGACCACCAGCGCCAGCGCCGCCGGCGGCAGCGCCACCCACAGCGCCCTGCCCCTGGGGCTATGGTCGCTAGAAGTCAGCGCGCACACCGATGAAGGGGCGGGCGGGCAGGTGGCTGAACATGCCGTCGGTGCGCACCCCGTCCTCCACCGTGACGGTGGGCACGAAGTCGCTCTGGAAGTTGGTGACGTTCAGCACCTCTGCGTAGAAGCTCAGGCGGTAGTGGCGCAGCGCCTTGCGCCACTCGGCGCGCAGATCGATGTTGTGGTAGTCGTCCAGCCGCTCGCAGTTGACACAGGAGAGCTCCACGGTGTCGCTGCCCTCCACCACCTCCACGGTGGAGATGGGGCGGCCGGTGTGGAAGGAGTAGCGGGTTGTGGCGCGCCAGCGCGAGCTGAGCTGGTACTCCAGCGAGACCCCCAGGGTGTGGCGCTGGTCCTGGGCCGGGGCGTAGTCCTGGGCGAGGACCTCGTTGAGCGGGTTGTGGCGCTCGGCGATCAGGAAGCTGTAGGTGGCCATGCCCTGCAGCCGCCCGGCGCGCGCCCCCAACAGGGCGTCGAAGCCCTTGTTGGTCCCCGAGCCCTCGTTGGCGTAGCTGGCCCCCTCGTCGATGGCGGTCCAGTTGTCGGGATTGACCACCAGGTCGGTGAGATCGATGTAGTAGCCCTCGACGCGCAGCAGGCCCCCGGCCTCTTCGCCCGGCAGGGGGAAACCCTGGTCCAGGCCCACCACGTAGTGCACCGCCCGCTCGCTGCCGATGTCGGGGTTGCCCTGCTCGGCGTCGTAGACCCGTGGATCGCGGGGGGTCTTGTGGTAGATGCCCCACGAGGCCTTGGGCACCGTGCCGCTGGGCAGGGGGATGGACAGGCCGGCGCGAGGAGACAGCAGCACCTCGCCGGCGGAGCCCGCGTAGGTGGCGCGGCCGCCCAGGCGCAGGCGCACCGGGCCGTCCCAGGTCTCCTGCAGGTAGGCGGAGCCTTCGGGGTAGAGCAGGGCCCCGGCCAGCGCCACCGTGGGGCGCGAGTACTCGGCCAGCGGGGCGTTGTGCCAGCTGGGATCGGTCCGCACGTCCTCCACCTGGCCTTCGGAGTCGACGGCCACGTAGGCGAAGTCCACCCCGGTGGCAAGGTGGTGCCTGCCGTGGTCTACGGTGAGGTCGGAGCGGCCGAACCAGCGATTGGTGAGCACGTCCTGGCGGTACTCGCCGCCCAGGTCGCGCAGCAGGAAGGACCGGTCGCGGGTCCAGGCCGTGGTGGACTGCAGCGCGGCGAGCTCGCTCAGCTGGAAGCGGTGGTCCAGGGAGAGCAGGCTGAGGTTGTTGTCCAGCTCGAACTGGCCTTCGAAGTTGATGACGCTGTCGTCATCGGAGTCCACCAGGGCCAGGGAGTCGCCGGAGCGCATGGCGGTGACGATGACGCGCTGCTGCGGGTTGGGTTTCCAGGCGAAGCGGGCGGAGATCTCGGAGAACTCGGGCGCCGCGAAGGCCGTGTCCAGCAGGTTGGCCCACTTCATGACCTGGAAGTAGGACTCCAGGTAGGAGCGCCGGGCTGCCAGGGCGAAGCTGGTGTTCTCGCCGACGGGACCCATCACGTGGGCCCGCAGGCTGGAGGCGGAGATGTCCAGCGCGCCGTCCATGTCGCCGCCGTCCTGGCGGGGTGTGCCGTCCCAGGACTGCACCGCCAGCACCGCGGAGCTGCCCGCGGGCACATCAGCCGGCGCGGCGCCCGCGTAGAAGTCCACCGTGGAGATCATGTCCGGGTTGAACATCGAGTTGAAGCCGGCCAGGTGGAAGGGGTTCTGCAGCGGCACGCGGTCGAGCATGAAGACCACGTCGTCGGTCTCGCCGCCGCGGGCGTGGAAGGTGGCCAGCATGTCGCCGTCGGAGACGATGCCCGGCAGGCTGTGCACCGCTCGCGAGACGTCCTCCATGGAGCCCGGGTTGGCCTCCACATCGCGGCGGGTGAGGGTGTAGGAGCCGGTGACGGTGCTGGGATCTTCTACCAGGGTCGCGCGCTCCACCTCGCGCCAGGTCTGGGTCTCGTAGGTGACCACCATCTCGTAGGCGCCGGTGGGGAAGACGGTGAATGTGCGCTGCAGCACCTGGCCGGAGGTCACCTCGAACTCCACCTCGGTGGCCGAGAAGCCCGAGAACTCCACCACGGCCTTGTAGCGGCCCGAGGGCAGGAACAGGGCGCGCAGGCTCCCGTCGTCGCGGGTGGTGAGCAGGCGCGGCGCCACCTCGGGGTCGTCCAGGTGCAGCAGCTTCACCGAGGCGCCCGGCAGCGCCAGGCCGTCGGGGTCGAGCACGGCCGCGTGCAGGCTGCCTGGCACCGCCTGGCCGGTCTCGTCGGCCAGGCCCAGGTCGAAGCGGAAGCGGTAGTGCAGCTGCACCGCCACGGGCACGCCGTCCTGCAGGGCCGGCTCGAAGCGCAGCAGGCGGGCGGCCTCGAGGCAGGGCCAGGTGAGCAGCTCGTGGGGCGCCTGCACCAGCTCGGTGGCGCCCACGCTGCCGTCTTCGAGCACGTCCAGCAGCAGGATCACGTCGCCCTGGATGCCCTGGTCGCGGGCGGCCTGGGGGTAGTCGGGCACGGCGTCCTGGATCAGGATGGGCGCGCGGGTCTGGTCCGCCGGCTGCTCCGGTGGTGGGGTGTCGGGATCGCCAGGGAGAGGTTCGGTGGGCACCACCAGCTCGTGCGACAGATCCTGGTGGGGCATGGCCTGGTGGGGCACGGCCTGGTGCTCGTGCACCTCGTGGGGCACGGGGGGCGGCGCGGGCTCCTCGGCGGGGGCTGGGCTCGCGGCCTCGACGGGCGCCTCTACCTGTGGCGCGTCGGGGGCGTCCGGCACGCCCGCCTCGCGCGCCTCGGGCTCTGCCTCGGCGGGGGGCGGCTCCTGGGAGAGGGCGGCCAGAGGCAGGAGCAGCAGGAGCGGGAGTGCTGAGGGTGACATCAGGCCTCCAGGACGTGGGCGGTGAGGATCATGGGGCCGTCCTGGTCCACCACGGAGCCGGTGCGGTTGGCGGCCGCCAGGGCTGCCACGGCGGCCAGGCCGCCGGAGGGCACCAGCCCCAGGCAGGCCTCGGGGGCCACGGAGCCCGGCACGGCCCGCAGCGGGCCCTCGCCGGGCAGGGGGGTGGCGCGGGCCAGGACGGGCCGGTCTGCCAGGGGGGCGAGGGCGGTGTGCAGCCGCACCACTGGACCGTCGCCGCCCTGCTCCAGCAGCACGGCGGCCACGGCCTCACCAAGCGGGGGGGCCGTGGAGAGCTGGGCCCAGGCCCGCTCGGTGCTCTCGTTCAGGTCGTCGCCGGCCACCACCAGGGCCGCGCGCGCGCGGCCCAGGCGCAGCAGATCCACGCCGCGCAGCAAGGCGGCCAGACCGCTGGCGCCGCCGGCGGAGAGGGTCTCCGACAGCCCCTGCAGGCCCAGGCCGATGGACAGGTGTCCCACCGGAGCGTTGGTGACGGAGTTCTGGAAGGCCAGGGGCGAGGCGTGCTGCGGGCCCTCGCCGTAGACCCGGCCCAGGAAGCGGGCGATGGGCACCAGCTCGCCCATGGCGTTGCCCCACAGCACGGGCAGCTCGTGCAGATCGTCGCGGCCTCGCAGCAGGGGCGCGGCCGCGGCCACCACCGCGCGGCTCAGGCGGCTCATACGGCGCCAGGCGCCCGCGGCCACCGCGGCGGGGCGCTGCGGTGGCTCGGCGCGGCGGCGGTCGCCTCCCGGCCTGGGGCTGGCGGCCAGCAGATCCGGCAGCAGCCCGGCGGATCCGCCGGGCACCCACAGGCTGGTGCCGCCGATGTGGATCACGGGGTCCATGCGCCCACCAGCAGTGCGGTGTTGTTGCCGCCGAAGGCGAAGTTCACGGACATGGCCGCCTGTAGCGGGGCGCGCTGCAGCGGCGGGCCGCGCAGATCCCAGAGGATGGCGGCCTCGGCTGCGGGCGCTC
>CAZEJJ010000275.1:0-5875 GCA_964512185.1 uncultured Enterobacterales bacterium | reverse complement strand
CCCCCCCCCGCCGGGCCCCCCCCCGGGGGGGGGGGCCCGCCCCCGCGCGGGGGGGGCCCCCCACGCCGGCCACCGCGAGGCCGGCGTAGTCTTCCTCGGCGTCGCCCAGCAGCCGGGCGTGGGCCTGGTCGCTGCTCCACTCGCCGTAGGGTCCGCAGGCGGTGGTCTCGTCGCAGTCGTCGTCCACGCCGTCGCCGCAGAGCTCCTCGGCGTCGGGGTTCACCGCCTCGTCGTCGTCGTCGCAGTCTTCGTCGATGCTGAAACCGTCACCGTCCAGGTCGTCGTCGGGCGTGGCCTCGTCGCAGTCGTCGTCCTCGTCGTTGTAGGGCAGCTCGTCGGCCCCCGGGTGGGTGAGCGGCTCGAGGTCGTCGCAGTCCTCGCCGCCGTGGTCGGCGTGGTCGTAGCCGTCGCCGTCCTGGTCGTAGTCGCTGGCCTCGTCGCAGTCGGAGTCCACGCCGTCGTACCAGGTCTCCACCGCACCGGGGTGCACGGAGGCGTCGCTGTCGTCGCAGTCCTCGTCCTCTGGGTAGCCGTCACCGTCGGCGTCGGTGGGGCCGGTGTCCGCGTTGTCGCCGGGATGCTCCGGCTCGCTGTCCTTGGTGGGCTCGCTGTCTTCGGGCGGGCAGCCCAGCAAGGGGAGCAGCGGGAGCAGCAGCAGCAGCATGGCGGTGTGGCGACTCATGGCGTCTCCTGGGAACGCGTCGCTCCCAGGATACACCTCGCCAGAGCTTTCTGGCAGTGCTCCAGATCAGGCTTGTCGAGGCAGGAACCAGCGCCGCTGCAGCCACAACGCCACGCTCACCAGGCCGATGAGCACCGGCACCTCCACCAGGGGGCCGATGACCGCGGCGAAGGCGGCGCCGTGGTCGATGCCGAAGGTGGCGATGGCCACGGCGATGGCCAGCTCGAAGTTGTTGGAGGCGGCGGTGAAGCTCAGGGTGGCGGTCTGCTCGTAGCTGGCACCCACCTTGAAGCTCATCCAGAAGGAGACCAGGAACATGATCACGAAGTAGATGAGCAGCGGGACGGCGATGCGCACCACGTCCAGGGGCAGCTCCACGATGGTCTCGCCCTTGAGGGAGAACATGACCACGATGGTGAACAGCAGGGCCACCAGGGTGAGCGGGCTGATGCGCGGCACGAACTCGCGGTGGTACCAGTCCTTGTCCTTGAGCCTGATGAGCGAGAAGCGGGTGAGGATGCCCGCCAGGAAGGGCACACCCAGGTAGATGAACACGCTCTGGGCGATCTCGCCGATGGTGACGTGCACCTCGACGCCCTCGAGCCCCAGCAGGGGCGGCAGCACCGTGACGAACAGCCAGGCGAAGACCGAGTAGAACAGCACCTGGAACACGGAGTTGAAGGCCACCAGGCCGGCGCAGTACTCGGTGTCGCCTCGGGCCAGCTCGTTCCACACGATGACCATGGCGATGCAGCGGGCCAGCCCGATCATGATCAGCCCCACCATGTACTCGGGCATGTCCCGCAAGAAGACCACCGCCAGGACGAACATCAGGATGGGACCCACCACCCAGTTCTGCACCAGCGAGAGCGCGAGCACGCGCCAGTCGCGAAACACCCGCCCCAGCTCCTCGTACTTCACCTTGGCCAGGGGCGGGTACATCATCAGGATCAGGCCCACGGCGATGGGGATCGAGGTGGTGCCCACGGAGAAGCGGTCCAGGAACGGCACCACCTGGGGGAACAGGTAGCCGCCGCCCACGCCGATCCCCATGGCCAGGAAGATCCACAGGGTGAGGTAGCGATCCAGGAAGGAGAGGCGACGGGGGGCGCTCATGGGCGGTCCTCCATGGCGAGCTGGCCCACCTCCTATTCCCGGCTGCTGCGGCGTGCCGCTGCTATCCCTCGCATGACGGCAGCTCTTCTGCGCTCTAGCAGTGCCCCTGGGCGCTACACCGCCTGGCCCGCGCACCAGCCAGAGGCCCAGGCCCAGTGCAGGTTGTAGCCCCCCAGCCAGCCGGTCATGTCCACCAGCTCTCCGGTGACGTACAGGCCGGGGAAGGTCAGGGCCTCCATGGTGCGCGACGACAGGGCGCGGGTGTCCACCCCGCCCGCGGTGACCTCGGCGCTCTTGTAGCCTTCTGTGCCCGCCGGTCGCAGCTCCCAGGACGACAGCCGCTGCGCCGCCTGCTGCAGGGCGCTGTCGGCCTGCTGGCCCAGGGAGCCGGTGGGTAGACCCTGGGCCTCCAGGGCCAGCACGAGCCGGCGGGGAAGGTGGCGGCAGAGCAGGCGACGGAGGGTGGTCTTGGGACGAGTCAGCTTGGCGTGCGCGAGCTCGGCGCCCAGGTCCAGGCCGGGCAGCCAGTCCAGCTGGACCGCCTGGCCCGCGCGCCAGTACGAGGAGACCTGCAGGATGGCCGGGCCGCTCAGGCCGCGGTGGGTGAAGAGCAGGTTGGCGCGGAACGGCGGGGAGAAGCCGGTCTGGGCGGACACCTCGGTGGAGATGCCTGTCAGGTCACCGTAGTGGTCGCGGTCGGCGGCGCTCCAGGTGAGCGGCACCAGGGCCGGGCGCGGTGGCACCACCGGCAGCCCCAGCCCTCGCGCCATCTCCAGCCCCAGGGGATTGCCCCCCAGCCTGGGGGCGGACAGGCCGCCGGTGGCCAGCACCAGGCGCTCCGCCTGCCAGGAGCCCTTGTGGCTGTGCACCTCGAAGCCGCCCTCGGAGCGGCGCTCGATGCTCTGCACCTGGCAGCCCAGCTGCAGATCCACGCCCGCCCGCCGGTTGCGCTCCTCGAGCAGCGCCAGGAGCTCTGCCGCAGAGCGCCGGCAGAACAGCTGGCCCAGCTCCCGCTCCTCGTAGGCGATCTCGGCCTCGCCCAGCCACTCCAGCACCCGCCGCGGCGTGAAGCGGCTGAGCGCCGAGATGGCGAAGCGCGGGTTCTCAGAGAGATAGTTGCTGAAATCTACCGATCGATTTGTGAAGTTGCAGCGGCCGCCCCCGGTGGCCAGCAGGCGGCGACCAGGGCGCCCCAGCCGCTCCAGCAGCACCACCCTGCGGCCTCGCTCCGCTGCCTGCCAGGCGCAGACCAGGCCCGAGGCCCCGGCACCCAGCACCAACACCTCGGCCTGTGGGGTGCTCAAGGCGAGGGTGACTCCAGGGTGACCCGCAGCTGCGCTACCTGGCGTTCGATCTCGCACCAGGCGGTGCCACCGTGGGAGGTCCTGCGCTCGGCGGCGGCCTCGGGCTCGAGCCAGGCCAGGGCCTGGGCGTCGAAGGCCGAATGCGCCGCCTGCAGGTCTTCCAGGCTGAGCAGCGACAGGTCTCCTCCGCGCTGCTCGCAGCTGGCCACCAGCTGCCCCACCACGCGATGTGCCTCGCGGAAGGGCACCCCACGCTGGGCCAGGAAGTCCGCCAGCTCGGTGGCCAGCAGGAAGTCCCCCCGCAGGTCGGGGCAGCTTTTCAGCTGGAGGCTCTCGTAGCAACCCGTGAGCACTCGGGTGCAGGCCAGCGTGGTGTCCACGGCCTGGAACAGGGCGTGCTTGTCTTCCTGCAGGTCGCGGTTGTAGGCCAGCGGCAAGGCCTTGACCAGGGTCAGCAGGGACATCAGCGCGCCGTGCACGCGCCCGGTCTTGCCTCGCACCAGCTCGGCGGCGTCGGGGTTGCGCTTCTGGGGCATGATGGAGCTGCCGGTGCTCCAGGCCTCGCCGAGACGCACGAAGCCGAACTCGGTGCTGGACCAGGTGACCAGCTCCTGGGCCATGCGGGAGTGGTGGCTGGCGATGATGGCGCAGACGGCGGCGGCCTCCAGCAGGTGGTCGCGAGCTGCCACCGCGTCCATGGCGTTGGACAGCGGGCCGTCGAAACCCAACAGCTCGGCGCTGCGGTGGAGATCCACCGGGTGGGGGGTGCCCGCCAGGGCGGCGGCCCCGAGGGGTGAGCGGTTGACCCGTGCCCGAGCGTCGGCCAGGCGCTCGCGATCCCGCGACAGGGCCCAGGCGTGGGCCAGCAGCTGGTGGCCGAGCCAGATGGGCTGGGCGCGCTGCAGGTGCGTGTAGCCGGGCAGCAGGGTGCGGCCGTCGGACTCCACGCGCTGGAGCAGGGCTCCCACCAGCTGCGCCAGGGCGGTGTCGAGCTGGTCGATGGCGCCTCGCAGCCACAGGCGCATGTCGGTGGCCACCTGGTCGTTGCGTGAGCGGGCGGTGTGCAGCTTGCCCGCCACGGCACCCACCTTGTCGTGCAGGCGGCGCTCCACCGCCATGTGGATGTCCTCGTCCTCGACGCCCGGGACCCAGCCCGCCTCGAGATCGGCGGCCACCGCGTCGAGACCCTCCAACAGGGAGTCGCGCTCGGCGTCGGCCAGCAGCCCCACCTCGGCCAACATGGTGGCGTGGGCTCGGCTGCCGGCGATGTCTTCGCGCCACAGGCGCAGGTCGTCGCCCAGGGACTCGCTGAAGGCCTGCATCTCGGCGGCGGGCCCGCCCTCGAAGCGTCCGTCCCACAGCGCCACGGGCTAGCCCTCCTGCTCCAGCTTCATGCGGCGCCGCACCTTGGCCACGGTGTGGTAGCTCAGGCCGTACAGCTCCATGAAGCCGGCGGCAGCCTCGCGCTCGAAGGTGTCGCCCTCGGAGTAGGTGGCCAGGCCCTCGTCGTAGAGCGAGTAGGGCGAACGGCGGCCGGTGATGCGGGCCAGGCCGGCGCTGATGCGGATGCGCACCTCGCCGGTGATCACCTGCTGGCTGTGGTCCAGGAAGGCCTGCAGGCAGTCGCGCAGGGGACCGAACCACACGCCGTCGTAGATGATGTTGGCGTAGTCCTGCGACAGCTTGCGCTTGTAGTTGAAGGTGGGGCGGTCCAGGCAGATGCGCTCCAGCTCGGTGTGGGCCATGTGGATCAGGGAGGCGCCGGGGGCCTCGTAGACCTCGCGGCTCTTGAGGCCCACCACCCGGTTCTCCACCATGTCGATGCGACCCACGCCGAAGTTGCCCGCCAGGTCGTTGAGGTACTCGATGAGCTCCACCCCGCCCAGGGGACGGCCGTCGATGGCCACGGGGATGCCCCGCTGGAAGTGCAACACCAGCTCAACGGACCCTCTGGGGGCGTTGGAGGGGTCCTTGGTCATGACCCAGGCGTCGGCCGGAGGCTCGGCCCAGAGGTCTTCCATCTCGCCGCACTCGATGGCGCAGCCCCAGAGGTTCTGATCGATGGAGTAGGGCTTCTCGCGGGTGATGGGGATGGGGATGCCGCGCTCGACGGCGTAGTCCACCTCGGCCTCGCGGGTGAGCATGTCCCACTCGCGCAGCGGGGCTACGATCCCCAGCTGGGGCGCCAGGGCACGGGCGGTGACCTCGAAGCGCACCTGGTCGTTGCCCTTGCCGGTGCAGCCGTGGGCGATGGCCTCGGCGCCGTGGTCCACCGCCACCTCCACGAGCCGCTGGGCCAGCAGGGGACGACCCAGGGCGGTGTGCAGGGGGTACAGGCCTTCGTAGAGGGCCGAGGCCTTGACCGCGGGCCAGATGAACTCGCTGACGAAGCGCTCGCGCAGGTCGTCCACCACGGCCTCCACCGCGCCGGTGTCCAGCGCCTTGCGGCGGACGGCGTCGAGATCCTCGCCTTGGCCGAGGTCGCCGGTGTAGGCGATGATCTCGGCCCCGTAGTGCTCGCGCAGCCAGGGGATCATCACCGAGGTATCGAGCCCGCCGGAGTAGGCGCAGACGATCTTCTTGTAGCGAGGGGTCACGTTGGCTCCTGTGGGCCAGGGGGGGGGCTGGGCCCCTATCATGGCAAAGGCCGACGAGGCGGCCTTTGCCGGCGGCGTTGGTGCCGCCGGGCCCTCTGGGCCCGCAGCACAACCCCGCCCCGCCGACGAGGCGGCCTCTGCCCGTGGTATCCGTACCGCCGGGCCCTCTGGGCCCG
>CAZEJJ010000274.1:0-5972 GCA_964512185.1 uncultured Enterobacterales bacterium | reverse complement strand
GAACACCCTGATGGGAGAGATATGCGAGCGATGCGATGAAGGCATAACGCACGCTCCACATCGTGCAAGAGGAAGATTTCCGAAAATCGCGTTGGCCTCTATGGGACCCTACACCCCAGGAGAGCCCTGCTGCCCTCCCGGGGTGCCCGGAGCCCTCTGGACTCCGGCTCGGGCCACGCCTCGGCCGCGATGGGTGCGACAGATCATCGGCCTCGGCGTTGACGGGTGGAACTTCGATGGCGGGGGGCCATCAGCTTCGAAAGCCCAGGCGCGAATGACCAGGGAGTCGAGACCAGGAGGTGCTTTCCAGGTGCCCCTCCTGCTCTTCCAGGGCTCAATGCCAGAAGCGATTCCGGAGAGGTTCCCGGAAAACGCGCCACATGCGCCACTCGCGCCACTCGCGCCACGCCTCTCCCCTGCGCCAGCGGCATCCGGTACTCCCCGACAACAACCGGGGAAGGCCGGTTCTCGGAACCAGCGCGTCCAAGGTGTGGCGTGTGGCGTGTTGTGGCGCGTTTTCCGGAAGGTTCGTGGAAAACGCCGTCCAGGCGCGCAGAGCCCTCGATTCGCACCTGAAGCTCGAACTTCAGGGAAGGTACCGGAAAAACGCGCCACACGCGCCACACGCGCCACACCCTCCTACGAAGCCTCGGGGCCGGGCTGCTCGCGGAGCCGCAGCCCCTGCCAGCAGCGAGCCCCGCGGGTGCCCTTGGCCGGGGCGAAGCCGCGCTCGGCTAGCCTCATGCCCATGGCCTTCTTGGTGATGGGTCGCTCCCCGCTCTCCTCTGCCCACCTGCGGTAGCTCTCGTACAGCTCCTTGGTGCGGGCCATCGCACCGGGCTCCACGTCACAGCGGTCGGCCAGAAAGCCTCCGAGCACGTCCATCTCGCCCCGGTAGCCCTCCGTGGCCTCCCGCACGGCACGGGGCACGCCCAGGCCCTGGGCCTGCCAGGCGAGGCAGCCGCGCACGGCCCAGGCGAGCACACCGGATAGCTCGGCCTTCAGCTTCTCCACCAGGTCGGGATCGCGCTCGTCCTCGGGGATGGTCACCACGAAGGGCACCAGCCGGATGCGCCTCCAGATCCCGTGGTCGGTGCCCTTGATCACGGGCTTGTGGTTGGCGGCCAGCCACACCTTGAACGCAGGCCGGAACTCGAAGTATTCGCGGAACAGGAAGCGCGCGGTCACCACGTCACCGCCGGTCATCTGCTTGACCATAGCCTCGGCCAGAGGGCGACCGCCCTCGGCCTCGACCGCGGCCACGAAGCGGGCGCCCACCAGCCGGGCCACGTCGTTGCGCACGGCCGCGCCGTCCTGCTTCATGAAGGTGGAGAACTCGGCCTGGGCCGCGTACTCGCCCACCAGCAGGCGCACGATCTCCACGAAGGTGGACTTGCCGTTGGCGCCCACGCCGTAGAGCAGGAACAGCAGCTGCTCCCGGGTGGAGCCGGTGAGCGTGTAGCCCACGGCTCTCTGCAGGAAGGCCACCAGCTCGGGGTCCCCACCCATGACGCGGTCGAGAAAGGCCTCCCAGGTGGGACAGTCGGCGTCCGGATCGTAGGCCACCGAGCTGACGCGGGTGAGATGGTCCTGACGCCGGTGGGGCAGAAGCCTGCCGTTGCGCAGGTCGATGGTGCCGTTGGCGCAGTTGAGCAGCCAGTCCTTGCGGTCCAGCGCGGCGTGCGGCAGCGTGAGGAAGGCTTGGGCCAGCTCGAGCATGGCCTTGATGCGGCCCGAGCTCTCCGAGCGCAGCGCGTGCCGCAGCACCTGCTCGCGTCGCTTCCCATCGCGCAGCTTCCTGGCGGCCTGGGAGGTGGCCCGGACGGTGGCCTTGACTCGACGCACGGTCTCGCCCGAGTCGTCCCTGGCCCAGCGCCTGCCATCCCAATGGAGCCATACGCCCATCTTGTGGACGTAGCGCAGCTCCTCGCCCTGGTGGGCGGCCAGCCGCTCGGCGTTGCCGAGGTCGGTGAGGTTGGCCGTGGTCAGCGGGGATTCGGGCTCGTAGCGTGACACGGAGCCTGCGATGGCGCCCAGCTCCTTCTCGTCGAGCGGCGGCTGGCAACGCTGGGCGTTCTCCACCCGCAGCGCGGCCAGGATCGCCTCTCGTCCCATTCCTCGCTTGCGCATGGTGCCGGCCAGGCTGGCGAGCTGTGCGTTGCGCTCTCCCTTGGCGAAGGTGTCGCGATCCTCTCCTGGCTTCGTCGTGCCCAAGCCCTCTTGGTGCTGCACCTCGTCGGCAGGTCGCTCGCCGGTGGCCTCGCTCAGGATGGCGTCCACGTCCAGCAGGGCTCCGTCGCCCACGTGGTAGCGGGCACGTTCGATGCGTGAGGAGGGACAGGTGGGCTGGTACCAGATCCTAGCCGGATCCACGGCCTGCCGGTCGGCCCTGCCGCCGAGTTGCTCGTCAATCCACTTCCAGACGCGAGCGTACTCCCCTGGGCTCATGGAGCGGGTGCAGAACAGCACCACGCGGAAGCAGGCGTCGTCCAGACCCTTGGAGAGGTGGCTGTAGGAGGTGTAGGCCAGATGGGCGCGGCCCTCCAGCCGGCGCTGCACGTCCTCCGCGATCCCGGAGTCCAGGTGGTCGAAGTCCAGCACCACGGCCGTGACCTCGAGCACCCCCCGGTTGCCTCGGGATGCTCCGTCCTCGTACGCCGCCATGGAGAAGGCGGGGGTGCCCCGTTTGCGACTGCGAGCCCGGTGCCGGCCGATCAGACCCGCCACGGGTCCTTCGTAGGGCGCAGGCCGCCGGTCCCGCTCGTCGCGGAAGCGCACGGCCCGGACGACCAGATCGCGCACGCGCACGCCCGGGTGCGAATCAGCGCTCATCGCCACTCCCCATCCCCCGGCGCCCTCTCCGGAAGAAGGCGTCCACGTCGCCCAGGTCGCGGCCCAGCGTCGTGCCCGGGAGGGCCCGGAGGAAGTGGTGCTGGTAGGCGCTGTCCACCAGGCGTTCGTCCAGTACTGCGAGTACGGCCCGGCGCGTCGGATACGCGGCGGTGAACAGCTCCTCGGCCAGGCAGCTCAGGCTCTCCACGGCCCGCATCAGAGCGGTCCCGCAGTGGTCATCGCCGTCCGAGCCATACCTTCCGTAGGTCCGACCACGCACGCCGGGCAGTCTCGCGACGGGCAGCCGATCCAGGACCAGGCAGGACAGGCCCAGCTCCTGCGCCGGATTCTTGCCCAGCCATCCCTGCTGGCACACCATCAGGGCCTCGTGCTGCTGCTCGAAGGCCAGACGCTCACCGCCGCAGGGCAGCATGCCCTCGTGGAACACCGCCAGGTCTTGGCAGGTGAGCACGGAGCGTGCCTCGATCAGCGCGCCGACGGAGCCGAACACGGCCAGCGTGCGGCCAGGCGTCGCGCGGGCCAGGTCGCTGGCGAGCAGGCCGCAGAACTCGGCGCGGCCGGGCTGGCCCAGCGGGGGTAGGTAACCAGGGCACCACAGCATCCGGTCGGTCATGGCTGCGCCTCCTGCCCGCCCCTGCTGCTCCAGGCGTCGCGGTCGAGCCGGGGCGGTGCCACGTCAGCGCTGCACTCCTCGGGTACGTCCAGCTCCGAGGCCACCTCCCGGCGGGCCTCGTCGACGAAGCGGTCGGTCAGGGCCTCGGCCAGCAGGTCGATGCACGCATCCAGGTGCTCGTTCGCCTGGGGGACGGGCTTCTCGACCACCTTGGTCTCGAGATCTGTCATCGCGGAACCTCCTGCCGAACACGGTTTGTGTGCTCGACACCCCCGGCCCAAGCAAGGTTGATGCCACCCGATGAAGAAGGCCCTCCATCCTGCTATGTGGCCACTTACCCCGCCCCAGGGAGAGCCCCCTGAGCGCTCATGGCGCCCGGATGGCGCGTTTATCGCTCCCCGTGGCGCGATTAGGGCCCGAAATGGCGCGATTAGCGGTCCCCGTGGCGCGATTAGGGACCGGATGGCGCGATTAGCGGTCCCCGTGGCGCGATTAGGGCTGGGGGTGGCGTGTTTATCGCTCCCCATGGCGCGTTTCCTGGCGGGCCGCTCAGTCCACGGCACGCTCGTTGCGCGCCCGGCTGGCTGGAGCCCCGATGAGGGAAGGCGGCCACGTCTCTGAAAGGCGCCTCCTACCAGGAACACCCAGAACCCCGTCCACCGTGGACCATCCACCGAGGATTTCCCTTGACACCGGCCGAAAGATGGCATTGTTCTTGCTGTGCCCGTGATCGCCAGCGAGCGGGCTCGACACGAACACCAGGAGGACCACCATGCCCACGGCCGTCACCTACTGCCGCGTCTCGTCGGAGGAGCAGGCGCAGAAGGATCTCTCCATCCCGGCCCAGCACAAGGCCCTGCAGCGCTGGGTGAACGGCCAGCCAGGCTGGGCGGTGGCGGCCAGCTTCGTGGACAAGGGCCAGTCGGCCTACGCCCCCGCGGACAAGCGCCCAGGCTTCTGCGAGATGGTCGCCTACTGCCGGCGCCACAGCGTGGACTTCATCCTCGTCCACAAGCTCGACCGCTTCTCCCGCAACAGGGAGGAGTCGATCCTGTTCAAGAGCCTGCTGCGCAAGCACGGCGTGCAGGTCCGCTCCGTCACGGAGACCTTTGACCCGGAGACCCCGCAGGGCTTCCTCTACGAAGGCATGATCGAGGTAATCAACCAGTTCTACTCGATGAACCTGGGCACCGAGACCGTCAAGGGCATGAGGGAGAACGCCGAGCGCGGCTACTTCAACGGCGGCCGGCCGCCCTACGGGTACCGAGTGGCCAAGGTGCAGGACGCACGGGGGCGGGAGCACAGCCAGCTCGTCCCCGGGCCGGAGGAAGAGGTCGCGGTGGTGCGAGAGATCTTCGACCTCTCCGCCAACCAGGGCCTGGGCGAGCGGCGCATCGTCAACATGCTGAACGAGCGCGGGGTCCGTTCGGCGAGGGGAGGCAGGTGGAGCACGTCATCCATGGGCAACCTCCTGCGCAATCGGGTCTACGTGGGCGACAAGGTCTGGTACCGCTCCAAGCGGGCGGGCCGCGCCTCCCGCGAGGCCACCGACCCGGACAAGAGGGTGATCGTCGAGAACGCACACGAGGCTCTGGTGAGCAGGGAGCTGTGGGAGAGGCGTCGCGAAGCGTCCGCTGCTCGTCCCTTCAACCGCACCCGGGCCCCGGCCCGGCACGTCGACTATCTGCTCTCGCGGCTGATGTGCTGTGCCGAGTGCGGCAACAACTACGTCGGCCGCAAGCACATGGTGCGACAGACTCGCGGAGCGAGGCTGCCTGCCTGGCGCTACAACTGCGCTGGCTACCTATATAAGGGTAAGGCCGTCTGCACTTCCTTCCCGCTGGACAAGGAGTGGGCCGAGGGGGTGGTCCTGGAGCTGATCCACACACGCCTGTGCGCGCCCGAGGCCATGGAGGAGCTGGAGCAGCGCGTGCGGCAGCGCATCGAGGCTCGCCGCCGCACCTATGGCCGAGGATCCCGGGCCACCCAGCGCAAGCTCGATCAGGTCGTGCGCAGCATCGAGAACTACTTCCGCGCCATCGGCGAGGGGCTGGACCCGGCGGTCTGCCGCCAGCACATCGCAGAGCTGGAGGAGAAGAAGGCCATCCTCGAGGCCGAGAACGAGGTGCTGCAGCAGGAAGACTACTACACGCGCGCGCTGGAGAAGAACGTGCAGAACCTGCGGCGGTTCGCTGCCGCCTTCGAGCAGGACTTCACCTCCCTGCCCTTCGAGGTCCAGCGCCAGGTGGTGCTGCACTTCGTGGAGAAGATCGAGGTGGTGGAGCGCCGCATCCTGCGCGTCACCCTGAAGGTCCCGTTCGACAACAATGGCATCGAGCTGCTCACTGACGAGGTGGAGGTCGCCAACAAGGGGGATGGGGGGGCTGGGTCGTCAGCTCGGGCCGGAGAGGGCGATGGTGGGGCCGCCGTTTCCGCGTGGACCCATAAGGGGGGCCATTCGGTTCTTGGTAGAGGATGTAAACTCGCTGTTGTGCTGGAAGGTGGT